>WLWL01000263.1 GCA_012103605.1 Candidatus Nanopelagicales bacterium
GGCCGCAGCAAGAGTCCTGACCCCCAACATGGGAATCACGATACGTGGTGACGTGAGCTCTGCGTTACGTGACCACCATGGGCACTGGACCCTTGGCGCGGTAGGTGGCTCGCGGTTCGGCGCGCGGAATCGGATGCAGCGAATCCGCTGGCATCAGGTGATGACGGGCGGCGGCGTGCAACAAGATGATGCGCGCTTCGAGTAGGGCGAACTGGTCACCGAGGCACTTGCGAGTCCCGGCACCGAAGGGGAAGTACGCGCCGCGTGGGAGGTCCGCATGTAGTTGCGGCGTCCATCGTGCCGGCTCCCATGTATGCGGATCGGGAAAGTACGAAGGATCTCGGTGGGTGACGTATTGGCTGATCAGGACGTGGGCTCCCGCCGGTACGTGCACACCCTCAACAACGACGTCCTGGAGGGCTCTGCGGGGAGCTACCCAGACAGGCGGGGCGAGTCGAAGCGACTCCGAGACCACCTGGCCGGCAACATCGGTGCTCATCACATCGGCAACCGTCGCGGGGGCCCCTTTGGTGATCCAGTCCTGCGCAAGAGCCTCGTCACGTAGCGCCCCGAACACGTCGGGGCGGGTGCCCAGCCAACTAAAGGCCCAGGTCAACGCATTGGCCGTCGTCTCGTGGCCGCTCAGAATCAAGGTGAGTGCTTCGTCGCGAACTTCGTCGTCGGTGAACGCCGATCCGTCCTCATCGCGAAGAGCCAGCAGCAAACCGAGAAGGTCATCGCCCTCGGCGTTGCGCTGTCGACGCTCGGCGATGAGATCTTCGGCGATGGCAGCTAGCTCGTCGGCCGCTTGTCGGAACTTGCGCCAGTAAGGCAAGGGCAGGGAGTCGAGTCGATCCAGGCCGGGCAGCATGGTTCGCTCGATGCGATCAATGGCGATCTCCATGGACTCAGCGATTTGATCGGTGTGGCGATCAGCATCGGTACCGAAGAGCGTGCGCGCGACGATCAGCAGAGTCAGGCGCATCATCTCCGGCGCCAGCTTGATGGTGGAGCCGACCTGCCAGGAGTCGACGGTGGCGCGCGAGAGCGCAGACATCTCCTCGGCATAGGCATCGAGCCGGGCCTTGTGGAAGGGCGGCTGCATCATGCGCCGGTGGCGAAGATGGATCGGCTCTTCGTTGGTCAAGAGCCCGGCGCCGAGAACCTTGCGCATGCGCTCGAAGCCCACGCCCTTGATGAACGAGCTCTGCTGCGCGACGGTAATTTCGTGCACCATGGCCGGGGAGAACATGCCCAGGAACAGTTGACCTCCGAGAAAGAAAGAGGACGCTGGCCCGTAGCGGTTGCGCATATCCAGCAAGAACGACGGTGTGTCCCGTTGGAAACGAACAAGCAATTCGCCGGGCACCTTCGCTCGCGGTCCAGGCGGCAGACCGGCCGGTGCGTCACGGCGGTTGATCGCCGGGGGTGTCGGCGCATACTCGCGTGGACGCTCGGCGACGAACGGTCGAACGGTCATAGACCCTCCCCGGCTCCGGTGTACGGACAGTGCCGGCACCCATTGTGACAGCACTGTCCGCGGTCGAGATGAAAAGTCGCTGTCATGACGAAAAGGCCGGTCCGTGGATCGAGGTATCCGAATTCTCCGCGCTCGCACGCGGCATCGTGGGCGTGCATGATCTCCGCGTAGTGCGGCTGCTCGGGTGCGAGGCGCTCGGGGTGCGGCGAGAGCGGCGCTGCGCGAGTCGGCTCGGCTGTCACAGCCGGAATCCTCGGGGGAAGGGATCGTCCGGTGCGAGCATGTGCTGGGA
>WLWL01000264.1 GCA_012103605.1 Candidatus Nanopelagicales bacterium
CTCGGCCTCGGTGTCGACCTTGGCGAAGACGATGTCGGGATTCGCTTCGGCGACCTTTTCGAACACCGGGGCGAACGTCCGGCATGGGCCGCACCAGGATGCCCAGAAGTCGACGAGCACGATGTCGCTGCCACCTACGACGGTGGCGAAGGTTTCTTCTGTCAGATTCTGCGTTGTCATGTGTATACCCTAGGGGGTATCAAATCTGATGGTGTCACCGGGGTCCGGAAAGCCAGTCCGGGGGCAGAAGTCAACGGCGGATCCGCATAGACTCAGCAAATGAGCGATACGACATCTGTGGATCCTCTTCCTTCCTTTGAAGGGGACACGCTCCTGGAGGAACGTAGAGATTCGGTCGACGATGGAGATCACGAACGTTTCGCTCACTACGTCGAGAAGGACAAGATTGTTGAGAGCGCGGTGACGGGCAAACCTGTGACAGCGTTGTGTGGAAAGAAGTGGACGCCTGGTCGGGATCCGTCAAAGTTCCCCATCTGCCCTGAGTGTCAAGAGATTCATGCCTCGCTCCCGCGGGGCGGAGACTGACCAGGTGCGAGGCCTACTCGCTCTTGCTCTCGGATGCGTTCTTGTAAGCGCGTGCGCGGCTGATGCGGCCGTTGATGGGGCTCCTAACGTCATTGCGCAGCCCGACGATGTGCAGCCAGAACTCGAAGCCCTTGACCCGTGCTCAAGGCCCAACCTCACGACTGTTGAACCCGGCGCCCTCACCTTCACAACCTCCACCGCCCCTGCGCAGCCGTTCTTTCTGTCAGATGAGCCGGCAGACCGGCTCGGATTTGAGTCTGAACTTGCGTATTCCGTAGCCGAACAACTTGGTTTCCGTCCGCAAGAGGTCACATGGGAGTTCGCCCCCGCAGAAGACGTTCTCACCGGAACCTTTGTTGACTTCGATATTGCGGTGGACGGATATGTCGCTCGCCCGGATGAGTTTCCGGCGATTGCGTACACGACTCCGTACCTGGAGACAACCACAGTGCTTGATGTGAGTAATGACGACGTTCGTCGAATACTCCTGGGAGTGAACTCGCAGACGCCACCATCGGCTTTGCGGTTCGCTGCGCCGGTGCAAGGCGCCGGTCGCCCGTGGCTGCTCGAGAAGGGATGGATCCCCGAGGGGGGCGGTCTGGCCATGTGGGCCCGCGCCGGATCTGAAATGGAGCAAGCGCGGGAATCGACCGATGCCCGACTTCTCGACGCCTCCACGGGCCAGTGGTTAGAAGAGGTGGCGGGTGTGGAAGTCTCGAGCGTTGCGGGAGTAGACCCCCCAAACATTGCGATGTCCTTCGCGATGGTTGAAGGAAATCCACTCGTTGCGTGCGTTGACCGCGCCCTTGCCGAAATGTCCGAATCGGGCGAGCTAGATGCGATCACCGAAACGTGGCTGAACCCGGAAATGTGGCGCATCGACGACTGAACAAGGGCTCGATCACCGGGAATCGGGGCTCATCGCGGGGTGACATCCCCAAAATTCGGGCTATCGCCCTTAGCATTGGCTCGGCATTTGGGGAGACACCCCGTCGCAGGCATCGGGAGGACGCGCATGTCGAACTCGGACGTAGTGATAGTCGAAGACGACGACCTGATGGGGTCGATCGGCAAGAACTGGTGGATCCTGCTCGCTTTGGGAGCCGTCACCTTGATCCTGGGAATCTGGGCGGTCGTGAACACGGCGTCGGCCGGCAAGCTCCTGGCGGTCATCTTCATCATCTGGCTCATCGTGTCCGGCATCTTCAGCGTCGTTCGCGGCT
>WLWL01000265.1 GCA_012103605.1 Candidatus Nanopelagicales bacterium
CTCAGGACACGACGGCTCGAGCGGCGGTGGTGAATCCGGCTCCGTTCGCCGATAACTTCTCTTTGACCGTTGGTGTTGACGCGTGGCTGCCGGTGGAGACCGGGAACGTGCTCGGGTACGGGTACTCGCCGGTGGAGTTCACGACGATGACCGGTGAGGCACCGCGGATCACGACTCCGGTGGATGGTCCGTGTCAGGTGTTGTCGACGCGGTCGATCCCGCCGCAGATCCGGATGCTGGGTACCGCGATCGCACCGAAGCGGTGCTCGTTCACGGTGACCACGCCCGGTGGGGGCGCGTACGCGCCGGTCAGCTACACCTACGACGTCGCCTTGAGTATGGGTACACAGACCGCGACGCTCGCGGCCGATAAGGCGAAGAAGACCATCAAGAAGGGGTCGATGGTCACCGTCGCGAAGAAGACCCAGACCAAGACCGATGAGGACTACAAGCTCAAGGGCAAGAAGATCAACTGGAGCGTCACCTCAGGCAAGGACGTGTGCTCGGTGAAGACGTCCTCATCGGGGAAGGTGTCCGTGAAGGGCAAGAAGAAGGGCACCTGCACGGTGAAAGCCAAAGCCAGCAAGGTGAAACGCAAGTACAAGTCGTTTTCGGAGTTCTACAATTTCCGAGTGAAGTAATCCAGACTGCCCGGCACCCCGCAGGGGAGCGTGCCGGGCGCTAGACCCGGAGCGGTCGTCGTACACCCCAAGGCGCGACGGCCGCTTCGGCCGTTCTAGGCGGCGCCGGCGACCAGCAGGGCGATGAGCGACACGGGCAGCCCGATGTCGTAGAGCAGCACCCAGGTGTTCCCTAGAGCGAAGTTGCGATCACGGACCATCTCCTTGACGTGCAGGCCCGCGGCACCGAGCAGGAAGACACTCATCACGATGGAGAGCACCAGCCACGAGGTGCCCCCGAGGTAGGCGGCGGCAACACCGGCGATACCCAGGCCGATGCTCACGAAGCCGAGCTCGTATTGGAAACCGTTTGTCGTCCACCCAATGTTCTTCGCCGTCGACCGAGCGAAAACAGTGTGCATGATCCCGCTGGCGATGACGAGGTAACCCGCGGGCATCGTCATCATCCAGCGCATCGCGGTCTGCGCGAACGCATCGCCGGGGTCCGCTCCCGGCGGCGTGACACCGATAATGGCTAGCACCCAGGCGACGAGGAGCGTCGCTGGTAAAGCTAAGACGGCCACGGGGTCAACGTAGCGGGCCAGGATGCGCCCCTAGGGGCGGTTCTTGTCGTCGGCGTGGCTTTCCGAGCAATGTCGTGGACGCACACCGTCGAACCTTCTAGGGTCGGTGCATGGGTAGATGGTTGATGGGTTGGCTTCTTGGCCTCGGCGGTAACGCACTGGGCCTTCTCCTCGCCTCACTGATCGTGAGTGACTTCACGATCGACGGCGTGACGGGCTTCCTGGTGAGTTTGGTGGTGTTCGCCATCCTCTCCGCGTTGCTCACATGGTTGATGTTCCGCACGCTGCTGCGTCACGCGGGGTCGCTGGTGCCACTGACGGGACTGGCGTCGACTTTCCTGGCGTTGGCAGTGACTGCGCTGTTTACCGACGGCATCTCCATCAGTGGTTGGGGCTGGCTGTGGGGCACGCTTCTCGTGTGGGTGTTGAGCATGTTCATCTGGGTGCTGCCCGGGCCGTGGCGCCGATACAAGAAGACAGGAGCTGCTGGCCGCCCATCCGACGGCGCGGGCGGCTCCAACCCCTTCTAGCGTCGCTAAAAGAGTTTCGGTAG
>WLWL01000266.1 GCA_012103605.1 Candidatus Nanopelagicales bacterium
ACGCGATCGAGAAATTCAATAGGAACCTCCGTCACCGTCAAGCCCGCTTGATGAATCGCTTCGACGACTTCCAGGAAGAATGCGTAACCCTCATCGCGTAGGGAAGCATTCAGCACCACGTCTAGTGCTGTCGGGCTGAACACGCGGAACGATGTCGTGTACTCACTCAAACCCGTCGGCAAGAGCGCACGAGCGGCGGAGTTCGCCCCCCAACTCAACAGTCGGCGCCCGGTGCCGGCACGGTGATGACCACCGCGGTATCTCGTTCCAATCACAAAGTCGACATCACGGGCAGCTCGAAGCAGTTCGGGAATCTGCCACGCCTGGTGGGAACCATCAGCGTCCATCGTGACCAAAAGGTCATACGAATTCTCCTGCGCGAACCGCATCGCCATCAAGTGCGCAGAAGCCAGACCCTGCTTTTCCGACCGGTGAATCAGACGCAAATACGGTGCCTCCCGGGCAATATCCTCCAGCAATCTCCCCGTTCCATCCGGGGAGGAATCATCGATGACCAGGAGGTCCGCGTCGGGGCAGGCTCGATGCGAACCTCGGACCCATGCCTCCACATTGCCCCTCTCATTGAAGGTCGCAGTGAAGATGAGCGGGCGCGGCACCAGAAAACTCTAAGCGAACGCCACAAGGGAGTCAGCACAACCTCAACTAGGCTGCACACGTGTCATCAGAAGACGTCCGGGCGCGCAGCATCCGGGTGCACGACATCAGTGTGGTGATCCCGGTGTACGCCGGGGCTTCCACCCTGAACTCGGTCATCGACGAGCTACTTCCTTACGCGCAAGATTGCGCCAGTCCAGACGGCAATAAGTATCGGATTTCCGAGATCATCTTGGTGTGGGATCACGGGCCTGGTTCCGCCGATGACGTCGTCCGCGACCTGGCGGCCGCCCATGAAATCATTCGCCCGGTCTGGCTTTCTCGAAATTTTGGTCAGCACCCCGCCACATTGGCTGGGATGACCGCTAGCTCAGGAACCTGGATCGTGACTATGGACGAGGACGGCCAGCACGACCCTCGTTTCTTCGGTGACCTTCTCGATGCTGCACTCAGCCGTCGGGCTCAACTCGTGTACGCCGATCCGCAGGATTCGGTCCCCCACGGCGCTCTGCGTAATTTCTCGTCACGGGTCGCCAAATGGCTCTTCGTTCGAGTTCTTGCAGGTCGTGAGTTCGAAAGCTTCAACTCCTACCGACTCATCCATGGTGAGATCGGAAGAAGCGTCGCCGCCTACACCGGCTCTGGTGTCTACCTCGACGTTGCCTTGACGTGGGTGGTGTCCACCGTGTGTACCGCACCCGTGGTCAACCGCATCGAAGGTCGACCTGCCAGCAACTACCCCTTCTCGCGCCTGCTCGGCCATTTCGGTCGCCTCGTGGTGTCCACAGGCACGCGCCCCTTGCTGTTCGTCTCCCTGATCGGTGCAGTCTTCGTAGCACTCGGGGCGGTGTTGACGGTCTACGTAATCGCCGGGAGCCTGCTGGGTGATATCCCCGTTGGGGGCTGGGCGTCAACATTCGTCGCGATCTTGGTCGTCGGCGGCGCGACTCTTCTGTCTTTGGGCATCATTGCCCAATACGTCGGGGCTTCGACAAACATGTCGCTGGGGAAACCTCTCTACGTCACGGTG
Organism: Candidatus Nanopelagicales bacterium; assembly: GCA_012103605.1. Lineage (GTDB taxonomy): Bacteria > Actinomycetota > Actinomycetes > S36-B12 > S36-B12 > S36-B12. Next base: position 1,646 of record WLWL01000266.1, read on the forward strand.
CGAGATCCGCACGATAACTTCGACGCGTGATCTCCGGACCACTTCCTCATTCCTGGACCATCGGGTCTGGCGGCCTCGTCGGCCGATCCATCGATCGCGCCTTGCC
>WLWL01000267.1 GCA_012103605.1 Candidatus Nanopelagicales bacterium
CCGGCGACTGCGCAGCGGCGAGAACTATGTCTCGCAAGGGAGCGATGTACCCCTTGCGCCAGTCGCGGGTGTGTTCGATGCGAGCCGCGATTGCCGGATCGACGGCGCGGATGGAGTCGGCGAAAACTGCTCGACCAGTGGCGGATGTGCTGCGTCGGCCGTCCCCTCCAAGGGGAAAACACACTCCCTCTGCGTCAGGGGAACGTGGATTCGGCACGACGTCAGACTACTCAGCGCTGCTGCCGCGATCGTTCCGCTAAGACCACCCCTGTCAGGATGAGTGCACCACCGACGAGTTGAACCATGCCCAAGGACTCCGAGAGAACGAGCCACGCGATAAGGATCGCGAGCAGCGGTTCGGTCAATCCAACGACGGACGCTTGGGACGCGCGGAGATGGCGCATCGATGCCACGACCAGCCAGAACGGAACCACCGTTCCCATCACGATCATCCACAAGGACAGGCCCCACAACGGCTGATCGCCGAGAGGTGCTCCGAGATCTCCCGAACTGGTGCCGGATAAGTCGGACCAGGGAAAGCTCCACCACGGTTGAACGATGACCCAGAACAACGACGCAAAGCCAAAACCCCACATAGTCAATGACACCGGGTCCCGGGGTTCCGGTAGTCGCATCTGCCGATCGGTAATCAAGTAGTGGGTGCTCAGCGCGAGCGCCGCTCCGAGTGCGGCCAATAGGCCAATCACCTCGAAGGAGAAGCCGCGCCACACCTCCGCCACGAGTGCGAGTCCCAGCAGGGCGACGGTCAATGCCAGCCATACCGTCCGTCGCGTTGGCTCTCGAAGAACGAAGCGGAACCACAGCGCGACGAAGACGGGTGCAGTGAATTCGATCAAGAGCGCGACGCCGACGGGCAGGTAACGCAGTGCAACGAAGAAGAGGTACTGCGTCATTGCGACGCCGAGAATCCCGTAGGCGATCAAGAACGGCCACTCCGAGCGATGGATCACTAAGCGCCGTGGGCGAGAAATGACGATGAAGGCGAGAAGAATTACGAAAGCCCCGGTCACGCGCAGTTGGGAAAGGCGAGCAGCGTCGATCCCGCTGAGCAGGATTGCTTTCGATACGGAGCCATTGATTGCGAATGTCAACGCTCCGAGAAGGTAGAGGGTGTAGCCCACCCACAAAGAACGGCGAGCTGCCAATGGAACTCCGGGGAGTGGCTCGACGAGATCGCTCATGCTAGGCGGCAACCGCACGAGATGGCGGCGTCGTCGCAGGTCGGATGGGCCCTTTGCATGGCACCGAAGCCTAGGGATCAGTCATCGACTGACACGACAGCCGGCACCTGTGACGGACTGCATCAGAGCGTCGAACTACTCGCCACCCTCGGGGGGAGTACCCGTGAATGCCCCATCGAAGAGGATCGCGTGATCTTGACCTTCTTCTGCTGCCAGAGAGGAGGATCGACGGGCGGCGCCGAGCCAGCCGCACGAGCAGACGGATTGGAGGAAGTGTCGCTGCACGCGTCGCACCTGAACCTCATGATGCATCATGGTGTCGCGAGGTAACGGTGCTGCTGATCCTGGCGCACAGGCTTTCCGGTCCCCTCGTAGGTGATGTGTAGGTGGCGCGGGTGTGTGGCGACACTCATCTCCACACTAGAACGAGTGTGGAACCGGAGAACGAAAGGTGAGTTAACGCCACATGAACGGCTTGCGGAAATATAGCCGTGCGACTCACGTCCTCACGCTGCTCGTTGCCGTGTTCCTCGCATCGATCGTCAGTC
>WLWL01000268.1 GCA_012103605.1 Candidatus Nanopelagicales bacterium
CGGCGATCGACTCGCTTTGCTTCAAGCCTTGGTTGATCTTTTCCAGATAAGAAGACAACACCCGCGTAGCCGGGTCGCGGACAACCGTGAAGCGTCGGTAGGACGAGGACGCGAGGGTTTCCTCCAGTAGATCCGGTGGCAACTGGAATGGCTTGACGAAGGGTGTGGCATTGATGCGGTTGTGCGGGGCTTCCTGCACCCGGCGCACCAGCCCGGGACCTTTGCGTGCGGCTTCGAGACCACCGAGAGTCGCTTTCATGGTCCCGCACCCGGCCTTGGGCACCTCGACGTACACGTAGGAGTGGACGAGTGAGATGTGGGTGTGCATGTTGACCGAGCGCCAGCCCATGGCCTTGACGTACTCGCGAGTCACAGGCCCGAGGTCCGAGCGCGATGGCCGTCGGTCGGGAACGCTCACCGGGCCTCCTCGGGGAAACGACGGGAAATTGATGGGGCAGGTGCGAGGGCACCTGCCCCATCCAGCGTCGGGGTGGCGGGATTTGAACCCACGACCTCTTCGTCCCGAACGAAGCGCGCTACCAAGCTGCGCCACACCCCGAGTGCCCTGGAAGGGCCACGCGAGTGTAGCCGAGCGTCCCGACCAGACATCGCCCGATCACTCCTCGCGCCACGATCGCTCCGAGTTGAGCCTCGGAAAGAGAAACTCAGGTCATGAGGTGAGCGTTAACAGCGTCGCCTCGGGCGGGCAGGCGAAGCGGAACGGCGCGTACGGCGAGGTGCCCAACCCCGCGCTGACGTGCAACGCACTTCCTCGGTGCTCACTGAGGCCACGGGCGCGCCGAGTATCGAGATCGCAATTTGTCACCAGTGCGCCGTAGCCGGGGACGCGCAACTGACCGCCGTGCGTGTGGCCGGCCATGATCAGGTGTGCGCCGTCCGCCGCCATCGGGTCGAGCACCCGACGGTAGGGGGCGTGGGCGACAGCGAGCGCCAGGTCGGCTCCGGGGTCGAAGGGGCCGGCAACCATGCCGTAGTCGTCCCGTCCAATATGCGGATCGTCGACGCCCCGGATGTCGATCTCTCGGCCATCGGCCTTGAGTCGCGATGCTGTGTTGGACAGGTTCAACCAGCCACCGGCCGTAAGCCCGGCCACGAGGTCTTGCCACGGCAGCATCGGGCGATTGGGCTGCAAACCGGAGGGACCGGTCAGGTAGCGCGCGGGGTTGATCGGCTTCGGGGCGTAATAGTCGTTGCTGCCCAGAACGAAAGCACCCGGAATGTCGAACAATGGCTCGAGAGTCTCGACGACTTCACCGATCGCATCCCGGTGCGAGAGAAAGTCACCGGTGGCGATCACGGCATCGGGGCGAAGTTCCACCAGGCTGGACACCCACGCCTTCTTCTTCGTTTGTCCCGGGACCAGGTGCAGATCCGACAGATGCAGTACGCGCAAATCCGGCTGTGGTGTGGCGAGGGCACGAACGCTGGCGCGGCGCAGGGTGAAGCGCTCGGACTCCCAACGGGCATATGCCACGGCTCCGAGCCCGGCAACGAGGGCGGAGGTGAGTAGGCGGGTGCTGGTCGTCACGGATCCATGATGACACGGGCGGTTCGCGCCGGCGGTGGCAAGATGCCTCTATGGCCACTATCAAAGACCAACTTCAGTCGGATTTGTCCACAGCGATGAAGGCGCGCGACGACCTGCGCTCGGGGACGATCCGGATGGTTCTCGCGGCGATCACGAACGAGGAAGTTTCGGGCAAGCAGGCCCGCGAACTATCCGATG
>WLWL01000269.1 GCA_012103605.1 Candidatus Nanopelagicales bacterium
GCCGCGTCACCGCGGTGGTAGCGGCCCTCGGACTAGCGCTCGTCGCTGTCCCGGCTTCAGCGGCCAACGCCGACGACCACGCATGTGGCCTCGGCGAGACCTGTGACGGTGTGCTGAGCGGACCGCTAGGCGCTAGCACGTTCAAGATCAAAGTGCCGGAAAACTTCAACGGAACTGTGCTGTTGAACTCCAAGCAATACAGCGCAAGTGTGCCGATACCCGAGGGCATCGCTGTTCCGCTGGGCTACGCCACTAGCGCGTACTACTCGCCCGTGACCATCCCCGGTCTTGGCGCGGGATATGCAGCGAATGGTGTAGCAACTGTTGTCCCAGAAGGTGCGCCCGAACTCGAAAGCGCGCTCCTGAATCAGGGCTATGCGCTCGCCGGTACCGGGTTGGCGCGACAGGGCTGGGCCGTTGCCGAGGGAGTTGAGGCCGGCGAAAACCTCATCAAGTACATCAATGGTGGGGGAATCAAGGGTGTCAAGCAGATCATGGCGTGGGGTACGTCCATGGGAGCTGAAACCACCCAGGCACTCATCCAAAACAACCCCGGAAAGATCGCCGGGTCCCTTCCGGTATGCATGGCGTCCGCTGATTTTTTCGGTGAAACCTACATGACCGCCATATACGCCTGGAAAACACTCATAGATCCCTCCGTCCAGGGCTACAACTACGCCCCCGGACAAGCTGGGTACGCGCAGGCAATGGGCGATCTGCAAAAGATCCTGACAACCCTCGGTGCCGTGGCATCTGGGCAGGCGACGGTTTCCTCGGCCGGTTACCCGATCGCGCTTGCGAATATGCTGGCGGGACTTCTGGCGGGACTACCGACAGTGTCGTCAACATACGACGGAGTCACGGTCAACCCGGCGGTTGCAACTCTGGGAACGGCTGGAGCCAGTGCGGGTGGTTACTCACCGCTTAGTTCTGGGCAGTCTGCGGCAGCCGCCATGCTTCAGAACCTGGGTGGGATCATTGGCACCGGAATAACGCTGCAGTACGACCTCGAGCAACGCGCGCGCACTATCGGTTCCATCCCTGCCAGTGAGGGTGCTGCTTACGTCGGCAACGTCGGCGTTAATTACAACAAGCTCCTTTCGCCTGAGCAGTACGGTGAGTTTGCCGACACGTTCGCGACTGCGGGCCCGGGAGTGCTGGACGCGATGATGGCTGCCCTTGCGGCTGGAGAGCGAGTCAAGGCGAACCCGGTTGCCGCAAAGGTCGTGGCTGGCCTTCCCTCCGCGTCTGCGACGTACAACAACAAGCCGACAGTCGCACTCGCTGGCACGTACGACCTTCGGGTTCCAGGCGTGACCGGTGACTTCGTCGAGGGGATGGCTACCTCGAAGAAGGGCAAGAAGGCGGCCAAGAAAGGCATGTTGAAGGCCGCTGCCTACTACTCCGTGCCACCGGCAGATGGGTGGACGTCCTTCGAACCCGGGGCGAAGTCTCCGAGTGCTGCGCTTTCTGCCCTGAAGCTCGGTGGCTCAGGTGTGGGCAGTTGTCCGTTCACTACGGACCAAACGGTCGCGGCAGTGAAGGCGCTGGCGGCGCTCGCGAAGGCAGATTCTGCCAAGGAAGTGAGTGCGGCCAAGCGCCTGGGCTACAAGGTGCCGGGGATCAATCGGGACCGGCAGTACCGGCCGCTACCCCCGAAAGACCCCGCTGCGACCGTCGGCTAGAACACGCGACACCCGAGGGGGGCCCGATCCGCGTGGATCGGCCCCCCTCGCGCCGCTGGGG
>WLWL01000270.1 GCA_012103605.1 Candidatus Nanopelagicales bacterium
TGATGGACACCTGGGCGACGAGCTCCCTGAGCCCGCAGATCGCCGGTGGATGGGAACGCGACCCGGACCTGTGGAGTCGCGTCTATCCGATGGATGTTCGTCCGCAAGCACACGAAATCATCCGCACCTGGCTGTTCTCGTCCGTTGTTCGCGCGCACCTCGAGGATGACTGCTTGCCGTGGTCGAACGCGGCAATCTCCGGATGGATTCTGGATCCCGATCGCAAGAAGATGAGCAAGTCCAAGGGCAACGTCGTCACGCCGATGGACCTGCTGGATGAGTACTCCTCCGACGCCGTTCGCTACTGGGCAGCATCGGGGCGTCCCGGCACCGATACCGCCTTCGACATCGGCCAAATGAAGATCGGTCGGCGGCTCGCGATCAAGGTGCTCAACGCCAGCAAGTTCGTCTTGTCGATGGGCATCGTGGACGACGTCTCGGCGATTACTCGACCGTTGGATTTGTCCATGCTGGCGATGCTGCGTGACGTGGTGGATCGAGCGACCCAAGCGTTTGAGAACTACAACTACGCCCGCGCGCTCGAACTTGCCGAGTCGTTCTTTTGGACGTTCACCGACGATTACGTCGAGCTGGTCAAGGAACGCGCCTACGGTGGCCAGGGAGAGCAGGCGGGAGCGAGCGCGAAGGCGGCCCTGTCTCTCGCGTTGTCTGTCCAACTGCGCCTGTTCGCCCCGTTCCTGCCGTTCACCACCGAAGAGGTGTGGTCGTGGGTCAATGACTCGTCGATCCACCGGGCCTCGTGGCCGTGGGTCGGGGAGTTCTCGGCGCTGCCGGAAGGGGACCCCGGAGTGCTGGAAGCAACCGGTCGGGCTCTCAGCGGAGTGCGGAAGGTGAAGTCGGAGCAGAAGGTCTCGATGCGGGCCCGCGTCTTGTCGGCGACGATCTCCGGCCCGGGTGCCGATATCGGGCGCATCCGCCAGGCGATAGAGGATTTGGCAGCTGCGGGGAACATCGAGGGGATGAATGTGACCGATGGGTCCGAAACTCTTCAGGTAGAGGCAGAACTAGCCCCCGTGGAGTAGTCGTGAGCACCTTGGTGATGTCACTCGGCATGATCGCGTTCTTGGCTGTGGTGATGGCCATCGCGTGGCGCTGCTACCAGCGGCACGCAACCCAGGCAGCAGAGCGCTCCCGCGCCGCCATGGTGCAACTGCTCACCGATTCCGAGGTCGTCGCCGTCCAATCTCACGGCGAGAACTCAGGACAAAACCAGGGCGAAAGCGCGCAGGACGCGACGGCTCCTACGGATCACGCATCGGGCACTGATCGCTTGGCTGCGCACGACGCCGAGGCGTTCGACGCGCTGGTCGAGAACTTCCACTCGGATTCCTCTGACGAGCGCTAAGCGTTCGTCTGCTGCACGGCAAGGAGATCACCCCGGACAGCGACTTGCTGCACGAATTGAATCGCTGATCACATAAATCAGGGGCACAACGCGACACGCGCTACGCGAGGTTCGCCTCGCTGGTCGACCTACGCGGACTTCTCGCGCGGAGCCGCATCCACTTCAAGCGGCACAATGGTGGGGTTGACCTTGTCGCGAACGACCTCACCGCTGATGACGACCTTTGCGACATCCTCGCGGCTCGGCACGTCATACATCACGTGTAGGAGAACGTCCTCCAAGATCGCACGCAGTCCTCGCGCCCCCGTGCCACGCATCAGCGCAAGTTCTGCGATCTCCTCGAGCGCATCGGCGGCGAACTCCAACTCGACGCCGTCAA
>WLWL01000271.1 GCA_012103605.1 Candidatus Nanopelagicales bacterium
TGGGAGTGGACGTTGTCGGGTCTTGTTGTGGTTCGACTCCAGAGCACGCGGCGGTGATCCGCGGCGTGATGGTGCCGTAGTCGCGCGGCTACCTCGGTGGGTAGGTGTCGCGAACGATCAAGATCGAGCACTGAACGTGATGAGCCAGGTAGTCGGCCACGGAACCCAGTCTGAGTCGCTTGCTTCCCGTCAAGCCTTTCGTTCCCACGACGACGAGGTCACATCGATGGTCGGCGAGAAAACTGTCGATCTCATGTCGAACGTTCACCGTCAACACGTTCTCATCGTGCGGTACGACCCGGCGATCGACTACCAGCGCATGGGACTCCATCAGTGCTGCAGCGCTCTCGACGGCCGCAGGCGCCCGCCCGTCACCCTCGTCCACACCCAACAAGGTGATGCGGGTAGCCCCAACCCACGGTAGAGCGGCGACGATCCTCATGGCCTGCTCGGAGTATCCCGATCCATCGACCGCAATGGTGATGTGTTCGACAGTGTGGTTGCCGTGAGCGACCAGCAACGGAGCCGATGGATTGTCCAGGAGCGCTTCGGCGACGCTGCCGACGTGCAGCCGTTTGAGTAGCCCGGAGCCGCGTGGCCCGATGACTAGCAAGTCTGCCGGGGTAGTGGACAGGACCTCTCGCGGATCACCGTCGGCGACCGTATGGGTCAGCGATGTCACCTCCGCCGCGGCGGGAAGCTTTCTCGGTGATGCGGGAGACCACGGCTGCGGTGGCTGGGGATCGCGGTGGTCGATTCCCTGACGCTGAACGGTGAGTACGCGCACCTGCCATCCAGGCCACGACTGCGCGCTAATCCACTCCCATGCGTGGGTGGAGCCATCGGAGCTGTCGTCGGCGAACAAAAGAAGTCGATCCATGTCTCCACTAGAACACGGAAGCGCACCATTTCCAAGTCTGGGTGCCAAGACTCACGACACCTGAGCCATGTCTTACAGGTTTGGGTTGATGACCACCTTCAAGCTCTCCGTATCCATCGACATGCGCATGGCCTCGTCTGCATCTGCGAGCGCGTACTCGTGACTGACAAAGTCGTCGAAGGGGTATCGATCGGCGTATCGCTCGAGTAGATCCATGGCGGGGCCGTAGCCCGTGGAGGGATGGTTGGTGAGACCGATGAGTCGAATGTTCTTGCTGCAGATGTGCCGGTGAATGTTCATGTTGATATCCCCGGTATCAGCGAAATTTCCCATCTCCAGCATCATGCCGCCGCGCTTCAGCATCTCGATGCCCTCGATAAAGGAGGCCGGGGTATTTGCCATATGCAGAACAACGTCTGCACCTCGCCCACGAGTCATCTCCATGACCTGGTGGATGCGTTCCTCGGCGGATGATTGCGAGGCATTCAGTGTCGCGTTTGCGCCGCACCGTTTGGCGAAGGACAACCGGTGCTCGCTGAGGTCGGTGGCGATAATCCGACCTGCCCCCATCATGTCTGCCTTGACGATGTGCAGAAGTCCGAGCGGCCCGGAACCGATCACGACCACGGTGTCTCCGGAGTTGAAACCCTCGATCGCGTAGGACGAGAATTCCTTCAACTTGTCGAGCGACGCCGTGCAGGCCATGAGTTCCGCGAGAACAGCGACGCGTGGACTCAGGCCCGAAGGAACTTTGTAGACGAACGTGTCAGGACGGATGTACATCTGCTCGGACCAGCCACCCATCAGATGCGGTGGATCGGCGGACGAATAGGAGTTTCCGTAGCAATCGCTGTTTTCGCACC
>WLWL01000272.1 GCA_012103605.1 Candidatus Nanopelagicales bacterium
ACGATGTCGCCCAACTACTCGTCGACACGTTGATGAACGAGGTCCCGCAAGGCGCAGGCAAGCGCGTGGTCGCGATGCTCAACGGCCTGGGATCGGCGAAATACGAGGAACTCTTCGTCACCTTCACCTCGGTCACCAGCAAACTTCGCGACGCCGGACTCGACGTCGTCGACGGTCAGGTAGGGGAGTTCATGACATCCCTGGACATGGGTGGACTGTCGCTGACCTTGATGTGGTTGGACGACGATCTCGAGACGTTGTGGTTCGCTCCGTGTGACAGCGCCGCGTACTCACGCCCCGCGCTCCAGGACCCGCCTTTGGACGCCAGCGTCACCTTCAACACCGAACCCGAGCCGCTCACCGTCCAACAGGAAGGCAGCGCATCCTCGCGAGCCGCCGCCGCGCTCATCGCCGATGCGCTCGACCGCGTGCGCGATGTCCTGAGCGCAAACGAGTCGATGCTCGGAGACTTGGATGCCGTCGCCGGTGACGGAGACCACGGGGCCGGAATGGCCCGCGGCTCCGCGGCCGCCGCGCAAGCCGCCCGTGAGTTGGTCGCCGAGGGCGCGGGAGCGCAGACGACATTGGCGGGCGCTGGAGCGCGATGGACCGAGCACTCCGGTGGTGCGTCGGGTGCGCTGTGGGGCGCAGCCCTGACGGCCGCTGGCAACTCACTCGGCGACGATCGTGACGTCGACAACGCCGCCGCTGTTGCTGCGGTTCAGGCGTTCGTGGACTCGGTCATCAACTTGGGTAAAGCCACTTTGGGTGACAAGACGATCGTGGATGCGCTGGTTCCCTTCACCGACGCCTTCGGGACGGCCGTCGAATCTAGCGGCGATTTTTCGCAGGCGTGGCAGACCGCAGCGACGGCATCGGAAGAAGCCGCCGCGGCCACCGAAGCGCTGGTGCCACGCATGGGCAGGGCGCGGGTCCTCGGTGATCGCTCGGTCGGTTCCCCCGACCCCGGCGCCGTGTCGTTCGCGATGGCCGCCCAAGCCGCCGTCGCGACCGACTAGTCGAACGACGAACGGGCAACGAGCCAACCAATGCAGGTTTCGCGGAGCGAGAGTAAACGAAGAGATGAGTAGGTAATGCCGAAGACGCGTCAGTTATCAATGGATGCGCCGTGGTCGCAGGTGCAGGTCTCGACGAAGGACTGGGACGCCGCTGATCCCGCTCTCCTGACCACCATGCTCACCCACATGCACATCATTCGTGCGTTCGAAGAGACCGCCCTGGAGTTCGCCGGCGAGAAACTGGTGAACGGACCGCTGCACTCCAGCATCGGCCAAGAGGGCGGTGCGGCCGGCTCGGTGCTGGCGTTAGCTCCGTCGGATCAGATAAACGGGTCCCACCGAGGTCATCACCAATTCCTGTCAAAGGCACTCGGCTTCATCTCACCCGACGGCCTCGATCCCCGGGCTGATTTCTCCGATGACCTATCGACACTGGTGCAGCGGGCTCTGGCGGAGATTTGCGGCCTGGCGCAGGGCTACTGCGCTGGCCGCGGAGGGTCGATGCACCTGCAGTGGAAGGAGGCCGGTGCACTCGGCACGAACGCCATCGTCGGTGGCGCCGTTCCGTTCGCGACGGGGTTCGCCTGGGCGAACAAGCATTCGGGGAGTCAGGCCGTCTCGGTCTCCTACTTCGGCGATGGGGCCATGAACATCGGATCGGTCCTGGAGTCGTTGAACCTGGCGGCTGCGTGGAAATTGCCCGTGTGCTT
>WLWL01000273.1 GCA_012103605.1 Candidatus Nanopelagicales bacterium
CGCTCCTCGATCACTGCGCAACGGTCGGCGCATTCCAGGTCAAGATGGGGCCGCCGATTGCCGCCCACCGTTGGGACGCAGCCACGGTCAAGCAGGCCTTGGCCGATGCTGACGCGAATCGCCCCGAGAACACTCACCAGCTGACGAGCCTCGGTGAGATCCCCGCCGACTGGTCCTCACCCGTGGCGCCCATGGTGGTCGATGCCCTGCGATCTGCGGGCGGAACGCAACTAGCCAGTTCCGGAGCGGGGTTTGCCGATGTGCAGCCGCGGTTCGTCTACTGCGTTTCTTTGCAGGATCGAACGCTGGACGATGTCTTCGCCGACTTCAATCAATTGTGGCGTCGCAACGTGCGCAAAGCTGACAAGTCGGGGGTGGTGGTTCGTCTGGGATCACGCGAGGACCTCGCGGACTTCCATCACGTATATGTCGAGACGGCCGAACGCGATCACTTCACTCCTCGCGGCCAGGTGTACTTCGAACGCATGTGGGATGCACTCAATTCGGCGACCGACGACTACCACGGCATGACGCTGCACATAGCCGAACATGAAGGACACATCGCGGCGGCCACCATCATGATCCGCGTCGGGGATCGTGCGTGGTACTCCTACGGCGCTTCCACAACAGCCGATCGGGACGTCCGCCCGTCCAACGCCCTGCAGTGGGACATGATCAAGTACGCACACGCGGCCGGTTGCTCGGTCTACGACCTTCGCGGCATCTCCGACACTCTGGATCTCGCCAATCACCTCCTCGGTCTCGTCCGCTTCAAAGTGGGTAGTGGCGGGTACGCCCAGGAGTACATCGGTGAGTGGGACTTCGCGTTGCGCAAGACATGGGCGCGCGCGTACGCCACCTACTCGGCGCGCGCCCGAACGTAGGGCAAGATCGAACCGATGACTTTCTCTGTTGCTGTCGATGGATCACGTTGGCGGGCGCACCAGGATTCGGTCGTGGATGCCGTCCTTCACGCGTCTGGGACCATCCCGGTGCCCGTCATCAAGGGAAACGGGTACGGGCTCGGTCCTGGCATCTTGGCGCGTGAGGCCATGCGTGTCGGAGCGGACACGATCGCCGTCGGCACGGTGTTCGAAGTCGACGACGTCGCAGCGGATACGCAAGGGGACATCGTCGTTCTCGAACCGTTCGATCCGGTCGACCGTGCGGCGGCGGCCGAATGGGCGCGCCTGGGAGAACGGTTGCACGCGGGTCGTGTCATTCGAACGATCGCCACTTTCGACTCTCTGAGATCTCTCGCCCAAGACTCGGGCTCGGTCCGCGTCATCCTCGAAGCGAACACATCCATGCACCGTTTCGGATTTCGCGAATCCGAGTTGCTCGCGGCGCTGGCTGACGGGGACGTTCGGGAAGCAACGGAGCGTGGACGCGTTCTGGTCGAAGGATTGTCCGTACACATGCCGATCGATCAGCCAGCGGACGATGCGCCTCCGCGGGGTGTACGCGAGGGCAGCGCCAAAGCCCGGGAGGTCGTGCGATGGGCGGGCCTGTGGCAGACCGAAACCGAGGTGTGGGAGGGACACAACGCTCCGGCCAACACGATCTGGGTGTCCCATCTCGACGACGCCGAGCTCTCGGTGGTTCGCTCCAGTGTGAACGATTCGGTGGTCCGTCTTCGCACGGGCACTCGCCTGTGGCTCGGTGATCGGGGTGCGCTCACCGCGACGGGAACGGTCCTGGCGGTTCACCCCGTCGCGTCCGG
>WLWL01000054.1 GCA_012103605.1 Candidatus Nanopelagicales bacterium
GTGGCGTTGGCCGGTGTGATCGTCGCGTCGGATTCCGCCGCTTGAGCGGCAGGTGCGCTGACGAGGCTGGTGCCGGCGACGATGCCGGCGACGATGCCGGCAGTAAGGGCGCCGAGGGCGCCGGTGATTCTTGTGGTGCGTCTTTCCATGGTGGTACTCCTTGCGTGGTTGTGCCTTACCTCCCTGTTGTCGCCACGACACGCCGATCAATAAACCAAGTGACAACATATTGCGACGTCACGAGCCCTGAAGTGTTGAAAATTAATGAAAGTGAGAAATGAGAAACGAGTGACTAGCGTGTACGAGTCACCACGAGTGACCCGTCGCCCAGAACCACGCTCGCCGAGAACACGTTCGTGTCGAGCTCGTCGTTCAGCCTGATGGCCATTTCACGGTTGATGATTTGGAGGGTCATGCCCTGGAAGATCGTCGTCTTCGTCTCGTCCGTATCGATGCGAGTCCGCTCCTCGATGTCGGTGATAGCGAAGACAGCTGCGTTGTAACCGGAGGGGAGGACGCAGTCGATAACTCGCGCCCGCGTATCGATCGTGGGGTTCGAGCAACGGAAGGTGGCGCCGGTGTCGTTGTTAGTGAATCGGAAGCCACCGGCGGCCGCATTCGCCGTGCCCGACTTGGCGACGATCGGCAGAGTCACGCGCGCGATATTTGTTCCGGTGTTCGTAATCACCGAGCCCGGAGAGACCCCGACCAGAGAGATATTCGCGCTATCCCACGCGGGCAAGATTCCTGGTCCGGTCGTGAAGGAGAACGTCCCGGTTGCGGGGACCTCCACCGCGGTAGCGGCCGGAGCAACTGCAAGAGATCCGAGAGCGAAGAGCCCCGCCATGGCAAACGTGGCGCAGCGTGTTCGGAGCGTGGTCAACGACGATCGGCTCACAGGGCACTCCGTCCGCGGGGAAGCAGTTACGTCAGGATAACCCCGTGCCGAAGAATTCGACGACGTTGGTGTCTTCTGACAACGGTGAGTTGATCTCCGAGCTGCGGACCATCGTGGGTGAGTCGTCGGTCATCGAGGACCCTGCCGTGATGCAGGCCTACTGCGTGGACTGGACCCGTCGCTTCGGTGGCCCAGCGGTGTGTGTGGTGCGCCCGGGGAGCACGCAGGAGGTTGCAGCTGTGATGCGAGCCTGCGCTGCCGTGGGAGTTCCGGTTCTTCCGCAGGGTGGAAACACGGGCCTCGTGGGCGGCTCGGTCCCCGCTGCGGGTCGCTCCGCCGACGGCAAGCCGGACGATGGCGAGTCTGGTGAGCGAGGTGAGCCGGGCGAGCCGGGCGCACCCCCCGTCATCGTTTCGACGCGTCGCCTCGCCTGGATCGACCCGGTGGATGAGTTGTCCGCGCAGGTGAGTGTCGGTGCAGGCACCACGTTGGGAGACGTCCAACGGCACGCTCGCGCCGCAGGGCTGGAGTACGGAGTGGATCTCGCGTCGCGGGACTCGGCGACCATCGGCGGAACCGTCGCCACCAACGCGGGCGGCATTCGTGTACTCGCGTACGGGATGACACGCCTGCAGGTAACCGGTATCGAGGCGGTGCTGCCCGACGGATCGGTCATCTCCCACATGTCCGGACTGGCGAAGGACAACACTGGTTTCGATCTCGCGCAATTGCTGTGCGGATCGGAAGGAGCACTTGCCATCATCACGGCGGTGCGGCTGCGCCTGCACCGACCCCACGGGAGAACCTCGGTCGCGCTCATCGGTTGCGCGGACTACGACGACGCGTTGACGATCATCGGCACTGCCGCCTCAGGCCGTTTAGTTGCCGCCGAGGTGATCGATGCGACCGGCATGCGGCTCGTGCAAGACGTGTCCGGGCTTCCCTACCCACTCGAGCAGCAGCACTCGCTGTTCGCATTGATCGAAGTCGCTGACGGCGGCAGCGGCGATGGGTTTGTCGCCGATGTCCTGGAGGCCCGCGACGTAGTCGTGGCCATGGACGCGAGCGGCATCGAGCGGCTATGGCAGTACCGCGAGCGCCAGGCCGAAGGTTTCGATGCGTGGGGAATCGTCCATAAGTTAGACGTGTCCGTGCCCTTGGAAACTCTCGCGGCGTGCGCCCGTGAACTGCAGACCGTAATTGCGGAGTTTCCGAAGGTAAAGGAGTTCGGCATTTTCGGTCACCTTGCCGATGGAAACATCCACGTCGAAATCCTCGGACCCCCGGCGGAGGAAAGCGACGTGGACACCGCCGTTTTGGAATGCATCTCCCGGTACGGCGGTTCCATCTCGGCCGAGCACGGGATCGGTCGCATGAAGGTCGATCACCTTGACCTGTCACGCAGTGCAGAGGAGATCGCGGCTATGCGTGCCATCAAGAAGGCGTGGGACCCGCAGGGGTTGATGAACCCTGGTGTTCTGCTGCCCGTGAGTGGTGAGTAGCGAGCGAGCGACGCTGCCGCTCAGCGGCCAAACGGTCAGCGATTCAGCAGCAGGTCCCCGGCGTCGGGTGGCGTCTCTGCGAGGGCGATAGCGCCCGCGGCAGACAACTCATCCGCGGTGCCGTAACCCCAGAGCACCCCGATGGTGTCGATGCCGTGTTCCCGAGCACCCTCCACGTCGTGGCGGCGATCACCCATCATCACGATGTTGTGCGTCTGACTGCTCGCCTGCAGGTTCTCGAGGGTGTGCGCGATGACCGCGGACTTGTCATCCCGGGTGCCGGCCAGATCGGCTGCCCCGATGAAGGTGAAGTACTCCCGCAAACCGAAGTGCTCGATGATTCGTGATGCGGAGAACTCCGGCTTCGACGTAGCCGTGGACAATGTCACTCCCTCAGCGTGCAGATGCTTGATGAGCTCTGGGACCCCGTCGTAGAGATTGTTTTCGAACATCCCTACGTCGTGGTAGTACTCCCGATACACCTCGAGCCCCACCACGATCTGCTCGTCGGTCATCCCGTAGACCTCTCGCCACGTCACGGCGAGCGGGGGGCCGAAGTGACGGCGGATGCTCTCGTCCGATGGCTGCTCCATGTCGAAGCGATCGAAGACCTTCCGGAAGCCGGTGAGCATCCCCGGAGAGGAATCACTGATGGTTCCGTCTAGATCGATGAGAACAATGTCGATGGGATGCACGCAGTCATTCTTTCAACCCGGGACAATGGAGGCGTGAGCACCTCGCGCCCGGAAGTCGTCGCGCACCGTGGCTCATCCCACCTCGAGCCCGAGCACACGCTCGCCGCGTACCTGCGGGCGATCGATGACGGCGCCGATGCCCTGGAGTGCGACGTCCGGTTGACCTCCGACGGAACGCTGGTGTGTGTTCACGACCGCAGAATCGACCGCACCTCCCACGGCTCCGGATCAGTGTCCGGCCGGGACATTGACGAACTCAGCGAGCACGACTACAGCTACCGCTCCTGGCACGACTTCGAAGACCCCGACAACACCGAGCGCACCCAACTGCTCACCCTGGAGCGCCTGCTCACCACCGCGTTGGAGAAGAACCCCGATATTCGCTTCGCGATCGAGACGAAGCACCCGGTGCGCTACGGCGGCTACGTCGAGCGTGAACTCGCCGACGTGCTCGCTCGGTTCTCCCTGGACACGCCCGGAAGCGGCGGTGTGCCGCCGGTGCGGATGATGTCGTTCTCGTGGCTCGCGGTGCGACGCATGCAGCGGCTCGCCCCGCAGGTGCCGACGGTGTTCTTGATGGACCGGATCTGGTGGCCCTACCGAGATGGGTCCTTGCCGTCGGGTGTGGCCGCCGCGGGGCCATCCATCGATGTTGTGCGTCGGCACCCGAACTACGTTCAGCGGGTCCAGGCCGCCGGTGGACAGGTGCACGTGTGGACGGTCGACGAGAAGACCGACCTCGACCTGTGCCGGGAGCAGGGCGTGGACGTCGTGATCAGCAACAGACCCGGACGACTCCTGGAGTGGCTCGACGAGTAGCGGCCGGTAGGTTCTGCGCCCATGGGAAAGAAGTCCAGGAACGCCGCGCGCGCCAGCGCGACCACCACCGCACCGGACGGTGACGTCCGGGTTGTGGGAATGCGTGAGCCCTGCCCCTGCGGATCCGGCCGCCGATACAAGGCGTGTCACGGCAAGGGGTCGGCGCGCGGCGTCGAGCCCAACGCGCGACCGTTCGAAGGATTCGCCTCCGAGTGCGACCTGGTAGCCCTGCGCGAACTTGTCCCCTCCGCCACTGCGCCGCTGACGCTGAGCTCGGCCTACGCGACATCCGGTCGCGCGGTCACGCTCGCGACGGTCTTGCCGATGGCGTGGCCTGCGCTGGTCCGGGCGGACGGTGACGTCATGCTCGGGCTTCAGGTGACGACCGGATCAGGCGATGCTTCCCGGGACTACGCCGACGCGCTGATCAACGCCCTCGGCAGTGAAGCCGGTGAGCCTGTTGGGATGGGACGGGTCACCCCCGAGTCACCGCTGCTGCAGGACGTCCTCGACCCGTCGGTTGCCCTCGATGTTTCGGTGCTCGAGGATTTTTCCTATTGGATCGAAGGATCCGCGGACGATCTCAGCCCCGACATCCAATCCTCACTCGAGCGCGCGAAGGACTACGCGAACCCAACCGCCAAGCTCACATCCGTCGATTCGGCGTATTGGACGCAGGTCGGCGCGAAGGAGCATCTGCGCTGGGTGATGCCGACCCCGGAAGTTGATCTACTCAACGCGCTCGCGCGAATGCACGCGGCGGGCGTCGACGATCTCGGCCCAGACACCCGCTACGTGGGGATGTTCCGCTCCTGCGGGGTCGTTGCCCCAGTCTGGGACCTGCCGCTGGGTATGGGAGCCGACGCGACGGAGCAGCCGGCCACCGTGTTCGCGGAGCGACTCGGTAGCGCGCTGGCGGACGATTCACCCCTGAGTGATGCCGAGCGCAGCGCCCGGGCGGGACTGACCAACCGCCAGGTGACGCTGAGATAGTCCCATCCATGGATGCGTGCCTGAATCGCCGTTGATTGACTCGAAGGAGACCATCACTGTGAAGAAGGCTCGTCACTTTCGGACCGTTGTCGACAGCGTGAAGACAGGCGGGCTCAGACAAACGGGACGCCGCGGAGTCATGTGGTTCGGACAACGAGTACTCGGCGTAAGGCCAGACATAACGCAACACCGATACGTGCTGAGCGAGAGGATTTGTCAAGAATTCGATTTCACTGTTCGTTACGGCCCCCTCGCTGGTCTTCGGTTGAATCCTGAGAGTTGGTGGTCAGCCGCGGATCGCGGAGCGATGATCCTCGGCCTGTACGAGATGCAGGTCCTGCAAGAACTCGCTGAGTTTTGTGATGGCACGCGACCGCTGGTTGATGTTGGGGCAGCAGACGGTTACTACGCAATCGGGGCCGTCAGGGCGGGCTTAGCCCCACGGGCGTTGTGCTTCGAAGCGACATCAGAGGGGCAAGACGTAATCCGCGCGAACGCAGCCGCAAACGACGTTGCGGACCGGATCGAGATCCTGGGAACAGCGGATAAAGGATTTCTGGATCAGATCCCGGATGACTATTGGAATGAATCTCAAGCGTCGGTATTTCTTTTCGATGTAGAAGGCGGCGAGTTTGACCTCTTGACGGACGAAGTCCTATTTCAGCTGAGAAATTCCTTTGTCATTGTGGAATTACACGAGCCGATCGGTGACAGAGACTCAAAGGCAGCCGCACTTATTGAGAGGGCCAATCGCCGGTTCGCGACTCGCCTTGTCGCTACCGGTCCACGAGATCCGAGCAGTATTTCTGCGCTGGAGGCATGGAGTGATGATGACCGCTGGCTCTTGATGTCGGAGAGCCGCGCGTTCGATATGCGATGGCTGTTCATGGAGCCGCGTCAAGATGATTGATCATCACAGGACTGAGTTGAGGCTCCGAGTCCTCACGAAAACCAGACGAGCACCCTGCGTCTGTGTCCTTAGATTCTTTGAGTGACGGGTATCTAGTTTAGGAGGGGGCTCACCCGCGAATTCTCACCCACTCTTGTTGCGTGCTGCGGTGGGCCCGGGATCGGGAGGAACGAGGAAGCCGGGCATTCCTCACTCCTACTACCCTTCGGGGGTGACGTTGGACGCCCAAGCAGCAGTGATCCTCGCTCTCATAGGGGTGGCGGTGGGTCTGGTCGGTGTCGTCCTCGGCGCGGTCGCCTGGTTCCAACTCCACCGGATGCGCCGCTCCTACGCCCTCCTCGCGCCTGTCGAGGGCAAGGAGAACTACCTCGACGTTCTCGCCCGCACCCGCGAGGAGTTCGGTGAACTCTCGGTCGATCTGCACGAACTGGACAAGCGATTGAAGGTCACTCGCGCGGACCTGGCCCGAGCCCTGCGGCACGTGTCCGTGGTGCGATACGACGCATACGGCGACCTCGCCGGCCGGTACTCCTTCTCCGCAGCGCTACTCGACGACTCCGGTGACGGACTGATCATCACGTCCATCCACGGGCGCAACGAGAACCGCCTGTACTTGAAGGGCATCGCGCAGGGGAACCCGGACATCGAGCTGTCCCCTGAAGAGGAGCAAGCGGTCGTTGCGGCGAAAGGAGACGGGCGATGAGCACAGCAACACCCCAGCATTCGGTCGCCTACCTTGGCCCGCGCGGATCCTTCGCAGAGGCAGCTGTTCTTGCGTGGCCAGGATCGGCCGACGCCGAATTACTGCCCTCGACTTCCGTGCCCGCCGCGCTCGAAGCGGTGCGTGGCGACGCCGTGGATCACGCACTCGTGCCGATCGAGAACTCGGTCGAAGGATCGGTCTCCGCGACGCTGGATGAGCTCGGCAGTGGTCAGCGCCTCGTTATCGTCGACGAAGTCGTGCTGCCGGTCCAGTTCTCGCTGCTGGTGCGACCAGGAACCACGCTCGACCAGGTATCCCGTGTTGCCACCCATCCGCACGCCCAGGCCCAGGTGCGACGCTGGCTCGCCGAGCACCTGCCCGAGGCATCGGTTATCCCCGCGATGTCCACCGCCGCTGCGGCCGCTGCCCTGCTCGAAGAGCCGGCCCCGTTCGACGGCGCCATTTCGCAGAAGATCGCGGCCGAGATCTACGGACTCGACGTTCTCGCCGATGAGATCGCGGACACCGCCGACGCCACCACTCGGTTCGTCGTCGTCCGTAAGCCCGGACCGATACCGGCGCCCACCGGAGCCGACAAAACCACCTTGAGCTTGTTCATTCACCAAGACCAGCCCGGCGCGCTGCTGGGGATCCTGAACGAGTTCGCGGTGCGCGGCGTCAACATGACCAGGATCGAGTCCCGACCCACACGGAAAGCGCTCGGCGACTACTACTTCAGTGTCGACGTCGAAGGACACGTCGCGGACGCACGGATCTCCGAAGCCATCATGGGGCTCCACCGCGTCTGCCTGGATGTTCGCTACCTCGGCTCCTACCCCCGCCACGACGGCCACGCTCCCGTCTTGCGCGACGGGGTCACCGACGCGGACTTCGCCGAAGCGCGAGAATGGCTCGATCAATTGAAGGAGAACGGCTAGTGCGCTACCTGATCACCGGAGCCGCGGGCTTCATCGGCTCGCATTTCGTCCGCGAACTGATGGCCGGGTCCTACCACTCTCTCGGGCACGAGTGCACCGGCGTAACGGTGTTCGACAAGCTCACCTACGCCGGGAATCAAGCGAACCTCTCCTCCATCGCCGACGACCCGCGCTACACCTTTGTGCATGGAGACATCTGCGATGGAGACCTGCTCGATCAGGTGCTTCCCGGACACGACGTGGTCATCAACTTCGCCGCCGAAACCCACGTCGACCGGTCCATCCACGGACCGCAGGACTTCATCGTCACCAACGTGGTCGGCACGCAGACCCTGCTCGACGCGTGCCTGCGCCACCAGATTCCCCGCACCGTCCATATCGGAACCGATGAGGTCTACGGCTCGATCGACGTCGGATCCTGGACCGAAGACGAGCCGCTGCTGCCGAACTCCCCGTACTCCGCCGCGAAAGCAGCCGCAGAGATGCTGGTGCGCGCCTACAACGTGACCTATGGGCTCAACGTCTCCTCCACGCGCTGCTCCAACAACTACGGCCCGTACCAGTTCCCGGAGAAGGTCGTACCGCTGTTCGTGACCAACCTCATCGACGGGGCGAAAGTGCCGCTGTATGGCGACGGCCTGAACGTGCGCGACTGGCTGCACGTCGATGATCACTGCCGCGGCATCGCCATCGTGTGCTCTTCCGGTGCTCCCGGCCAGTCCTACAACATCGGTGGTGGACTGGAACTCAGCAACAAGGAACTCACCGAGCGGGTCCTGGAGACCATGGGTGTGGACTGGTCCATGGTCCAACCGGTGGAAGATCGCAAAGGTCACGACCGTCGTTACTCCGTCAACGACGGCCGCATCCGCGAGCTCGGCTATGAGCCGCTGCACTCCTTCGACGAAGGCCTCGCGGAGACCGTGCAGTGGTATCGCGACAACGAAGACTGGTGGCGGCCCCTCAAGGAGCGTGCCGCCATCGAGAAGACCCGGTAGCAGCGAAGAAACCCCGTGCGAGTACTCGTCACCGGAGCCAACGGTCAACTCGGCAGCGAGTTGGTGGAGCTCTACGCCGGACGCGACGGCGACGAGGTCCTCGGCGTCGATCTGCCGAACGTCGACATCACCGACCCGGAGTCTGTGTCCGCCGCGTTCGCGTCCTTCTCACCGGACGTTGTGGTCAACTGCGCCGCCTGGACAGCCGTGGACGCGGCAGAGGAGAACGAAGACGCCGCCTTCGTCGTCAACGCCAACGGTCCTCGAGTCCTCGCCCACGCGTGCCACGACGCGGGTGCGTGGCTGGTGCAGATCTCGACCGACTACGTGTTCTCCGGAGATGCCACCTCGCCGTACGCCGAGGACGCCGAGCCCGATCCGCAATCCGCGTACGGGCGCACCAAGCTCGCCGGAGAACGCGCTGTGCAACAGAAGTTGCCGGACGCGCACTACATCGTGCGCACCGCGTGGCTGTATGGGCACGAGGGCAGCAACTTCGTCAAGACCATGCTGCGCTTGGAAACAGAACGCGACACCGTTGACGTGGTCGATGATCAAGTGGGTCAACCCACCTACGCTGCCGACCTCGCCGCGCAGATCGCCGCACTGGTCGATGCCCGCCCTGCGGCCGGGATCTTCCACGGCACTAACTCCGGGACGGTGTCCTGGAACGGATTCACCCGGGAGATCTTCCGCCTGATGGGAGCCGACCCGGAGCGTGTTCGCGCGGTCACCAGCGAGCAGTTCGTGCGTCCCGCGCCGAGGCCGGCGTACTCGGTGCTCGGTCACGCGCGCTGGGCCGACATCGGTCTGGTCCCGATGCGCGACTGGCGATCGGCGATCGCCGAGGCAATCGAACGCGGGTTCGACTAGTCACACAGACGTGACTGCTTCGAGGCCCGCGGCGACGCTTCGATTTCGCTACATACGAGACATTTGCCGCCATAGGAACGTGTCTTGGTCGAAAAGCCTAGTTCCGAGAGGCGAAAGGTTCTAGGGTTCTAGGTGGAAGACGGTGATCCTTATGAGGCTCTCTCGCCCGGTTCTTGTTGTCGCTCTGACTTGCTCCCTTGCTTTCGCGGGTGGCGCGCCCGTCCTAGCGAACGAGCCCCCTCCGCCTCCCGGTGGTGGCGGTGGCGCACCTCCCCCTCCGCCTCCCGGTGGTGGCGGTGGCGCACCTCCCCCTCCGCCTCCCGGTGGTGGCGGTGGCGCACCTCCCCCTCCGCCTCCCGGTG
>WLWL01000274.1 GCA_012103605.1 Candidatus Nanopelagicales bacterium
TCAAGCGCGCGGTCGAGATGGGCGTCGTGCACGACATCGTCGATCCCGCAGCGACCAAACGTGCCGTGGCTCAAGTCCTGTGGGACACCCCGGGTGTTCGCGGGCAGCACGGCAACATTCCGCTGTAGATCGTCAGGCCCGCACAACGTCGACGTCGTAGGCACCAAGGTGCGGGTCGCGACTGAGAATGACGCAGCTTTCTTCCATCGCTTGCGCAACGAGCATGCGATCGAACGGATCTAAGTGATGCGGCGGAAGCTCGGAGATGCGGCGCGCATGTGCCCAGCGAACGGGCAACACATCAAATCCGCTGTCGGCGATCAACTCAGGTAGATCTGACGGTGGCTGGATTCGACCCTTCGATTCCTTAATGGAGATTTCCCATCTGGACACGACCGACACGAGCACGTCGTTTCCGAAGTCCTCGAGCACTTTGTTCGCTTCCTCACTGAGAGGTTGTCCGTCGATCCACCACAGCAAGGTGTGGGTGTCGAGCAGATAACGCATCACGCCTCGCCGGCGAATGCTGCTTCAATATCAGGCATCGGGTCATCAAAGTTGTCGGCGATCCACATGCGGCCCTTTGCAGCACCTCGTCCCGGGCGCGCACCCACCCGTCGCTCAACCCGCACTAGGCGGACAACGGGCTTACCTGCTCGGGCAATCACCACGTCCTCGCCCGCCTCGACCTGCTTCAGCAGTTCGGACAAGGTCGTCTTCGCCTCGTAGACATTGACCATCACACTCATGTCGAGAATGTAGTTGACTAGACTAAGTCTAGTCAACCTTAGTCAAGGGAAGGTTGGTGATGCACTCCCCGGCGAAATCAGTACGTCGGCTTGCCCGGCTCGAACTCCGAAACCCAGGCGTTGATGCCACCACCGACATGAATCGCGTCGAATCCGGCTCCCTTTGCGGCCACCAGCGCCTCTGCAGATCGACCACCCGACCTGCAGTAGAGAACCACCTGCTTGTCTTGCGGCAACTTCTCGAAGGCCTCTCCCGTGAGGAATTCACCTTTAGGGATGAACTCCGAGCCATCGATAGCGACGATGCTCCACTCGACGGGCTCGCGAACATCCACCAGCACAAAATCCCGACTGCCGGCGGCTCGCTCGTCGAGCATCGCCTTCAAGTCTTGAACGGAAATCGTGAAGTCCTGAACTGCATCAGCTGCCGGATCTGAGGTCACACCGCAGAATAACTCGTAGTCGATCAGTTCAGTCACCGTCGGGCTTTCCCCGCACACCGCGCAATTCGGATCCTTGCGGATTGTCACCTGGCGGTAATCCATCTCACGGGCGTCGTAGACCATAAGTCGTCCCAGCAGTGAGTCTCCGATCCCGGAGATCAGCTTGATCGCCTCGGTCACCTGGATGGAACCGATCGATGCGCACAGGACGCCGAGGACGCCGCCCTCTGCGCACGACGGCACCATCCCCGGTGGTGGAGGCTCGGGGTACAGGCACCGGTAGCACGGTCCGTGCTCAGCCCAGAACACGGATGCTTGGCCGTCGAAACGGTAGATCGACCCCCACACGTATGGCTTGCCCAGGAGAACGCACGCGTCGTTGACCAGATAGCGGGTGGCGAAGTTGTCCGTGCCGTCGACAATCAGGTCGTACTGCGCGAAGAGCTCCATCGCGTTGGAGGAATCCAGGCGCTCGATGTGCAGGTTCACCTGCACGAAGGGGTTGATCTCCGTG
>WLWL01000275.1 GCA_012103605.1 Candidatus Nanopelagicales bacterium
AAACCTCTCTACGTCACGGTGCGAGATCCGCACGATAACTTCGACGCGTGATCTCCGGACCACTTCCTCATTCCTGGACCATCGGGTCTGGCGGCCTCGTCGGCCGATCCATCGATCGCGCCTTGCCGAATTCCTTCCAGGCATCGGCTATTCCCTGGCGTGACTCTCAGGCACGACTGAGCGTGCTGTCCGATTCCACGAGCATGTTTTTCGATCACGTTGGCCGCGATTCCTGGTGCATCGTCTGGGCAGCAGGCTCAGGAACCGTCGGGAGTGGCGAACGCAGTCTTGAGGAAGAAACCAGCGCTGTCCAAAACTTCGCCTCCACCCTGGCAGACACGCTGTCCGATCGCAGTCACCAGACAAGCCCTGGATTGTGCGTCCTCATTTCATCTGCAGGTGGCGTGTACGCGGGGACGCCCAATCCGCCCCATTCAACTCACAGCACGCCGTCTCCGATCAGTCCCTACGGGATTGCGAAATTGGCTCAGGAGCGAGCCTGGCGCAGGACGCTGTCACCGGTATGTCCGACATTGACGATTCGGCTCAGCAACGTATACGGCGAAGACCAGCGACTCGACAAGCGACAGGGGCTAATTTCCCAACTGGCCTACTCGGCTGCCACTCGGCAACCTCTTCGCATCTACGTTCCCTTAGATACGGTTCGAGACTACATACATGCCGACGACGCAGCGAGACTCGTAGCAGGACACATTCGGGACCGGCTCATCGATTCGGCCGATCCTTCCTTGCAAAGCGAGGTCATCGTGGCTAGCGGAGAAGGGACAAGCATCGCCTCTCTGCTTCGAATGATGACCGACGTGAGCCACCGGAGGATTCCCGTTGCGGCTTCCACATCAAGCTCCGCAGCAAGTCAGGCTCAGGATTCACGATTTATTCCTGACCTACCACGTGGATTCGCTAGCAGCGGTGCTCGCGCGTTGCCAATTGGACTGCAACAGGTCTACCAAGGGATTGTGCGCCAGATGCAGGAACATGGTGCCAGAACGCGCGTGGTGGCGCCATGACGCACCGCATTCTGCTCGTAGTTCCAACCCTCGGGAGAAGGCACGATCTCCTGCAAGCCTGCCTTCGTTCCATTCACAGCCAGTCGACGCCCGCGGAGGTCGTGATTGTTTCTCCACCGAACCCCGCGATTCGGGCCTTTGCCGACTCCGTCAGTGCACAGTGGGTCGAGGACCCAAAGGAGGGGCTTGCTGCAGCCATCAACGCTGGCGTGCGCAGCGCTCAAGGGCGATTCGATTACCTGTCCTGGTTGGGTGACGACGACCTCCTCACCGCTGAATCTCTAGCTCACACCTCCCACGCCCTCGATGAGTCGCCAACCGCCGTCCTCGCCTACGGGCCCTGCATCTACATCGACGCAGCAGGAACGAACCTATGGACCAATTCCGCCCAACCGTGGGTCGTTCCCGTTCTCGCGTGGGGACCACAGCTAGTGCCACAACCAGGGATGCTTGTCCGGTCGACCGCCTGGAACGAGATAGGTGGCCTCGACGAGTCCTACTCCATGGCATTCGACTTCGACCTGCTGTTGCGACTGAAGAAGCGTGGTCACTTCGTCAGAGTCGATCAGCCGGTTTCGTGCTTTCGCTGGCATGCAGACTCATTGACCGTCGATGATCGGACCCACAATTTGCGTGAGTCAGAGCGGGCCAAACGGGCAGCCCTGTCACCAAGCC
>WLWL01000276.1 GCA_012103605.1 Candidatus Nanopelagicales bacterium
CGATGAAGGTGGCTTCGGAGAGATTCGTCCACTCGGTGAAAGCGTGCATCTGCTGCGTCGTCAACCCTGCTCCGTCGAGTACGACTGCGACGGGATTACCGAGAGTCGGCTCATCGGTGAATACGTCTACTTGAGCGAAGGGATGGGGAGTATTCATGAAAATGGACGTGGTCAGTCGTGCTTGATTGAGGTGTCGGGTCCGTGGCGTCGAGCCAGCGCTCTCTTGGTAGCCCAGGAGAAGACCCGAATGGTGACAGCCAAGAAACCGAGGGTCATTGCCATTTGGATCATCACCGCCAGTCGAGCCTGATCTGTTACGGCCGTGATGTCCCCGAAGCCAACGGTGGACAAGATAGTGAGGGTCAAATAGTGCGACGACAAATGTGACAGCGGTTCGGTAAAGGATCCTGGGTTGAGCCCATCGATAACCAAGTAGATAGTTGCAAAAATCACCATAAAGAGGGCGGCGCTCAGAATGAGACCCTCGACGGCTAGAACTTCGGGATATCGGGATCCCAGGACTCGTTCGACTTCCTTCTTGACGAACCAGATATAGACCGCCAAGCCAACAAGGAGGAGTACTGCAGGGATGAAGATGCGTTGGTCGACGTCCTTCGGCACGAGGCTATAGAGCCACCACGTGAATCCCAGGCCGATAGCGACCCGGAGGGCGGAGAGTGCGATCGCCTTCCACCGGTTGGGAGGTATCGCATCCAAAAGGTGTTTGCGCGCCACGGGGATGGAGTCTTCCACGTGCGCCGGGTGAGAAGAACGACTGCAGCCTTGGCGTCCAGAGCGTGTTTGAACTCGGTTACGTTCTGCCCAGCGCCAGGCGCCAAACGCCGGCGAGACCTTCGGCCTCGTGGGAGCGCACCCGTGCGACGTGGATGCTGTCGGGTGGGACCAACATGGTGAGGCCTTTTGAATGACTCACCAGATCCACGGGGGTGGATACGTGGACGGTTTCACCGTCGATGCCTACGGCGATCTCGGGGCTCGACGATGTCACCTGCAGCTCGGTCGCGGTGAAGCGTTGCAACCCACCGCGGGAGCGTGACTCGGTTGACTCATGTGATGGTGAGGCGGGAGTTGCAGCCGCCGGGCCGGTGATCACCAGGCCGCCAAGTTGACCGCTGTCCAACGTCGGTCGTTGACCGATGCCCAGGAGGCCGTCGGTGATGTAGGGATTATTGGAAACCAGGAGAACGATCGACCCCGACACTTCTTCGCCAGACGGAAGACGAAAGTGCATGTCGTACGGGTCGGTGTCCGCCGCCAGCACCTCGGGCAGCACGTCGAGTGTCGTCTGAAGTTTTGCGTCTCGGTAGGAGTCGTTCTCGACGATCGAGGCGTAGAGGCCGAAAGACACGTTGTTGACGAACAACTTGCCATTCACGGTCGCGTAGTCGATCGTGCGCAAGACACCGTTGGTGAAGGCAACTAATCCCGAATCTGGCTTGTCTCTATCCAGACCGAGATCCAGGGCGAAGTGGTTGCGTGTGCCCGCGCTGATGACGACGAAAGGAATGCCGTGCTCGACAGCGACGGCGGCGACGAGTGCCTGTGAGCCATCTCCTCCCGCCATCCCGAGACAATCCGCCCCGCGGGCGATGGCATCTCGCGCCAGTTCTTCGAGGTCCAAACCCTCCTGAAGGGTCACCACCTCGACACCCTGTTCTCGGGCTTGTTCGGCAATCT
>WLWL01000055.1 GCA_012103605.1 Candidatus Nanopelagicales bacterium
AGGAGTTGCCGAGGTAACTGAGGATGACCGAGGAAGAGATGACTCCGGTGGTCAGCCACGCGGCGATCCACAACCGGGTATGTCGGCGGGCAATGAGGTAGGCGCTGACAGTGATCACGGTGGTGAGCAGGAATTTGTAGGCGAGGAAGCCGGGAAAAGTGCCGAGTAGGCCGGTCAGGAGGCCGACGGGGGCGATGTAGCCGAGCCGAGTCCAGTAGTAACTCGTGAAGGGCGCGCGGTCGGTGACCTCATCCCCGAACAGAGCCAGGGATGCGTAGAAGCTGGAATCGGGAGTGTCAAGACCGGACCAGCGTTGGGCAATCGCAGTGATTAATGCGGCGGCTGCTAGCGGAATCAAGGATTCAAGGCGATGCAGTGGCCGGCTTCCGGATGTACTGCCCGACCACCATGCATAGGCACGGACAGATTGCTCCACACCGTGCACCGTACCGAGGACGAGAAAACGAGAACCCGTCAACGCAATGGCTGCTTGCGCCTCCTCATGTCACAGCAAATCAGTTAGAGGCTGCCACCTGCGTTGTCATCTAGAGTCGGGGTGTGTAGCAGGGGAGCTAGACACTGAGTTTGGGGGAGTAGGTGCCGCGACCGTGAGAACGTTGTCGACTCGGTCTGGCCAGCGCAACACCGGACCGTTGCCACGACAGGTCAAGCTAATGGGAGTTGGCCTCGTCGCCTTCCTCACGGCGTGGCCTCTTTGCTTTGCATTCTTGATTCTGTCACCTGCTGGAAAGCCGACTTTTGAAATAGCTGCCGCGAGTTCCGATGCAGGTTTCTCGCAAATCTTTGTCGGACAGGAGTCAAATGGATTCTCTGAGCAGGCTTCCACCTGGGCCCCAGTGGTCGAAGGCGACACCAATCTGCGCTTTGGGCTTCGGTCTTGGCGAGGAACAGTTGGGGAATTTATTCGGTGGGATCCTCTGGATAGACCAGCCAAAATGGTTGTCAAGCAAATTCAGCTCAAGACCGGCCTCCTGGCCGAGGAAATTGAACTTGAGCGTGTTCGGCCGTCAATGGCGGTTGTCACCCAACAAACGGCGGATGGTGACCTGGTCCTCGTACTGGAATCAAATGATCCTCAGGTCCTTTTCGAGGCTGACGTTGCCGCATTTATTGAGCGTAGTAACAAATTGTCAGCGCTCGTGGCTGGCGTCATAGCTGGGGTCGTAGCCGTCTGCTGTGTCGTCGTCTTTCAACAGCGAATCGCGGTGCGCAGACTGTGGAACGGCTTGCCGGCACCACTGGGTGCTCCGAGCCAGATCAAGGTCCCGCGTTGGGCCGTTCTCATTTTTGGATTCTTGGCGGCCAGCGGTACCACCCTGCTGATCCTCGGCAGCAAGGTGATTGGGGTTTCTTGGGATGAACCAACTCATGAGTCCTCATTGGGGGAATACTTCAGGTCAGGCATTTACGCCCCTCGTTGGAGTTTTGCTGACGGAGCTCCATCTGATGTTGCAGCCTTCGTCTACGCGCCGGTAGCAGATCTCTTGGGTCACACGCTTGGCGCGGCTCTGGGTGTTCACGATTGGTTTGCGGAGTCGTACACGAGCGACTCCTATTTTGCTCGGCATGTGACCGTAGCCGCCTTGACAATCCTTGGCATTATCGCCGTTGGGCTGACCGTGAAGACAGTTCTGGATAGCTGGAAGTGGGCGCTGGTTGGCGTTGCAACGATGTTTGCCCTTCCCCTGTTTATCGGTCACGGCATGTTCAACATAAAGGATGCTCCACTTGCCGTTGGCTTCAGTGTCTTCAGTCTCGGCTTGACCATGCTTGTGACCAGACTTAGCCGCCCGAGCGACAGCGTTGTCAGTGCAATTGCTCTTGGACTCGGTCTCGTATTGGCATTGGGTAGTCGACCGGGAATCTGGTTGGCTCTTGCGCTGAGTGCTGCTCTGGTCCTCTCACTCGCGTCTCTGTTGCGATTTAGGCAAGAACGCGGCGGAGCAGTGGTTGCTTTGCTAGCCCATCAGCTTTCGCTTGTGTTGATCGCGATACTCGGAGCATGGCTGATTCTTTGGTTGATCTATCCAGCAGCTTTTGGGCAGCTTGGAAATCTGCTCGTTAGCTCGGTGGCTGTTTCGCAGGCCTTTCCTTGGACCGGCACAACTCTTACAGCCGGCCTTCCACTGTCAGGGCAGCCTCCGTGGTTTTACATCCCCCTGTGGCTCGGCGCGCAAGTGCCTGTCGTTGTTCTTGTCCTCGTCGTCGTCGGTGTGGTGGCCGTGGTTATTGGCTACGTCCGGGCCTGGAAAGGCAATCAGTCAGTGACTCGGGGAGATATTGGTTGGCTGCCGGCGATTTTTCAGGCCTTCGGGGTGCCGGTGGCTGCAGTTCTTTTGGGATCCTCACTCTACGGAGGACTTCGACAGCTGTTATTTGTTTTCCCCGCGCTGGCAATCCTGGCAGTTGTTGGACTTTCTTGGACTGCACGACTGATATCGCGAACACCGAAAAGTCTCTATTGGCGGGGACTTTGGTTGATTGCGATTGTCGGAGTGAGTGTCCCGCTGTTCGCGCAGGTGCGACTCTTTCCCTATAGCTTCGCGTACTTTAATGCGGCTGCGTCATTGGGTGACCTTGAGGAGCAATGGGAAATCGATGGCTGGTGGCTCAGCGGTAGAGAATTGGTTGAGGATAGGCAGTTGCCTAACCGAACCGTTTGTGTTGAGTCCCAAGACCGTCCGATCGCCCAGTGTGCACGCTTGGGAATGGTGTCTCCGTTCCTAGGTGAGGCCGTATTGGACGATTTTCCGTTGGCGGAAGATGAGTATGTCGCCCTGTCACGTTTCGGCACCTCTCCGAGTGGAGATAAATGTGTGCCTACGGGGGGTGTCGTTCGTCCTGCCTTGTTGCAAACGATCAAGCTTTCAACGGCTGATCTCTGCAAGGTGTCTCTACAGAGTTATCCGGATCGCGGTCTTGTGCTGCCGTCCGCAAGTAGCGATGACCCATCGCTACTGTGGGGGTGGGATGAGTTCCTATTTTGGGGCTGGAGGGCCTCCGGTGACCGTGGCGTGGTGATGGAGAACGCGGACGCGAGTCTTGGATTCTCGATGTCTGACAGCGACCTGAAGGCGCTGAAAGAAATTCGACTTGCGGGGCGCGGTGTGGAAGCGCAGCCGGTCGCCAACCCCGTTTCGATTCACGTCAATGGGGTGGAAGTGGGGCAAATCTCGATTCCACCAGAATCTCAAGAGTGGTCGGGCGTCTTTCCGGTTCCCGCCGAGGCGTGGACGGCCTTAGGGGATAGTCGAGTAGTGGTTCGTCTTTCGGTCGAAAATGGTGACTCGCAGGAGCCGCCCATGCTTGTTGGGCCTGAAAGCTTGGCTGTTTTACAACTTGCTGAGGTCGAGGTGCGGTGACTTGACCGTGTCGTGCAGCGACGCAACGTGCTGATCGGCCCCTTTGCCTTGTGACTGAAAGTAGGTTGATGCCGTGAGTCCAGAAGCTCCTACGGCAGTAGGCAACGAATCCCACACCCGCCTAACCAGCCTAAGCGCGGGTGTAGGTTTTTTTGCGCTCCTCTTTGGAGTAGTAGCGCTGGCATTCAACAACCTTGGGAATCGCTACTTCTGGACCGATGAGTCCTCTTCGCTATACACCTCATTGGGTTGGCCGGGTGTTGGAGACAGGGCGGGGAGTTTGGGTGGTGCGTGGGACTGGACGATCGAGACCCACGTGGAACCTGGTCTCTACAACATGCTAGAGCGCTTCTGGGCTCTGGGAATCGGCACCGAGGTGACCACACTCCGCGTTTACCCGTTCTTGTTCTTCCTGATTTACCTGGGGTCCCTTCTCGCCGTAGGACGCCTTGTTCGGCTGCCGTGGTTCTTGATTGCCGGTGTGGTTGGGTTGGCGCTGCTGGAGAACATCACGCCGTACTACACAGTGGAGTTACGGCCATCATCAGCCGGGCTCGCAGCATCTGTTGCCCTCCCTGCAATGGGTCTGCTCCTCCTCCAGAGGCCCCGAGGCTGGACTATGACCCTGTTTGTCTTGGGTTTCTTGTTCATCGGATCCATGCAATACAACAGTTATCCACTCGAGGCTGCGCTCGGTGTGGTCCTGGTCGGCTTTGGCTGGGTGCGCTACACAGAAGCAAAGCGAGCGATACTCGTCGCCGCTGGGATCCTTGCTGTGCTGTGGCTGCCTGTCGTGTACGTCGTTTCGCGTGGCAACCCTCTCTCCATGAACCAGGAACCAAGTCTGGAGGCCATCTCAGGGCTGTTGATTCCGAATATGGCATCAGCTGAGGTTCTCAGTCTGTTGCAGCAGAATCTGTTGAGTCCCACGGCGCTCCCAAGAACGGTATTTCTCCTCGCTATTCCTGCTCTGTGGATCACTCGACGCTGGCCAGGACTGCGGTCGCCGTGTTCGACAACGGCTGGCGGCGTGAGTTTCTTGTGGGCATTCGTGCTTGCGGCGACAGCTGTAACCGCAGTTATCGGCTTTCTAGGGGTGATGCCGTGGATCGTTGGGACTCGCTGGTCGATTGCCGAAATCGGGTTGATTGCTGTGAGTCTGATGGGTTTGGCAGGTGTAGCGGTGGAACTCGGCCTGCTGAAGCGGAAACCGTTTCTGCTTGCCACCGCATTAGCAAGTCTAACGGTGTCACTTCTCGCCGGATACCGCTTAGCGACCTATGAACGCTTCCCCGGCTACGACTGGACTGGAGTGCTGTCCGTCATGCTGGCTGGCACGCCGGGAAAGACGGTGGTCGATACCGAGTTGTACACAGACTTGCGCTACTGGGTTGAGTTGAGTGGGGACTACGACGAGTTTCGAGATGACTGGGTGAGCCATGACGTGCAGACCACTTCCACGTTTTTCGCTGCCGATGCGTCTAGTGTTCAGGAGTTCGTAGAGTCTGCGAATGATCGGCTCCTACTGGGTGATGCGGTGCTTCTCGAGGACGCAGGCGTGGAAATTCCCGAAAGCATTGACGTAATTGAGGTGCCACTGTGGGGAACACACAGCGGCGTCACTCCACCGCAACCTTTGTTGCTGGTTCGAGGAAACTAGATCAGGTCCGTGTCCTGAGCATGCCCCGCCAGGCGGGTAGTAATTTCAAAAGGTTCACCGCGTTGTGGGCCACTCGCATGTTGCTGGCTGATGACTTACGGTCATAGCCCAGGTTCATGGGTATCTCAGCAAAGTCCGCATTGGTGGCGCCACAGCGGATCAGTAATTCCGGTGTCACTGCGAAACCAAACTCGCGGGTGGTCGGCCACAGTCCGTGCTGCACGACCCGGGCAAGAACCGGATAGGGGTACAGCCGAAAGCCGGAGGTGTAGTCCCGGACGCTTGGCAGATGAAAGTAGCCCTGCGCCATCGTGGAAAACACTCGTGAGGCGAGCCTGCGAAACCTGGACAGCCCGTGGATCGAGCTACCCGGTTGATAGCGCGAGGCGATGACCACCGTGTTGGCATCGGTCTTGTCCAGCATCTCGGGGACCTGGGCTGGATCGTGCGTATTGTCGCAGTCCATCAACACCAAGTAGTCCCCGTCGTTGAAGTTTGCGACGAAGTACTCAACCAAAGCTGCGACTCCGAAGGCGAGCCCTTTGTTGACGTCACCCGCGAGGTCGTGGATGTTCAGGCGGCCTTGCCAGCTGTGGATCTTGCCGCCGGTGTTGTCCAGTGAGCCGTCGTTGTAAACCACGACTACCAGCGATTCAACTGTTTTCTCTAGATGCAGCAGACGTGTAAAGAGCGGGTCTATCGAGGACTCCTCGTTATAGGCCGCGAGACCGAAGACAAGGTTCATATCAAGCTCCGAGATCCATCATGTCTCTTGGTAGGGGTTCGGAGGCCAGAAAAGCTGCGATCGCGCGAGCACATCGTTCTCCGGCCCGTCCATCACCGAACGTGGTTCGGGTGGACTCCACGCTGGGTAGTGGTAGCTCACCAGTCAAAATGCGTGACCCTCGATCCACGATCGTTGAGATGTTGGTACCGACGATGTGGGCGATGCCAGCTTCGACCGCCTCGGGTCGCTCGGTTTCGTCTCGAGCCACGAGCGTCGGCACCCCCAAAACCGTCGATTCCTCTTGGATCCCTCCTGAGTCCGTGATGATCAGACAACTACTGCGTAGAAGTTGCACAAAGGCATCGTGGGGTACCGGATCACGAATGAGAACGTTCGGTAGCACCGCAGCATTCTGGAATTCACGACGCACGGTGGGGTTGGGGTGCAGGGGGCAGACGAAGGTCACGTGGGGGTGTGACGAGGCAAGCTCACCGATTGCTGCAGCAACTCGTCCAATAGCTGGCCCCCAGGATTCACGGCGATGCATGGTAACGACGCAATAGGGGGGAGTGACGCCTGAGAACTCCAATGACTTGGCTGGGGTCTTGTCGAGTTGTGCAAGGAGTGCATCAATTGATGTATTGCCGGTGATGACGATGCTGGAGGAATCGATCCTCTCCTTCTCGAGGTTGGTCCGAGCTTGGGTTGTGGGAGCTAGATGCAGGTCTGTTAGCTGGGTGATGGCACGTCTAAGTCCCTCTTCCGGAAAAGGGTTTCGCAAAGTGGAGGTGCGAAGACCCGCCTCGATGTGCACGACTGACATGTCATTCAAAAAACCAAAGAGAGCTCCGGCGTATGCAGTGACGGTGTCGCCTTGAACCACGACTGCACGTGCAGAAAGTTTGAGAGCTTGAAGATTTATTCCGATCGTGGCCACGAGATCTTGAATGCTCGTATGTTGTGGCGGTGTGGTCTCGATATCCGTGGTCAGGTGAGAGGCTGCCAGCGTGTCGTCTAAGAGAGACGTGTGCTGGTGAGTCGAGACGGTCACCGCGGACAAGTTTCCGGCATGACGAATTGCGCGGACCACGGGCGAAAGCTTGATCGCCTCAGGGCGAGTGCCGTAAATGACGGCAAGATCTACGTCTGGCATCAGGAAAATAGCTTTCCCCACGTAATTGTTGGAAGGCACTCCATTTGCATGTGGTCTGAGTCTAGGGGTGAGTGACGCGGTGGCAAAGCTCAAGTGGTCGGCCTATTGAGAGGCATCTGCACGGGCGGTCACGCCATGAACAACAATCTCGTCCGTGGCGAGATTGATGCTCGGAACTGCCCAGTGGGGCCATGCCTACGGCGCGACCAACGTTGTTGGTCGGCTGTCGGATGAGGAAATAGCCTCCATCGCGGCCCTGGCTCACGAAGCGGGCGTCACAGATGTCGATACCGCTCGCGCCTACGGGGATGCCGAGCAACGGTTGAAGCCCTTCGCTTCGCAATTTTCTGTGACGACGAAGATCAGTGGCGCAGGTGATGTTTCCGGTCACGTGCTCGATTCGATAGCAAACCTAGGCCTGGATTCCGTGACTGCCGTCTTGGTCCACGACTGGGACGAGCTGGACTCCGACCGGCAAACCGAATCTGCGCTGGCCCTGAGACAGCTGATCGATCGTGGAGCAGTTTCACGCGCCGGAGTGTCGGTGTATGACGTCGCAGGTCTCGAGGCTGCGGCTGATGTCTTCGACGCAGCCAACGTGCCGCTGCGGGCGGTCCAGGTGCCAGCCAACGTCCTGGATCGAAGGTTCGACGAGTCAGCTGTGCTGGCCGATTTAGCCGCTGCGGGGTCACACGTCGTAGCGCGCAGTGCGTTCTTACAGGGCATCTTGCTCTCACTCGGTGGTGGCCGTGCCGACCATCGGGACGTTGCGCGGTTTCGCGAATCGCTGGACGGACAGACGTCTCCGCTCGAAGCATGCTTGGGGCACGTTCGAGCATTGCCGTGGGCCACGCACGTGGTGGTCGGGGCAACGTCGACGTGGGAATGGTCTGAGATCCTCACGGCCTGGGAGTCATGCACGCCGGCGCTACTCGATGCATCGCTGGGCTCGTCGGACCTGGATCTGATTGATCCACGGCGCTGGTGATCACGAGAGCGGGCCGCTGGCGCACATGCCAACGACCCGCTCGTCTGCGCTGTCAGGCGGGGACGGTCATCGAGACTTTGGCCGTTGTGCGGATCCACTCTGACCCGTTGTCGCTCCAGCCGGTTGGTGTCTCGTCCCTGACCTCGACTTCCGTCGCATACTGCGAGCCGTCGTCGTGCCATCCCAAAGGTGGGGCGTCCTTGACTTGGTAGGTCACCCACTTGTGCCCGGTCGTCCACCAATGGCAGCGTCCATCGTGCAACGTGCCTTGCGAGCACGTGCCGTCCCAGTTTGTGCCGCTGTTGACGTACTCACTTCCGGGGCAGCCATCTCCGTAGCACTGCTCGAGACGCCGATTACTCGTATACGTGTAGTTCTGCGTTTGCGTCTCGTCATGGAAGGTGTAACCCATGCTTTGAGTACAGACTCCGTCAATGTCGGTGAAGGTGTCAGGGCACACCCACACCGTTCTCGTCTGCGGCTTCGAGGCGAGGGTCTGTTGTGGTGCGGGTGCAGCTGGAGGAGACGGGCGCGGATCAGGAGCCGGGCGCGCAGGAGGTGGTGATGCTTCGGGCGTTTCAACGGGGAGTTTTTCCTTCTCCGTGTCGTCGGGTGCCTCTTCAGTGGCTGGTACGGCAACTCCCGAAATCTCAGCGAGGGACTGGTCCATCCGGGCGACGCTCGCCCTGCCCTCGCCCAGCAGGTTGTGCGGTGTCACCGTGAAGGAATACAGCACGGTCGGGTCGAGTCCGCGGAGAACGGCCTCGGTACTGCTGGTCTCAGTGGAGATCGATGGCACGTCGGGATCGCCGACTGGCACTGCGGCTCTGACGGGCGTTGCGGTGAGGGTGTAGCCGATGGTGAGGCCGCCGCGTGCCTTGCTGGTGGCGTGAGCCCAGGTGGCGGTGATGGTTCCGGACTCGGACGTCGTCATGATCGTCAAGTCTCGAGCCCGCCCCACCTTCCGGACCGGAACGACGTTCACGGTCTCGCCGTCGGCGGTGACCGTGTACTTCTTGCCCGCCTTCAACTTCGTGAAGGTGGCAAGCCCTTTCGCATTCGCTTTCGCCGAGCGGGTCGTCGTGCGTGGGGCCTTCAAGGTGACCCGAGTGTTGGGGCTTGTCGTGACCGTGACGGCCCGCGGAGCCGTCGGGACAGCTGTGAGTGGCACGCTCTGGTCTCGGGCGATCACGATGCCGGTGTTGCTGGACTGTGTGATCGTCGCGTCAGGCTCCGCCGCTTGGGCGGCAGGGGCGCTGATGAGGTTGGTGCTGACGATGATGCCGGCGACGATGCTGGCAGGTAGAGCGCCCAGGGCGCTGGTGATTCTCGTGGTGCGTGTTTCCATGGTGGTACTCCTTGCGTGGCTTTTCCTTACCTCCCTGTTGTCGCCACGACACGCCGATCAATAAACCAAGTGACAACACATTGCGACGTCACGAGCCCTGAAGTGTCGAAAATCAAGAAAAGTGAAAAAATGGGAAACGAGTGACTAGCGTGCGCGAGTCACGACGAGTGACCCGTCGCCCAGAACCACGCTCGCCGAGAACACGTTCGTGTCGAGCTCGTCGTTCAGCCTGATGGCCATTTCGCG
>WLWL01000056.1 GCA_012103605.1 Candidatus Nanopelagicales bacterium
GTGCGAGGTGCTCAAGGGCTCCTCGGAGGGTCAAGCGTGGATTGCGAGCTTCGAGGAGTCAGCCGAGCCGTGGTTCAACTTCTCGACAGGCTCGGGTTTCTACCATCACGACAAGATTTGGATCGAGAACCTCGAGGTGCCCTTCGAGTTCATCCGCAACTACATCGACATGGTGCAGTCGGGCGAAGACTTGAATCGTCCCGTCGACGCCATTCGCGCCGAGCGTGACCGAGTCGTGGCGGAATACACCGCGCTTCTCGGCAGCGATGAAGAGAAGGGAGAGTTCGAAGGCAAACTCGGGCTCGCCCGCGTGGTCTTCCCGTATGTGGAGAACCACAACTTCTACGTCGAGCACTGGAGTCACTCGGTGATCTGGCGCAAGATGAAGCAGCTGGGCGAGACGTTGGTCAAGGAAGGCTTCTGGTCTGACGCCGACGACATCTTCTACCTCAAGCGCACTGAAGTCGAAGACGCGTTGTGGGACTACTACAACTCGTGGGCGACACCGGAGGCGCCTGCTGGCCCGTCGTACTGGCCGCCGATCATCGAACGCCGCAAGGGAATATGCGATGCGCTTGCCAAGGCGAAGCCCAGCCCTGCGCTCGGCGTCCCACCGGAGGTCATCACCGAGCCGTTCACCGTCATGCTCTGGGGCATCACCTCGGACAGCGTGAGCGCATGGCTCGGCGGTGGCGACGCGAAGGAAGGCGAACTGCGTGGCATGGCGGCGTCCCCGGGCATTGTCGAAGGAGTCGCGAGAGTCATCTTCTCTGCGGACCAAATTGGCGAGTTGCAAGACGGAGAGATCCTGGTCGCTCCGTTGACGGCACCTAGCTGGGCGCCGATCTTCGGCAAGATCCAGGCGACCGTGACCGATACCGGCGGCATGATGAGCCACGCGGCGATCGTGTGTCGAGAGTACGGCGTCCCGGCCGTCACTGGAACGGGCTTCGCCACCACCAATCTGTCCACCGGTCAGCGAATCCGAGTGGATGGAACCAATGGAACTGTGACGGTTCTCGACTAGGGATCGTCCTTGTGGTTGGGCGGTTACCGATCGCCGCCCAACCACAAGTTCCGCTCGGCGGGAGTATCCTGTTGCCGTGCATGTCGAGTCGGTTCACACTGAGGATCAACACGAACACGTGAGATAGAGGAAGAGCCATGCTGACAGTCGAACAAAACGAAGAGTTGACTCGGGTAGGGCCAGGCACACCGATGGGTGAGTTGCTTCGCCGCTACTGGTACCCGATCGCCTTCGAGCAGGATTTCGACGACGTATTCACCAAGTCCGTCCGCCTTCTCGGAGAGAACTGGACCCTGTTCAAGACCCCGAAGAGTGGACGGTACGGAATCGTCGCCGAGGCCTGTCCGCATCGACGCGCTTCCTTGACCTACGGAGTGGTGCACGAAGACGGCATTCGCTGCGGGTATCACGGCTGGAAATGGGACTTCGACGGCACCTGCCTCGAACAGCCGGCCGAAGCCGACAATCAAAACTTCCGCGATCGTGTCCGGCAGAAGGCAGGAAAAGCCGAAGTTATGGGCGGCATGGTGTGGGTGTACGTAGGTCCCGATCCCGCACCCGAGCTTCCGCGCTTCGATGTCTTCGTCATGGATGGAGTCAAGGATTGCGGCTACGCGACGTTGCCGTGCAATTGGCTGCAGATCATGGAGAACTCCGTCGATCCGCACCACGTCGAGTGGCTGCACGGACAGTACTTCGAGTTCTTAGGTCAGACTCAAGGATTCGATGCGCCGAAGGCTTTCCAAAAGAAGCACGTCAAGACTGGGTTCGAAGAGATGGAGTGGGGAATCCTCAAGCGACGTGTCCTGGAGGGTTCGACTGAAGAGAACGACGATTGGAAGATCGGTCACCCGCTCGTCTTCCCGTACTTCATGCGCGTCGGGGGAGCGGGCATCGATCAAATGCAGATCCGCGTTCCGATCGATGACACGACAACGTGGAAACTGTTCTACTCCAACCACGCACCTCAGGGCGCGGAACCAGCCGATCAGGCCCGGCCGGTCTTCTACGAGTACTTGTGGCGAGATGAACAAGGCCGGCACATCACGGACTACATCGAAGGCCAAGACGTCATGGCGTGGGTATCCCAGGGCCCCCTTACTGACCGCACGCAAGAGCACCTCGGACGTTCAGATGCAGGTGTCGCCATGCTTCGCAAGATGTTCAAAGAGAACATGAAGAAGGTGGAAAACGGTGAAGATCCGATCGGCATCGTCCGCGAGAAGCACGATCGCATCGATCTGCCGTGTGAGAAAGACAAGTTCGGTGCGGAACGGGAGTTCGCCGAGGCGTGGATCACCCTAGGGTCGTCGCGATACAGCCCGATCAAGCAAGACTTGCTCGACCTACACAACAAGGCTTGGGCCAATAGGGAGAAGTCGAGTGCCAACTCCTGACGAGGCGACCGACGTGTCCGCCCAATCTCGGATTATGTCGGAGTTGCCCCCCGATCCTCATCGGCTCCCCGCTCAAGGAGAGTGGTTCTCTGCCGATGCAGAAAGACATCTGCTCGATCGTCCCAAGTTCTGCCCAATGTGCGGCGAAGATCTCGAAGCCGATGGTGGGATCACGACGGAGTACTGGGCTGGGGACACTCGCA
Organism: Candidatus Nanopelagicales bacterium; assembly: GCA_012103605.1. Lineage (GTDB taxonomy): Bacteria > Actinomycetota > Actinomycetes > S36-B12 > S36-B12 > S36-B12. The sequence continues at coordinate 2,628 of WLWL01000056.1, forward strand.
ATTTCATGACGTGGTGTGGCGACTGCGGCTGGTTCGGAGAAGTCGTGCGCTTCGACATGGTCACGATTCAAGAGGAAGAGCACTGACACCACCGGAAGAGTCCGACGAGTCTCGACGTCAGTCAATTGCCGACACCATCATCAGTGCCCGTGAAAGCGCACGCTTGCTGGATGCATCCAGGGTCGACATCGGGCTAGACGAGGCGTACTGGGTTCAAGGCCGAGTTCATCATCGACTGCGGGCAGATTCGCCAACGGTAGGTTTCAAACTCGGGTACACGTCCCAGGTCATGCGAGAAGCCATGGGAATCGACGAGCCGAATCACGGCCCATTAACCGAATCGATGGTGGTCACATCCGGAACTGTCGTGTCCGGTCTCCTTCAACCCAAGGTCGAACCCGAACTGGCAGTCTTCCTGGACGCGCAGGGACGCGTGGAGCGAACCGTGGCGAGTCTCGAGGTTGTCGATTCGATCTGGCAGGACTATTTATTCACCTGGGCTCACAACACTTCAGACGGTTCGTCGGCGGCGTTCGCTGTTCTCGGTGACGCAATGCCCGAGGGTTGCTCGCCGGACTCGGTCGACATCACGTTGACCTCGAGTGATGGAAGCAGAAGTTCGGCGTCGGGGAATGCCTCTGGACTTGACCTCCCGGAAAGTCTTGTGTGGCTCGCCAACCACCCAGATCTCCCGCGCAAGCTTCGTGCGGGCGACGTCATTTTGACCGGTGGGTTAGCGAAACCGCTCGACCTGCGCGCGGGCGGTTGGATCAACGCCACCTTCGTTGTGGGTGAGTGGACAACAACTGTCCGTGTCGAGCGAGGTGCGGATTGATTTCTGGACTTGTCTGGGATTTCGGGGGCCCTGTTCTCTTGACGCCGTTCGAGTTGGTCAGCATCGGCGAGCGCAATCTCGGACTCCCCGCGGGAACGTTCACATGGAGAGGGCCCTTTGAACCGGAGGCTGATCCGCAGTGGCAGGCCTTTCAAAGTGGAGACATCAACGAGCGCGAGTATTGGGCGATTCAGTCGCGAAAATTTGCTGAAGTCACCGGACGGTCCCCGGATATGGCGTCGATGATGGCGCCCTTCTATGCGGGTGATGAAGAGGAGATTGTCCGGCCAGGAGCGCGCGAACTGATTGGTGATGCGAAAGCCGCGGGCATTCGAGTCGGGATGCACACCAACGACCTCACCTCATTCCACGATCGAGAGTGGATTGATCGGATGAGCATTCTGAAGGAATTCGATGTGGTGGTCGAGGGGCGCACGGATGGTCTGTATAAGCCTGATCCTGAGGCCTACCTGTTGATGGTGGAGCGGATGGGCATGGAGCCTTCGGACATCGTTTTCATCGACGACCAGCCCGTGAACATTGAGGGTGCGCGATCCATCGGAATGGTGTGCGTTCACCTTGACCCCACCAATCCGGAGGCTGGCTTTCTCGAGGCCCGGCGACTACTCGACCTCGAACCGCGTTAAGCCTCAAGTTCGGGAGCTCCAGCGTCGGGTGAGGAATCTCCCCGGTCCATCAGGCGGAGTCCCCACCCCACGCTCGGTCCGACGAAAAGGGCGAAGAGCACCGTGCCCAGCCCCACGGTGCCACCGAGCAGCCAGCCGATGACCACGACGGAAATCTCAATCCCCGTCCGAACCCGCGCCACCGGCCATCCGAATCGAACGTGCAGCCCAGTCATCCATCCGTCCCGCGGGCCGGGGCCCAGATTGGTTGTCAAGTACAAGCCACTGCCGAGACCGATCAAGGCGATGCCCCCGATCACGAACAGCAAGCGAAGCCAGAGCGCGCTGGGAGAAGGGATCACCTGCACACCGATTTGCAGCGCACCGGCAATGATGATGGCGTTTGCGATCGTTCCCAACCCGGGTCTCTCCCGAAGGGGAATCCACAAAAGCAAGACGATGACACTCAGAGCGAATGTTGCAAGCCCGATCGACATCGGGGTGTGCACAGTTAATCCTTGAGCGAAGACCGTCCACGGACCGTTACCGAGATCGGCGACGACGAGCAGCGCCTCTCCGGTGCCGAACAGCGTCAAGCCCAAGATGAGAACGCCGAGAGTTGACGGACGTGCGCGCCAGCGGGAAGCCGAGCGCCACCGTGTGACGGGGATTGTGCGAGACGGTCGCAACCATCCCGGAACCTTCAGTGGGCGATTCATCGTGGCGTTACCGTACGGGGATGCATGTCCGTTGGGTAGGCGCGGTACTTTTCACAGCCGCGGTAATGGTGAGTGTGGCCGGGTGCGGCGACGACTCAGCGAGTGAGGACGTGATGCAATCGGCCGCGCCGTCGAACGCGGAAGTGGAAGAAGGAAGTCAAACCTTCTTGGAGAAGCAGGAACTCACCGTCCTCGACCAGAGGGTGACGTATCCGAAGAAGAAGCCGGCGCGCATCAGTAGCGAAACCGTCGTCCTCGGGCCAGGTGAGAGCACCGGGTGGCGCAGACATCGAATCCCCGTTTACGTACATGTGCTCGCCGGCACCTACACGGTGGATTTCGGTGAGGGAGCCCTCGTGGAATACCCCGCAGGTACGGCATTTATCCAAGCGACGAAGACCGACTACAACGGTATGAACACGTACGAAGAAGAGGTAAGTGTCTTGCATGTGTATCTGGGTGCAAAGGGATTGAGAGACATCATCGAACGTTGAGAAAGCGGCCGCGGCGGCCGGTGTTGACCGGCTACAGTGCGCTGGTGCGAGCCGCTACCGTTGCCGTTTCGGCGAACCGTTGGGGTAGAGCTGACATCGTCGCCGTCGCCCCCGTTATGGCGGTGGTCTGTGCTGGATGGCTAGTCATGGTTGTCTGGCCGATGCGACACGATTTCAAAGGATTTGTTGTCGGCTGGTCGGTGATGAGCGCGGCCATGATGGTGCCCACCATCCTGCGGCCGATGCAGCGTATTGCCGCGGGCCGAGCATCCAGGGCTATGAGTTTTGGTTCGGGCTACGTGGTTGTGTGGGCTGTCCTCGCGGTTCCCGCGTGGATTGTCCTGTCCTACTGGCCTATCAATTCCCTGACCCTCGGTTTGTCGTGGATCGCTGTGGGGGCGTACTTGCAGGCACCGGTGGTGTTGAGTTCTTTCCGCACCTGTCGCTCATTGACGATCGCCCAACTCCCGGTGGTCTCTGGGCTGCGTCAGGGTCTGGCGTGTGCGACCGGTTGCTGGCCGTTCATGGTGGTGGCGATGATGTCCGTGATGGCACACACCAGCGGTGGACTTATTTCTGCCGCCGTCATGTTCGCCGTGATGCTCGTGATGATGTGGCAGAAATCTCCTGCCCGCAATGAGTTCGCCCTGCGTTCGGTAGGACTAGTTCTTGTTATCGCCGGTGCGATCTTCGCCGTTGCAGACATCGGCGCACTGCACACCCACGTGAACTAGAGAGACAGCTTTAATCGGCTAGGAGCCAGTAACGTCACTCGGCACGTCGATGTCTTTTCCCGAGGCGATGTCGCCGATCTCTACGAGGACCACGTCGTCCCTTTGGCTCACGAACGATCGAGCCCCTTCGTCGCCGCTGACGGTGTCGATCAGTTCGCGGAAGTGCTCCCGTGAAATACGCACGGGATGGCCGCGCTCACCGTCGAAAGTCGCCACGGCAATGCCGCCATCAGCAGCTGCGACGCGTCGAACCGATTCGGAGGTGAGGCCTGGTAAGTCCACGAGTGTGATGAGCGCGTAGTCGGCCTCGGTGGTCGCGTTCACCCACTTCAGAGCGATGCGCAGCGATGAACCCATTCCTTCTTCCCAGCCGTGATTCACGATCACGAGGGCATCGTCGACGCTTCCTTCCCACGCTCCCAGGATCACGAAGACGGGATCACATCCCCCTTCGCGCAGAACACGAACGGAACGATCTACGAGTCGCTCGCCGTCTACCTCGAGCGGAGCCTTGGGTTCTCCAAATCGGGAGCCACTCCCGGCAGCGAGGACCACACCCGCGCATGGCGCAGGCGTGTCACTCATCGTGGAGCACCCGGGTGGATGGGGCCATTGGTATCGGTGAGATGTCGTCCGCTACCGCCCCATCGATCCTGAACAATTTCGGCGGCTATGGAGATCGCCGTCTCCTCGGGCGTGCGGGCTCCGAGGTCGAGCCCGATCGGGGAGTGCAGGCGCTTGAGTTCCTCGTCCGTCACCCCTGCAGCGCGGAGGCGCTCGAGGCGATCCTCGTGTGTTCTCCGCGACCCCATGGCCCCGACGTATCCGGCGCGACTGGCGAGCGCGACCTTCAGGGCGGGAACGTCGAACTTCGGATCGTGGGTCAGAACGGCTATGACGGTGCGCTCGTCGACATCTTGGGTCTCCAGCCACCGGTGGGGCCAATCGACGACCACATCATCTGCTTCGGGGAACCGCTTCGCCGTGGCGAAAATCGGCCGAGCGTCGCACACCGTCACTCGGTAGCCGAGCACCTTGCCGACGCGAACCAAGGACGCAGAGAAGTCAATGGCGCCGAACACGAACATCTGCGCGGGAGGCGCGTAGCTGGCCACGAATACGTCGAGACCCTCGCCGAGTCGTTGTCCTTCGCCGCCGTAGTGCAGGAAGCCGGTGGTGCCCGCCGCCAACATGCCCAACGCGTCCTCGCGAACAGTGTCATCGAGCCGATCGGTGCCCAAGCTGCCCTCACAGCCGGAAGGACGAATAACGAGGTGTCGGCCGATGCGTTCGGCTACGTCGTCGGGAGCGGTGACGATCGTCGCGATAGCGACTGCCTCCTCGGCTTCGACGCTCGCCACAACCCCCTCGAGCTCGGGCCAGGTGTCCGTATCGACGCGCTCGGCGAAGACCTCGATGATCCCGCCGCAGGTCAGTCCGACGCCGAAAGCCTCATCGTCACTGATCCCGTACTTGTGGTATTGCGGGACGCCGTTGTCCAGAATCTCGAGGCCCACGTCGAAGAGCGCCCCCTCGACGCAGCCACCGCTGACCGAGCCGACCGCCTCGTGGCCGCTGGTGACGAGCATGGCTGCTCCCGCCGGGCGCGGGGCAGATTTCCAGGTTCGGATGACCGTGGCCATGGCCACCGGTTCCCCCGCCCGGTAGGCGGCGAGCAGATCTGGGAGTACCTCGCGCATGATCCGAAGGGTAGGCCAATAATGGTCCAATGGCCCAAGGAGAGGCGGAAGTCCGCATGGTTGCCGTCGGCACGGAGGCGATCGACGTCGAGGAGCTGCGTCGCGCCGTAGCGGACCCTGCGGCCGGTGCGTCTGTTGTCTTCACTGGTGACGTTCGTGACAACGATCACGAGCGGTCTGTGGTCTCTTTGACGTACGAGGCACATCCAGGGGCGCAGGCCGCCCTTGGCAACGTTGCCGCCGATGTCATCCGAGAGCACGATGTCATTGCGGTGGCGCTTGTCCACCGACATGGACCTATTCCGATCGGAGAAGCCGCTCTCGTGGCCGCTGCGAGCGCTCGTCACCGTCAGCAGGCGTTCGAGGCGTGCGTCGACCTCGTGGAGAAGACGAAGCAGCGAATTCCGATCTGGAAACACCAGATATTTGCCGACGGCACCGATGAATGGGTGAATTGCGCATGAGTTCTGATCACGGTGTGCTCGTCGATACTTTCGGTCGCGTCCATCGGGACATGCGCGTGTCGTTGACCGATCGTTGCTCGCTTCGCTGCAGCTACTGCATGCCGGCAGATTTCGCAGATTGGATTCCCGGCGAACACCTGCTGTCAACCGACGAGATGATGTTGGTGCTCGAAGTCGCCACGGAAATGGGCATTAACCAGATGCGTTTGACCGGCGGTGAACCCTTGCTCCGGCCGGACGTTGTGGACGTGGTTCGGCGCCTCAACGCCCTTCCGAAGGCGCCGAAGATTTCGCTCACGTCGAATGGTCTTCAGTTGCCCAAACTCGCACAGGACCTCGCCGACGCAGGACTCGAACGCGTGAATGTCAGTTTGGACACGTTGGATCCACAGCGATTCAAAGAAATGACTCACCGCGATCGATTCGACGACGTCATCGCTGGAATCGAGGCGGCGAAGGAGGCGGGTCTCCTCCCCGTCAAGGTGAATGCCGTTCTCTTGCGCGGTGTTAACGATGACGAAGCGGTGCCGCTGTTGCGTCACGCCCTGGCGAATGACTGGAAACTTCGCTTCATTGAGCAGATGCCGCTTGATGCTGGTGGCCTGTGGGCTCGGCCCGCGATGGTAACGGCGGACGAGATCATGACGATGCTGTCGGCCGAGTTTGAACTGACGCCGGTGCCGGCTCGCGGCTCCGCACCGGCCGAAGAGTTCTACGTCGACGGTGGACCCGCCACCGTCGGCATCATCGCCAGCGTCTCGCGACCCTTCTGTGCTGCGTGTGATCGACTACGCCTGACGGCCGACGGACAGTTTCGCAATTGCCTCTTCGCCCAAGACGAGACGGACGTGAGGTCCCTGGTGCGGGATGAATCGCTCAGTGAAGACGAGATTCGACAGGGAATAGCGTCGACGCTGGCGAAGGTGACCACGGCGAAACTCCCCGGGCACGGGATCAACGATCCATCGTTCATCCAGCCGACCCGGCCCATGTCCGCCATCGGCGGCTGAGCTCCCGCGGGTTCTTGGGCGGGCTATCCGCCCGCAAAGGGTGGGAGGACGTCCAACTCGAGCCCGTCACCCACCATGAGTTCGTCCGGATCTCCGTGCACAGCAACCCCGTCGACGAGGTACGAGCAGCGAGGAAGAACCTCGGCCAGCGAGGGGTAGTCGGATTCCAAGGCACGAAGGATGGTGCCCAAAGCTCCGGGATTGACCTGGACCTCGCCCACACCTGCCGCGGCGCGAGCCGCGGCGAAGAGGCGCACGGATACG
>WLWL01000277.1 GCA_012103605.1 Candidatus Nanopelagicales bacterium
CTCGTCGAGTTTGCTGCTCGACAAGGACCTCGCCGAGAACGTGATGATTGTCGACCTCGTCAGAAACGACCTTTCCCGGGTGGCTCGCACCGGAAGTGTTCGGGTTCCCGATCTACTGCGGATAGAAAAGCACCCGGGTCTGGTTCACCTGGTGTCCGATGTGCAGTGCCGCCTGGCTGAGGGAACACGGTGGAGCGACATCGTCGACGCAACATTCCCGCCGGGGTCGGTGACTGGAGCGCCGAAATCATCAGCTCTTGGAATCATCGACGAATGCGAAACCGCTCCCCGGGATGTTTACTGCGGAGCCGTGGGCTGGATCGACGCCGACCGCCAAGCGGCTGAATTGGCCGTGGCGATTCGCACGTTTTGGATCCGAGACGACGTCCTACGGTTCGGAACCGGCGCCGGCATCACCTGGGGATCCGATCCGCACGGAGAGTGGCAGGAAACCGAACTCAAGGCCAGGAACTTCTGTGACATCGCAGCACGCCCCTTGCCCGCCCACCGCGGCATCCCGGTGCTGCGAACGGCGACGGGATAGTCGTGTGAGTGTTCAGCTGTGAGCGTCTGGATCGCTGCCGGCGGTGTCGGCGCCCTCGTCGAGCCCAATGATGCCCGGGTGTCGGCTTTTGATCACGGGGTGACCGTCGGTGACGGCGTCTTCGAAACGATCAAGGTGGTGGACGGCACGCCACTAGCGCTCACGCGACACCTGCATCGACTGACACGCTCCTGCGATGTTCTGGGTCTGGCCACCCCCGACAGCTCGTCCCTAAAGGACGCGGTGTCGTCGGTCGTAGCGTCCCAAGTGGAGGCGGCGCGATTGGGACGGTTGCGCATCACGGTGACCGCGGGGCTGGGGCCATTGGGGAGTGATCGTGGAGCGGGGGAGGGCACAACGATCGTCGCCCTCGCGTCGATGGATCCGTGGCCCGCTACCACGAGCGCGATCGTCGTGCCGTGGGTGCGCAACGAGCGCTCCGCAGTGGTCGGAGCAAAGACGACCTCGTATGCAGAGAACGTGGTGGCACTGCGGTGGGCCCATGAACGCGGCTTCTCCGAAGGCCTGTTCATGAATTCAGCCGGGAACCTCAGCGAGGGAACAGGGACCAACGTCTTCGTCGTCATCGACGGCCAGGTCGTCACTCCCGGCCTCGACAGTGGGTGCTTGGCCGGAATCACTCGCGAGCTCATTCTCGAATGGGGCATGGCAGTCGAGGGTGAACTCCACGCGAGCGATCTCCAGAATGCTGACGAGGTTTTCCTGACCTCCAGCACCCGTGACATCCACCCCGTCCTGCGCCTGGGTGACCGTCAGTGGGAAACGCCTGGGGAGGTCAGCCGGGCGCTGTCGGCGCAGTACGTACGCCGCATCACGCAGGATGTGGATCCGTAGATGATCGGCGCCTCCGAGGCCGGTGTCCCTGCGGTAGCATCCTGGGGCTCCGGGCGATTGGCTCAGTGGTAGAGCGCTCGCTTCACACGCGAGAGGTCACTGGTTCGAACCCAGTATCGCCCACCGAAACGAGCAGCAGGCCGAACTCCAACCCGAGGAGCGTGGGGTGACCCAAACCGCCCTTGACATCCTGGGTGCCGACCGATCGGTCGTGGCCGCGCGGATCAACGGAGAAGTACGTGACCTCGCCACTGATGTGACGGTCGAGGA
>WLWL01000278.1 GCA_012103605.1 Candidatus Nanopelagicales bacterium
GCGGGTCGGTTGTCGCCCTAGCGAACAAGGAGTCATTGATCATCGGCGGTGACCTCGTCCGTGGGGTGGCGAGCGCCGACCAGATCGTTCCGGTGGATTCCGAGCACTCGGCGATCGCGCAGTGCCTTGCCGCCGGTGCTCGCAGTGACGTGCGCCGGTTGATCCTGACTGCCTCCGGTGGGCCGTTTCGTGGATGGTCGTCCGCGGACCTGGAGATGGTGACTGCTGAGCAAGCGTTGGCGCATCCCACCTGGGACATGGGTCCGCTGGTGACGATCAACTCCGCCACCTTGATGAACAAAGGGTTAGAGGTGATCGAGGCTCACCTGCTGTTCGACGTGGAGTTCTCGGACATCTCCGTGGTGGTGCATCCACAATCGATCGTGCATTCGATGGTGGAGTTCGTCGACGGATCGACGATCGCGCAAGTGTCCCCACCCGACATGCGGCTGCCGATCGCGCTGGGTCTGGATTGGCCGAACCGAGTGGCCGGCGCCGCGCCTGCGTGCTCGTGGGAGCAGGCGACCTCGTGGGAGTTCTTCCCGCTGGATGAGGACGCGTTCCCGGCGGTGAGTCTGGCCCGGCGCGCCGGGGAGGCCGGCGGGACGGCGCCGGCGGTGTTGAACGGCGCCAACGAGGTGTGTGTCGAGGCGTTCCTGCAGGGGCGTTTGCCCTTCACCGGGATCGTGTCGACGGTGTCGAATCTGGTCAATGAGCACCTCGATTTGGGGTGGATAGCGGGGGAGAAGGTGAGCGTGGCCGACGTCCTGGATGCCGATCGGTGGGCGCGCTCGCGGGTGCAACAACTCGTTCACGGGTGAGGCACCTCGCTGGTGGGTAGCCGCAGCGTCGGATGAGGCACCACAATGCTCCGCATGAGCACTATGCGCGCCGCACGGTATTCGCAGGTAGGACCGGCAGCCTCGGTCCTGGGCGTCGATCAGATACCTATCCCAAAGCCAGGACCCAATCAGGTTCGAGTGAAGCTCGCCTTCTCGGGCATCAACCCCACCGACGTCAAGACGCGTGCCGGCTCGACGGCGCGGGATATGGCCGACTTTCAGATTCCCCACCAGGACGGTTCCGGCGTCATCGACATCGTCGGCGCGAACGTCGATCCCGCACGCATCGGTGAGCGGGTGTGGATCATGTTGTCGGCGTTCGACAACGTGTATGGCACGGCCGCCGAGCACTGCATCGTCGATGTTGCGAACGTGCGCCCGCTACCGGAGAACGCTGATCTCGAACTCGGGGCAACGCTCGGCGTCCCCGCGGTGACCGCGGCGTACTGCGTTCTCGGTGACGGACCCGTCGAAGGGAAGGTCGTTCTCGTGCAGGGCGGCGCTGGGGGAGTCGGGCGAGCCGCAGTGGAGATCGCGAAGTGGGCCGGCGCCACAGTCGTGGCTACCGCGTCCACGCCGGAGCGGCAAGAGGTTGCCCGGCAGGCGGGAGCGGACTTCGTCTTCGATTACCGCGACCCGGACATCATCTTCGACATCCGCGAAGCCGTCGGATCCGTGGATCGCATCATCGAAGTGAATCTTCCCGCGAACCTCGAGATGGATCTCGAGGTCAGCAAGCCCGACACCGTGGTGGTCGTCTACGCCTCGACGGGCGCCGATATTCAGATACCGACGCGGCAGTTGATGACCGCGGGGCTGGTCTTGG
>WLWL01000279.1 GCA_012103605.1 Candidatus Nanopelagicales bacterium
GATCGAAAGCGCTCAGTGTGGGGAGTTTCACCGCGTCGAGTTCGGCGGATTCTGGCCTGACCGTCTCCCTGGCGTCCAGCACCGGCTCGGTGTGCTCGATGACGGGCTCCACCGTGGGCCTCCTGGCGACCGGCACTTGCACGCTCACCGCCAGCCAAGCCGGCAACTCCAACTACGACGCCGCCACGAACGTGGAGCGTTCTTTCTCCGTCACCGCGTCCAGCGGTGGTGGCGGTGGCGGTGGCGGGGGCGGTGGCGGGGGCGGCGGAGCACCAGCACCAGCACCAGCACCCGCGCCAGCAGCGCCAGCACCTACCGCCACCGGTACCACCACCACGGCAGTGCTTACGTGGACGCCTGACTCCGATCGAGAGAAGTACGTGTCCAGTGGCTCGGGAGTGGAGATTTCCGCCGAGGCACTCGCTCCCACCGGCGGAAAGAGAGCAGTCGATGATGGCGACGCGTTCGCCCTTGTCGATGGAGACGACATTGAGCTGGACATCAAGGGCATCGCCGACGACAGCACGTTGACCGTGTCCTTCACGTTCGCGGACCCCGATCGCCCCGAGTGTTCTATCGAATCCCAAGAAATCGAGGTGGGATCAGGAACAACCCTCACCGAGTCCTCCATCCCCTTCGATCCAGCCGATCAATGCCTGGGCGAGTGGACGATGACACTCGAGGGGCAAACCAGCTCCTCGACGGCATTCGAATTCACAACACCCATCGCACTCGCGGCCAAGCAGTCGGTCACCGAGACGTTGGATGCGAAGGGCTCCTACTTCTTCAAAGGACGATCCGACGCCTTCCATACGAAGTCTCCCCGCAAATTGACACGCCTGGCCAACTCGGTCCCCGAGAAGGCAGACGTGACCATCGCGGTGACCGGTGTCTCGGTTTCCCTCAAAGGCAAGAAGGCCAACACATCGTTGGCGAAGAAGCGCTGCGAGCAAATCGAGGAATTCATGCGCGAGGCCCTGCCCGGGCGCACCGTAACCTTCGAAAGCGCCGCCGTCGGGGCCCGCAAACGCGGGGGCGACGTTTCCACGGACGCCCTTCTGTCTCGCAACAAGCGCGGAAAGCCGCTGACAACCGTGTCCGTCGCCTACACCACACTCAAGTAACGCTCCACCTGCGGTAGACGCCGATGTGGTTGACTCTCAGCCATGACGTACCTACTGCGCACCATCACCGCACTCCTCGCAGCCGTCGGGCTTGCTATCGGCGCTCTTGCCGCCGCCGCACCGGCGTACGCGGACGATCACGTCACCTTGACGGTGACCGAATTACCCGGTCAGGTCCGATTGATGCCCGGGGAGAAGATCGAGTTGACGCTCCAGACCAACCGCACCACGGGTTACCAATGGTCGGCGTCGACGACGGGGAAGAAGAAGGCCATCAAGGTAAGCAAAGGCGAGTACACCCCCTCGGCCTCCGTCCTCGTTGGTGCACCCGGCACCACCACCTGGATGATCACCGCTCGCAAGCCAGGCAAGGCCAAGGTGAATATCGCCGCCACGCCTCCGGGGGGCGGAGATCCGGACATCTCGACACTCACGGTGATCGTGATGAAAGAGTCCTGCGAGGACTAGAGCGTCGCTCGGACGTGTTCTGGGTGCGGGCCGCTAGTGGCCCGCACCCGTGAAATCGTGAACAACGTCA
>WLWL01000280.1 GCA_012103605.1 Candidatus Nanopelagicales bacterium
GTCAGTACCGCGTCCGCTACCGCGACGTCTACTCCGCAGGCGTCGTCCTCAACGCTCGCTATCTCGACGTCTGCGACGAAGCCTTCACCGAATTCTTCCGAGCCCTGGGGTTCACTTCCGCGGACCTGGCCGCGGTGCCTTTCGATGGCGCTCTCGCGCACATGGATGCAACGTTCGCGAGCACCAGCACTGTCGATGACGTCCTCGACATGCATGTGGTCTGCGAGCGGGTGGGCTCTTCGAGCCTCGTCTTGGCGTACACGCTCACGCGCGGAGATCAGGAGGTTTTTCAGGGAGTCGCGCGGTACGTGAACGTCGACGAGTCAGGGACACCGACACCCATTCCCGACGCCCTGCGCACGGCGCTGGCCGGCTGACCAGCTGATATCGCACCGACGGCATCTTTTACCGGCGTCCGCGGGGTAATCCGCCCCGTATGCTGAATGCGTTCACACGTGAGCTAGCTACCCAACGAGGAGGCGACGCGCTCCATGCCTGAGTTGATCGTCGTCGCCAACCGACTTCCGGTGGAGCCGGTGTATCTCGACGGCGACCCCGATCAAGAGATCACCGGCTGGCGCCTTGCTCCCGGGGGGCTCGTCAGCGCCCTTGAATCGGTCTTTCGTACCGAGGAGGCGATCTGGGTCGGGGCCGGCAGCGAGTTACCGGATGTCGACCACGGAAACCTGCATCTGGAAACCGTGAGCGTCGATGCCCGAGACATGCACGACTACTACGAGGGGTTTTCCAACTCAGCGATTTGGCCGCTCTATCACGACGCCGTAGTGCCACCTGTGTATCACCGACACCAATTCCGCGCCTACGAGCGAGTCAATAACGCCTTCGCCTCCCGCGTCGCGGAAATCGCCCAACCAAACGCGACTGTGTGGGTGCACGACTATCAACTGCAACTCGTTCCCAGCATGCTGCGAGAAATGCGACCCGATCTCAGCATCGGCTTTTTCCTGCACATTCCGTTTCCTCCCAGCGCGCTATTCGCCCAACTGCCCTGGCGGCGACAGATTCTCGAGGGGCTGCTGGGCGCCGATCTCATCGGATTTCACACACACGACGATGCGCGGCAATTCGTCTACTCGTGTGAACGCTCGTTGGGCCTCGCGGCCTACGAAGGGACTATGCGTGTCAATAACAGGCGCGTCGGTGTCGGCGCCTTTCCGATCGGTATCGACGCCGAGGGTTTCTCCGCAACTGCAGCGGCGCCTCACGTCCTCGAGCGGGCCCGACAGTTGCGTGCGGAGATGGGTTCGCCGACAACGGTTCTGCTCGGTGTGGATCGGCTCGACTACACCAAGGGAATCGACATCCGATTGAAGGCGTTCGCAGAGGTTCTGCAGGACGAGCGCTTGGATGCCGCCACGACCGTCTTCGTGCAGGTAGCCGTCCCGTCCAGGGAGAACATTTCGCAGTACCAGCAGATCCGCGACGACATCGAAATGCTCGTGGGCAGGTTCAACGGATCCTTGGCCACCTTCGGTGCGACTCCGATCCACTATTTGCGTCGCGTTCTCGAACGCGAGGAGCTGATCGCGCTCTACTTGGCCACCGACATCATGCTGGTGACTCCGTTGCGCGATGGCATGAATCTGGTCGCCAAGGAGTACGTCGCGTGCCGCAACGATGA
>WLWL01000281.1 GCA_012103605.1 Candidatus Nanopelagicales bacterium
CGTACACCCTGTCTGCGTTCGACCTGATGGTCGACAGCGACACCATGATCAGGCCGAGGACCGCTCCGGAGGCGACGAGGAAGATCGCGAGAGCCACCATGATTTCGACGAGGGAGAAGCCGCCATCAGAGTCACGACGCTCAGACGCGTTCGCAGGCGACAGTGACTGAAGCACAGCCCCTCCTTCGGTGACTACTTCCCCCACGGATACACGGACACTCAGAGGAGGTATCGGACCGAGAAAGTGGGCTACGCCACGGCGTCCTCGGGCTTACCCGGGGCTATTTCGACGGCCCCCGCCGTCCCCGCTGCCTTCGTGTCGTCACCGCCAGTGTCGTCACCGCCGGTGTCGTCACCGTCGGTCTCCTCCCACAGCCCAGCGGCCTTGAGTTCCTTCTTCGAGGCGACCACGCGACGGGCGCCGAGGAAGTTGGACACGTCGGTTCCGGTGAAAGGAACAACGCGGGAGACCTCGCCGCAGGCGTTGGTGTGCGCCATCAGCGGACCCATACCCGGGGCTTGCTCCCCCAAATACATGACCACGTGGCGGTAATCGCACTCGCCTTCGTCCTTCTCTTCGTCGGTGCACGTGTCATACAGGACCAGGTCACCAGGAGCGAGATCCTGCGGTTCGATGACCTCGTAATGCGCGTCCAAGGAAGCCCCGCCCCACGGCAGCATGTTGCGCGTGGTGGGCGCCCAATCGGCACCGGCCGTGTCCAACCCAGCGCCCTCGGCGTAGGCGCGGGAGACGTACGACGAGCAGTCGAACACCCAATCGTTCAAGCGGCCGACGCCTTCGCAGGCGTACGGCGCACCCAGGTGGATCAACGCCCACTGGACCGCCAGCTGCGCCTGCGGGGTTGCGGCGTCGTTCATCGCCGTGCGGCACAGGTACTGGATGTCGACGCCGTCCGGCACGGTTCCCGCTGGCACGGATGTCGCGCACCCATCGGGACCGACTTCGGTTCCGGCGGACGCGGTGGCGATCAACGCGTTCAATGATTCGCGGTCTGCTGCGACCTGCTCGCGGACGGTGGTCAGGGATTCCTGCACGGACTCCACGGCGGCACGTTTGGCCTCCACCCAGGCGCGGGCCACGGCTGTCGCGTCTTGCATGCGTGCTGCCTCGGCTGCGGCTCGCTCGAAATCCAACGTCTCGGAGTCACCCGCGGATGTGACGTAGCGGACCGAATCGATACTCGCGAGGACATCTTCCGGGCTTCCGCTTAATGCTTGGAAGGCGGCATCGACCCCGGTGGACCCGGTCATGTAGAGGTCGCGGGCGGCGTCATCGAGGTCGTGACCGGAGCGAACCGATTCGACGTCGGCGCGGTCTTGATGCCGAGCAGCCGTCGTCAGTTCGACGCGAGCGAGCTCGAACGCCGCGGTTGCGTCGGAAAGTTCGCCTCGAAGGCGCTCCAGCAAGTCTGTGCCGTCCTCGATGCGCAGCCAGAGGGTGCGGTACGCGTCGGCGTAGGACAAAGATGAAAGATCCACCGGTTCCGAGCGAGCGACCACCGCATCTCGAACATCCTCAAAGCGAGTGGAGTCGATAACCGACGCCCCGGGAACAGTGGCGTTCGCGCCGCCGCTCGAATCACGAGTACCACCGGCGGCGTCTGCACGGTCGATGGCGT
>WLWL01000282.1 GCA_012103605.1 Candidatus Nanopelagicales bacterium
GCGCGATGCAGGCCGACGGTTCGGCGAAGACGGCCAGGTCGAGATCGATGCCGGTCGCATCGAACAACTGCGCGCCGGGCACGAGAACGTAGTCGGCGAAGCCTCCCGGCGTCGATGACCCGATTCCGGCGAACGATTCACACAGCCAGGGACGCTCCTCGGTGCAGTAGGCGCATGCTCGGCAACTCGAGTTTGGGTTGATCACGACTTGCTGGCCCTCCGACAGGGCTCCGCCGTCACCGTCGGTGGCGTCGGCGCCCACCGCGGCAACCTCGCCGACGGTCTCGTGGCCGGGGGTGAGCGGGAAGTTCGCGAGGAACTGCCCCTCATGCAAGTGCAGATCGGTCCCACACATCCCGGCGGCGGTCATCTGCACGAGCACGTCGCCAGATCCCGGCTTGGGTGTCGGCACCTCTCGCACGGTGAAGGACCCCGGTTGGTCGTAGACCACAGCACGCATTGGCTCAGTATCGCGGCATGCTCGAGCGAACTACCGTTATCGAGTGAACTGGGGGAAATTCCTGCCGGCTGCCGCCCTCGCTGGCGCCCTTGCCGGCGCGCTGCTCGTGGCGTGCGGCGGTGACGCCGACTTCGTTCCGATCGAGCCGCAGACCGAGCCGGGCCTGTCCATGCCTAGTGCCGTCGAGGGCCCGTTCCCGGTGACCCGCGTGGTCGATGGTGACACCGTGCGCGTCCTGATTAAGGGACAGGACACCGCGGTGCGACTGATCGGTATCGACACCCCCGAAACGGTGGCGCCGAATCGTTCGGTGGAGTGCGCGGGCCCGGAGGCCAGCGTGTATGCGGAGCAGTTGATGTCCGGCGAGGACGTGTTCCTCGAACTCGACGCCAGTCAAGGCACCTACGACAAGTACGACCGGATCCTCGCCTACGTGTGGCTCGAGGACGACCTGATGGTCAACCTGGCGATGATCGACGCCGGCCTCGCACAGGAATACACCTACGACGTTCCCTACACCTACCAGCAGCTGTTCCAACAAGCCGAGCAAGACGCTAAAGACGACCTGCTGGGGCTGTGGGGTCAGATCTGTTGATCTAGCGCGATCCCACGGTGGCGCGAGCGTTCTCCATGCCCGAGGCCATGAACTCTCGCGCGTGGGTGCCGAGGTCCATGCTGTCTTCCCACAGGTTCCGCCACACCGCCAACGTGTTGGACAGGTGCGGGTCGACAACGGCCGAGGAGAACGACTCGAACGTGATCGGCCCCTGGTAGTTCATGTCGGCCAGTGCGCCGAAGACTTCCTCGAAGTCGATGGTTCCTTGCCCTAAGTACCCGCGATTCGATTCTCCGATGTGCACGTAGCCCAAGCGATCACCGGCCAGGAGCAGGGGAGTGCGAAAGCCGCGCTCCTCGATGTTCATGTGATAGACGTCCGCGTGCACCACGACGTTGTCCTCATCGACATCGTCCATGTAGTCCAGAGTCTGCTGCACGGTATTGAGCAGGTTGCTTTCGTACCGATTGACGAACTCCAGGGTGATCGTGATGCCGGAGCGCGCTGACTCCTGAGCGAGTTCCTTGATGACCGCGACGCTGTTCGCGCGGGCGGCGGCCGTCCCCGGACCGGGGTACTTATCCATGGCGCTGA
>WLWL01000283.1 GCA_012103605.1 Candidatus Nanopelagicales bacterium
AGCGGAAGTAAAGCGCGCTGCGGATCCCCTGAGTCGTGTCGTAATGGAGGGTGCGGCAACCACGGCGTTCGGATTCGAGGTCTTGATGATGTCGTAGGCGCTTTGCGCCATCGCGAACAGTTCGCTAGGGGAGCCTTGCCAGAAGGTGGTCAGGTTCGCTTCGTTCCACAACTCGTAGCCCGCGATGCGCCCCCCGTACCGGCCTGCAACGGCGCGGACGTAGTCGTTCCAGTAGGCAATGTTGGTGGGCGGGCTCGCACTGCCGGCTCCCCAGCGTGGATCACCGGCCCCAGGGTTCTGCGCCGCCCACTGGGGCGTAAGGCCGAGCACAAGGAAGGGCTTTCCCCCCCACGACTCAACCAATGCGATACGGCGGTCAAGAATTGACCAGTCGAAGACCCCTTGTTGGGGATTCACGTCCCGCCATGCCACTTTCATATCCCACAGTCGGTACATCGCCGCCGCCGGTGTCCCAGCAGTTTCTAGCCCAGCGTCCCACCCCACTTGGGGTGCCACGGACAAAGAGAACTCGTTCGCCGAAGGCGCTGCAGTCTGCAATGTCCTCAAGCCCTGAATCTTCGACTGGTACGGGCTCTTCTCGCGTGCGTGCGCCGGCGACACAAGTCCTATCGAACTAATGGCAAGCACGAGGGTGATGGAAACGACCGGTGAAAAGAAAGTCTTCATGGCCTAACCCTACGCCGCGCCGTCATGGCTGCCCTACTTCCGGGGCCAACCCTTCCGTATCAGCGTGAGAACCATGGATGAGAGCCCCACGCGTTCCGAGCCACTCGCTCACCGGTCTCGAGGTACTGATTCAAGCCGTTCACCACAGACGTGAGGTAGCTGGTCAATCTCGGCCCGATCCACAAACGGTTAATGGCGGCACTAGTGACGCGTGGCTTGCCCGCGTAGATGTATGGACGCACCGTGATGGTGATCGTTGACGAGGCCGAAGAGTCGTCCCTGAGCGTCCACGTCACCAAAGAACGTTTATCCACCGATCCACCGATCAGAAGCTCGAATCCCTCGCCCGGAGACCACTGCACAAACTGGCGGTCCAGCCTTAACCCGTTGAGGTAGACGATCCGATCTCTGCGCTCCGACTCATCCCACACGAGCGCTGTGTTCTCTCGGCAGAAGGGGTGAAATGGTTCCAAATGACCCGGGCGCTCCAGAACCGCGAACATCTGCGCGGCCGATGCAGGCACAGAAGCCGACGCCGAGGCGAAGGGAACCGACTTCAGCCGGTCAACTTGCAGTCGATCACTATCCGTCACCACGTCGTTAGTCTGCCGCCCTCGACTACCGATGCAACTTCGATCGGTTCCGCGATGGTCGCGAGAGCCTGCGAACGGGGACTACTGAACACCGCAGGCAGGAACTATGACTGCAATCACTCGAGCACGGTGCGCCTTGGACCCGAACCCCAGGCCAGATAATTCCAGAACCAGTCCGCCATGACCGAGACGCGGTGTCGGCCACCGGCCAGGTAGAAGATGTGCAGGGCCAGCCAGGACAGCCACGCAAGCGTTCCGTGCAGCCGTAGGCCATTGGGCATCTCGACGACCGCGAGGCGGCGACCCACCGTCGCCATTTGACCCTTGT
>WLWL01000284.1 GCA_012103605.1 Candidatus Nanopelagicales bacterium
GCAGCCTGGACGAGAAGAGGGAGAGCGGAGGTGATGGCTTCCGGGCTGCTGCAGTTGAGCATTGCTGCCTCGACGTTCCTGAACTCAGCGATTGCCGCGACGCCTTCCGCGATCGCCTCCCCGCTCCTAAGACATCCGACATCGACCTCGGACACAGTGAAGGAAACCCACACCGGGAGCCCCGCCGCATTGGCTGCCTCGGCAGCCGCACAGGCTTCGGCGGTGGAGTGCATGGTCTCGCATAACAGGACGTCCGATGACGGAGCGACGGAATCGACAATCATTCGATAGGTGCTCGACAGTTCGTCATAGTCCCCAACGCGATCCGGTCGGTAGCTCTCGTGGAGGGGTGGCAAGCAGCCGGCAACGAGAGGACGTGTGTTCGATAACCCCTCCGATATAGCGATATCGCGCGCTCTCGCAGCAAGCGCGCCACCCGCCTGGACGAGGTCCACCACGTCGTCGGGAGAACCACCACTTTCGGTCGCAAGAGCAGCGGGCACACAGGCGTAGGTATTGGTTGTGATGACGTCAGCGCCAGAACGCAGGAACTGAAGGTGAGATTGGAGAACGATGTCGGGAGAGTCACGGTTCGCTCGTGCAACGCCGCGAAAGCGCTCCATCGTGCCGATGGGTCCGGAGATGTCGACACCATTGCGGCGCAGGAGGTGTCCCATTCCCCCGTCGAGAATCACAACGACACCGTCCCGTCGATAACTGTCACCGTTCTTCCCCCGACCCACACGTCGTCGAGGTGCCTTTCGACGGAAACTAGTCCACGGCGACCGAGTGCGCGACCTTGAAGTGCGGTGTAGGAATCTGGTGCGAGCCCTGCACCGATGAGCCACTGGCCGAGCGCTGCGTTGAGCGACCCGGTAACAGGGTCCTCGGTTATCCCTTGGTTGCCGGGAAAGAATGCCCGCACTTCAAAGTCAGTCTCCACGAAACTCGGTGCGATAAGTCCGACGTCAGCGTGTGCGAGGAGCTCTGGGTTGGGAGATAGAGAATGCAGATCCTCGGTGGAGCGAAGGAGAAGGCCGCGCCAGCCGGGCCCGTTGTCGCACCACTGGTGAGCGACCACGGCATCCGGGGACAAATCGAGCCCATAAAGAGTTTCGTCCAAGATGTCGTCCTCGAGAGGTCCGGTGCGATTGCGCGGTGGTGCCGCGAAACTCAAAGCTCCGTCCGGCGTGCGCCGTATTCGAACCAGACCTGCTCCGCACTCCTGCACGATGTCGTCATCGGCCGGCTCACCCCCGGCCTCCAACCATGCATGGCATGTTCCCAAGGTCGGGTGGCCAGCGAAGGGGAGCTCGCGTCCGGGACAGAAGATCCGCACGGCGTAGTCGGCTGATGGATCCGTTGCCGGCACGACGAAGGTGGCCTCGGACAGATTCGTCCACTCGGTGAAAGCGTGCATCTGCTGCGTCGTCAACCCTGCTCCGTCGAGTACGACGGCGACGGGATTACCGAGAGTCGGCTCAGCGGTGAATACGTCTACTTGCGCGAAGGGACGAGGAGCAATCATGCGAAGCAGACGTGATCAGTTGTGCTGGGTCGACGCATCGGATCCGTGGCGTTGCGCCAGCGCTCGCTTCGTTGCCC
>WLWL01000001.1 GCA_012103605.1 Candidatus Nanopelagicales bacterium
TCTCGCGCAGGGCACCATTGAGGTGAACGAGTACACCTCGAACACTGAGTTCGAGTCACTGGGCAAGATCACCGCTGACGTGCCGCTGCCGTAGCAGCAAGTCACCACGTGTGTGGGCCCCGTCTCCCCCGGGAGGCGGGGCCCACCGCTTTCTCCTCGGCGAAGCTGCTCCCCACGATCGTGACATCGCGGCCTGGAAGGGCGTAACGGCGCGCTGATCACGTGCGCCTTTCTGCGCGACTCCAGATCCACAGGTTGCCCCGATGCACCGGTTGGGGCCGGTATCGGGTGTCAGGCTTTACGCGCCTCCTGGGTCATCTGTGCATACGTCGCTAGCCCTCGTGTTGCTCAAGACCGAGCTCAAACCGCCTGCGGTGGACGTTCAGGCCGCTGGGCCATAAGGGATTGGCCGCCTGCGCAATGTTGTGCGTGCGTAGCGGTCGCTGGCGGTCAGGCTTGGGCGAGTGTGCCGAGGTACAACTCAATGACCTTCGGGTCGTTGGCGAGAGCTTTGCCGGTGCCGGTGTATGCGTTTTTGCCCTGGTCGAGGACATAGCCCCGATCCACGATCTGCAAGCACCGGCGTGCGTTCTGCTCCACGATGATCACGGTGACGCCGGTCTGGTTGATCTCGCGCACCCGGACGAAGACTTCGTCCTGCAAGGCGGGGGAGAGGCCGGCGCTGGGTTCATCGAGCAACAAGACGCTCGGCTCCATCATTAGCGCGCGTCCCATGGCAACCATTTGCCGCTCGCCGCCGGAGAGGGAGCCTGCTCGCTGCTTCCGCCGCTCACCCAACGTGGGGAACAGATCCACCACCTTGTCGAATCGTGCCGAGAAATTCTTGGGGTCCTGGAAGGCGCCCATTTCCATGTTCTCCTCAATGGTGAGCGAGGGGAACACGTTGTTGGTCTGCGGCACGAAGCCCACGCCACGCCGCACGAGCTGATCCGCCCGGAGATTCGTGATGTCCTCATCACGCAGCAACACGGCGCCGGTGTTGATGTGCACGAGGCCGAAGATCGCCTTGAGCAGGGTGGACTTGCCCGCCCCATTGGGCCCGATGATGCCGACGAGTTCTCCGTCTTTGGCATACAGATCGGAGCTGTTGAGGATGTTTACCCCGGGGAAGTAGCCCGCATACAGGCCGTCGGCACGCACCAGCGCTCCGACAGCCTCCGACTTGTGCACCTGCTCTATCGTCGCCGCGTGGGGCGTGGCGAGTTGCTCGGCGTTCGTGTCGAGTTCGGTCTCGAAGGCGTGCGCGTTGTCCGGGTCGTCGGGCCCTGCGAGATCGGCTGGCTCGGTGTAGTTCATGCGCTGTCTCCGTCGGAGGATTGGGTGAGTGATTCCCCAGTCTCGGTCAACTGTGCCTCGTGGTGGGCTCCCAGGTACGCATCAATGACCGCTTGATTCTTCATGACGGTGTCCGGAGGACCCTCGGCGATGACCTCACCCTGGGCCATCACGATGACCCAGTCGCTGATGTCGTGAACCATGTCCATGTCGTGCTCGACAAAGAGCACGGTGGTGCCCTCTTCCCGCATGGTCTTGATGTGACCGAGGAGGCTTTGCTTCAACGCTGGGTTGACGCCGGCCATCGGTTCGTCGAGCATGATGAGTTCGGGATCCGCCATGAGGGCGCGAGCCATCTCGAGCAGCTTGCGCTGGCCACCGGACAGTGACCCGGCGAAATCCCCGACCTTCTCGTGCAGGTTGAACCGCTCGAGCAGCCCCATGGCTTTCTGGCTGACGGACTTCTCTTGGGAGTTCCACAGGAAGGGCAAGATGGCTGCGAAGAAGCGTTCACCGGTCTGGTGCTTGGCGCCGAGTCGCATGTTGTCGATGACGGTCATGCGGCTGAGGGCCTTGGTTAGCTGGAAAGTGCGCACCATGCCGATTCGAGCGAGCTTGTACGGCGCAGTTCCGGCTACCTGGCGGTCGTTGAACGTCCAGGTGCCTTCGTTAGCATCGTCGAATCCGGTGATCAGGTTGAAGAACGTGGTCTTGCCAGCGCCGTTAGGCCCGATGAGGGCCGTGATCGCCCCACGCTGAATCTCGACGTGTTCCACGTTTACCGCCGTGAGGCCGCCAAAGGACCGACGAACGTGGTCGGCGACCATGATCGGGTCGGGCTTGGGCACGCCCGGGCGGGGTTCCACGGTGGAGAGCGCGGCGCGGGCGGACGCAGCTATCGAGTCAGAGACTGCTTGGTCATTTGGCATCGAGCGCCAACTCCCTTCTGTCTCCGAAGATGCCCTGAGGCCGGAAGACCATCAAGGCGATCAGTCCCGAACCCATGAGAACGAAACGGATATTGCCGACGTCGGTCGGCTGCAGGAAGTCGATCCAGCCGGCCTGAATGGCCTGTCCGAGGAACTCTCCTGTTCCGGCCAGGATGATCCAGAACAAGATGGCGCCGACGATCGGTCCGAAGACCCGCGCCGCCCCACCGAGCAGCAGAATCGTGTAAGCGAAGAAGGTGAATTCTGGTCGGAACGTGTCCGGCTGCACCGACTGTTTGGCGACCGCCCAGACGATGCCGCCGAAGGCTCCGATCACGCCTCCGAGCATCAGAGCCTGCAGCTTGTAGGCGAACACGTTCTTGCCGAGAGAAACCACGGCGGCTTCGTCTTCGCGGATGCCACGGACGATTCGGCCCCAGGGCGAACGCACCAAGAGCCACACCAGGAGGGTGAACAGGGCCACAAGGATCCAGCCGACGATAACCACCCACAGGTCCTGCCGCGTCCAACTGAGCACTGGCAAGCTCTGGAAATCTGCTGGCAGGGGGTTGGTGTCGTGGAAGTCCTGGCCGAGCTTTCCGTTGAGGCCTTGCGCGCCACCGAGAACGTCCTTGAAGGCGATCGAGCGCACGGTGAGCCGGACGAGCTCGCTGAAGGCGATCGTCACGATGGCGAGATAGTCGGCCCGCAAGCGCAGGGTCGGAATACCCAAAATCAGTGCGATCACGAGAGCAACGACGACGCCCACGACGATGGCCAGCCACAGGCTGAGGTCGAAGGTGAGGACGATGACGCCCACCGCATACGAGCCCGCGGCGACGAACGCCACCTGACCGAAGTTCAGCAGCCCGGTGTATCCGAACTGGACGTTGAGGCCGATGGCTGCAAGGCAGTAGATGATCGCCTGAATACCAATGGCCTGCGTGAGGGTCTGGGTGAGGACAAAACTCCAATCCATGTCAGCCCACCCTCTCGCGTCTGCCGAGGATTCCCTGCGGGCGAATCATCAGGATGACGATCATCACGAACAGGGCTCCGACGGTCTTCATCTCCGTGGGGATCACCAGGCTGGTGAGCTGGATGAAAACGCCCACCACGAGGGCACCGATGATGGCGCCGTACACGGTTCCGAGGCCGCCAAGGATGACCGATGCGAAGATGATCAGGAGTACTCGCTGCCCCATGTTCCAGATGTTGTCCTGAGTCAAGCCCAGGTAGATGCCGCCGAAGGCAGCCAGTCCAGCCGCGACGGTCCAGACGACCGCGATCACCTTCTCGACGTCAATGCCCGTTGCCGAGGCCAGCGCCGGGTTATCCGAGACCGCGCGGGTGGCCTTACCGATCCGCGAGCGCTGTACCCACAGGATGGTGATGATCAGCGCGATGGTCGCGAGCCCCGCGAGGATGAGTGCCTTGGGGGTAGTGCTGACAGGGCCGATCTCAATGCCTGGTTGGCCGGCGTACTGGTTGAAGTTTCTCGGTGCACCACCGAAGAACAGGGCCACCCCGTATCGGATGACGATGGCCAGGCCGATGGTGATGATCATCATGGCGATCAGGCCGGTCTTGCGCCGGCGTAAGGGGCGCCACAGCACCTTGTTCTGGCCCCAACCGAACAGCACAGCCGCGATGATGATGGCAATCGGGGCGGCGATGATGATGTGCAGACCTGCCTCGTTCAATATCAGTGCTGTAAATGCGCCGAGGGTGAGCAGGTCGCCGTGGGAGAAGTTGGTCAGGCCCGTGGTGCCAAAAACGAGGTTCAGGCCGAGTGCCCCAAGGGCGATCATGATGCCGAACAGGATGCCGTCGAAGAGCAGTTGCACGAATTGATCTCCGGAGACGTCGATGAAGCCACCGTCGTCGCCGCCACCGCCTTCACCCTCGACGAGCTTGGTGATGATCTTCTTTTCCCCGCCAAGGACCAGGAGGGATCGGCTGGCGTCCTCGGGATTCTCTAGCGCAATGCCGTCGGGCAGCGTGGTCACGTCGATTTCGATGGCGTAGGTGCCGCCTCCGGGTAGCGGAATCGCAAAGTCACCGTTCGCATCGGACGTTCCCGTTTCGCTGAACCCGGCCTCGTCGCTCACCGTGATGGATACGTCCGGGATGCCCGACCCGTCGGGGGCGGTGAAGTTCCCGACGAGCGTCGTATCCACGGCGTGGGCCGCCGAGGCCCCGAGAATGGTGACGCCCAGGAGAGACAGAACCGCCAGCACCACAGCCGAGACGGCAGCGCGGACCGCGATCAGCACGAAGCCAACCTCCCGAGGTCGCCTGACGGCGTTGATCGCCGATCAGAGAATCTTGGTAACACTAGCGGCCCGTCGGGTGATTTGGGACCCGGTCGTCCTAATAGCCGCTTTTTGTTACTACTTCGCTACCGGCCGCACGAGGCAGGTCAAACGAGCGGTGCAGACGGGGCGGTCGGCATCGTCGACGATTCGAATTTCGGTGCACACGACGGTGCGTCCGGCCGAGAGCACCAGGGATTCACCGCGGACGTGTCCGGACGTCGCCGATCGGTGGTGGGTGCAATTCAGGTCGATCCCGACCACCACGCTCTCGGGTGCAACGAGCAGGGTCCCGTGGATCGAGCCGAGTGACTCGGCAAGCACGGCATTGGCCCCTCCGTGAAGGAGCCCGAAGGGTTGGGTGTTGCCTTCGACGGGCATCGTCGCGACAACGCGTTCTCGGTTCGCCGCGATGAGCTCAATGCCCATTCTCTCTCCGAGCGCCCCCACACCCCATTGGGCCAATGTGTCGACAACCTCATCGTTCACCGCGTCATCTCCCATACCGACCTCTCCTGTACCGAAATCTCCTGTACCGACAGCGTATGTCCCGCAGCGCGGGTGACGCGGTGACACCGGGACGATGCCCCGGCGACATGGCAGTCGCCGGAGCGAGCCGCCGGAAAAGCCTAGGATCGGAACGTGGCCGACCCGGGACGTTTATTGGTGCTCGACGGGCACTCGTTGGCCTACCGCGCGTTCTACGCGTTGCCGGTGGAGAACTTCAGTACAAGCACGGGTCAACCGACGAACGCCGTATACGGATTCACATCCATGCTGGTCAATCTGCTACGCGATGAGGAGCCCAGTCACGTCGCGGTGGCCTTTGATGTGTCACGCCGCAGTTTTCGAACCGAGAAGTTCCCGGACTACAAGGCCACGCGGTCGGCGTCTCCGGACGGTTTCAAAGGCCAGGTCGAACTGATCAAAGAGGTGGTCCGCGCGTTTGGGGTGAATGCGCTGGAAATGAAGGGGTTCGAAGCCGACGACATCATTGCCACGCTGGCCACCCAGGCGACCACCCGCGGCTTCACCGTCGGCATTGTCAGCGGTGACCGTGACACGTTTCAGTTGGTCGACGAGCGCACCACGGTGCTGTATCCACGCAAGGGAGTGTCCGATCTCGCTCGGATGACACCCGAAGCCATCGTTGAGAAGTACGGATTGAATCCTGGGCAGTACGCAGACTTCGCGGCCCTGCGCGGCGACCCGAGCGACAACCTTCCTGGCATTCCCGGCGTGGGGGAGAAGACCGCCGTCAAGTGGCTGAACGCCTACAGCGACCTGGCCGGGTTGATCGATCACGTAGACGAGGTGGGCGGGAAGGTCGGTGACGCCCTGCGCGAGGCCGTGCCGCAGGTGCTGGTCAACCGCGAACTCACCGAACTCGTCCGAGACGTGCCCGTAGCGGTCGATCTCGACACCCTGCAATGGCGCGAGTGGTCCAGGACATCCGTCAGCGAGCTCTTTGACAGCCTGCAGTTCGCGGCGCTGCGGTCACGGGTTGAGTCGCTTCCGCACGGCACCGGAGGTGACGACGTGCTCGACACCCGGGGCGCTGACGAGCCAGCGGCCATGGACATTGAGGTACGCGAGGCGGGCACCGTGGCCGAGGTGCTGGCGGGGGTCACCGGTGGTGCGGTGGCGTTTCGCGGATCCTGGGCAGCCGGTCGGGGCTCGATCGACGCGGTTGCTGTGTGCGACGGCACGTCGGTGACCGTGCTGCCGCTGGGCGGTGACGACGATCGTGACGCGCTTGACGCGTGGCTGATGGATCCGTCCATCGACAAGCGCATCCACGATGCGAAAGGGCCCGACCTCGCCCTGCTAACCCGTACCGGCGGTGACGCGGTGATCCGGGGCGTGTCCGTGGATACGGCGCTGGCGGCCTACCTGGACAGCCCAGGGGCTCGCTCCTACGGGCTGGAGGACGTAGCCACACGGCTAGTTGGTCGCACCTTGGACGACGAACCCGAGTCCGGGCAGTTGGCCTTGGATGGCGGAGGCGAAGAGGACCTGCGCGGACTCGGAACGCAGGCGCAGGCCGTGCATGACATCGCAGAGGTAGTGCAGGAACGTTTGAAGGACGAAAAGATCGACTCGCTGCTCGCTGAGATGGAAATTCCTCTTGCCGGGCTTTTGGCGCGCATGGAGTACGCAGGTATTGCGACCGATCGCGCCGGATTGCAAGGCCTGTCCGAGGAGTTCGGTGCCACCATGCGGGCGGCGGAGGACGCGGCCCATGACATCGTTGGCCGCACCTTCAATCTGGGATCCCCCAAGCAGTTGCAGGAAGTCTTGTTTGTCGATCGTGGGTTGCCGAAGACGAAGAAGATCAAAACGGGCTACACCACGGACGCCGAGGCGCTGCAGAACCTGTTCGCCACGACCGAGGACCCTGTCCTCGAGCAGTTGTTGGCGTGGCGGGATGTGTCGAAGTTGCGCCAGACCGTGGAGGGGTTGCTTCCGTTGGTCGACGATGGGGGACGAATCCACACCACGTTCCGGCAGACGGCCACGGCCACCGGTCGACTCTCATCGTCCGACCCCAATCTTCAGAACATCCCTATCCGCACCGAAGCCGGACGCAGAATCCGCGGTTGCTTCATCGTGGGAGAGGAGTTCGAGTCACTGATGACGGCGGACTACAGCCAGATCGAGATGCGCATCATGGCGGACGCGTCGGGAGATGAGGGGCTGATCGAGGCGTTCATGGACGGCGAAGACCTCCACAATTCCGTCGCGGCCCGAGTGTTCGGGGTTGATGAATCCGATGTCGATCCTGAGATGCGGCGACGCATCAAGGCGATGAGTTACGGCCTGGCATACGGACTGTCCGCATTCGGGCTTGCGCAGCAACTGCGGATATCGCCGAACGAGGCGCAGGACCTGATGGACGAATACTTCACTCGATTTGGTGGTGTGCGCGACTACCTCGCTGGGGTCGTGGCCGAGGCTCGACAACGCGGCTATACCGAGACGATGTTCGGGCGCAGGCGGTACTTGCCGGATCTGAATCATGACAATCGTCAACGTCGAGAGATGGCGGAGCGAATGGCGTTGAATGCCCCCATTCAGGGGACCGCCGCGGACATCGTCAAGGTGGCGATGCTGAACGTCGATCGGGCCTTAACCGAGCGCAGCTTCGGCTCCCGCATGTTGCTGCAGGTGCACGACGAGCTGGTCCTCGAGGTGGCGCCGGGCGAAGCGCAGGAGGTCGAGGATCTCGTCCGCTCGCAGATGGGCGCCGCCGCTTCGTTGGAGGTGCCGCTGGATGTATCGGTGGGTCAGGGACTGAACTGGCAGGCCGCCGGCCACTAACGCCCCACCAGGGGCCGTCTTCTGGGCTCGACTTCTGGGTCCAACGCCGCGCGATTGGTGGATTTCTCCCGCTGCGGGGGCTGTCGAGCACCCCCGATGCCCCTGCCGTAGCCTTGGGGGGCCCAGCGACCGCTGGATTTCATCGATGTAATGGATTTCCCCCTCTATGACTGCTCCTACAACCTCCACGTCCACGCCTACTCAAGTTGCCGTGAACGACATCGGCTCCGCCGACGATTTTCTGGCCGCAATCGACGCGACCATCAAGTACTTCAATGACGGTGACATCGTCGAAGGCACCATCGTTAAGGTCGATCGAGACGAAGTACTTCTCGATATCGGCTACAAGACCGAGGGTGTGATCCCCTCCCGCGAACTTTCCATCAAGCACGACGTCGACCCGAACGAGGTCGTCGGAGTCGGAGACTCGGTTGAGGCCCTCGTCCTGCAGAAGGAGGACAAGGAAGGCCGTCTGATCCTGTCGAAGAAGAGGGCGCAGTACGAGCGCGCCTGGGGCACGATCGAGAAGGTCAAGGAAGAAGACGGCATGGTCGAAGGCCAGGTCATCGAGGTGGTCAAGGGTGGACTGATCCTGGACATCGGGCTACGCGGGTTTCTGCCGGCGTCCCTGGTTGAGATGCGCCGAGTCAGGGATCTGCAGCCCTACGTCGGCAAGACCCTGGAAGCAAAGATCATCGAGCTGGATAAGAACCGCAATAACGTGGTGCTGTCCCGTCGAGCCTGGCTTGAGCAGACGCAGTCGGAGGTTCGCCAGACGTTCCTGACGCAACTGCAAAAGGGACAGATTCGGTCCGGTGTGGTCTCGAGCATCGTGAACTTTGGAGCCTTCGTCGACCTCGGCGGTGTCGATGGTCTGGTCCATGTCTCCGAGTTGTCCTGGAAGCACATCGATCATCCGTCCGAGGTGGTTGAGGTCGGCACCGAGGTGACCGTCGAGGTCCTTGACGTCGACATGGATCGTGAGCGGGTCTCGCTGTCGCTCAAGGCGACCCAAGAGGACCCGTGGCAGCACTTCGCGCGGACCCATCAACTGAACCAGGTGGTGCCCGGCAAGGTGACGAAGCTGGTTCCCTTCGGCGCGTTTGTTCGCGTGGATGAAGGAATCGAGGGCCTGGTGCACATTTCCGAGCTCGCCGAGCGGCACATCGAACTGCCCGAGCAAATCGTTCAGGTAGGCGATGAGCTCTTTGTCAAGGTCATCGATATCGACCTCGAGCGTCGACGGATTTCGCTGTCTCTCAAGCAGGCGAACGATTCGGCAGACACCCAGGCCTCGGAAGAGTTCGACCCATATTTGTACGGCATGGCTCCGGCGTTCGACGAGGCCGGCAAGTACATCGGGCCCGATGGCTTCGATCCGGAGACCGGTGAATGGAAGTCCGGCTTCGAGGAGCAACGTGCCGCCTGGGAGCAGGAGTACGCCGACGCCCACGCACGGTGGGAAGCGCATCGCAAGCAGATGAGCGAGGCCCAGGAGGCTGATCAAGCTGCCGCGGTGGAGAGTGGTGAAGCGACGTCATACTCATCCGAGGGTGAGGACACGGACGGCTCGCTTGCGTCCGACGAGGCTCTGCAGGCCCTGCGCGACAAGCTCACGAACGACTAGCGAGAAACCGCCCAGGTGCGTGTCGGTCTCACCGGGGGAATCGGCTCCGGCAAGTCCACGGTGGTCGACATGCTCGCCATCATGGGCGCAGCGGTCGTCGACGCAGATGAGATTGCTCGCCGCGTGGTCGCACCGGGTTCCTCCGTGCTCGGGCGCTTAGCGGAGAAGTTCGGATCGGACATCCTGCTCGAGGACGGGTCGTTGGATAGGGCGCTGCTTGCTGAGCGTGCGTTCGCCGACGAGCGTGGAACTCGACGCTTGAACGAGATCACGCACCCGGCCATTCGTGAGCAGGCAGAGCGAGATATCTCACGCGCGGAGAAAACTTCCGAGATCGTCGTGTATGAAATGCCGCTGCTGGTGGAGAGTGGTCAGGTGTCTCTCGTGGATGTTGTCGTCGTGGTGGACGTCCCCGAGTCGGTGCAGATCGACAGAGCCGTGCAGCGAGGTATGGACGAGGCGGATGTGCGCCAGCGAATGTTGCGCCAAGCGTCTCGAGAACAGCGTCTCGAGGCTGCGGATGCTGTGATCGACAACAGTGGCTCCTATGACGCATCGCGCGCACAGGTAGACGCGTTGTGGGCAGAGTGGATCCGGCGGCCCGTATGACACGGCCCGTGACGGATCTGCAGCGCACGGTCGCGCCGTTCGAGGTTGTCTCGGACTACGTGCCCGCGGGGGACCAGCCGCAGGCCATCGAGGAGATCGCCCGCCGCATCGAGGGTGGTGACGCTGACGTCGTGCTCCTGGGTGCCACCGGAACAGGTAAGTCGGCCACCACGGCATGGCTTGTGGAGCGACTGCAACGACCGACGTTGGTCATGGCACCGAACAAGACGTTGGCCGCGCAGTTGGCGACGGAGTTCCGAGAACTTTTGCCCCACAACGCTGTTGAGTATTTCGTCTCGTACTACGACTACTACCAACCCGAGGCTTATGTGCCGCAGACCGATACCTACATCGAAAAGGACTCCTCGATTAATGAGGAGGTAGAGCGGTTGCGCCATTCAGCGACCAACTCATTGTTGACGCGCAGGGATGTGTTGGTGGTCGCGTCGGTGTCGGCGATCTACGGATTGGGGACTCCGCAGGAGTACGTCGATCGGATGGTGCGGCTGCGCGTAGGTGACGAGCGTGAGCGAGATGCTCTGCTGCGAATGCTGGTCGACATCCAATACACCCGAAATGACATTGCCTTCGAACGTGGAACCTTTCGTGTTCGTGGCGACACTGTCGAGGTCTTTCCGATGTATGAAGAACATCCCGTTCGTATCGAGATGTTTGGAGATGACATCGAGCGACTGATGACGCTGCATCCGGTGACGGGAGAAATCCTGACCGAAGATCAGGAGATGTACATCTTCCCGGCGAGCCACTACGTGGCGGGACCAGAACGCATGGAGCGCGCCATCGGCGACATCGAGGCGGAGTTGCAGACCCGACTCGCGGAGTTGGAGGCCCAGGGCAAGCAACTCGAGGCTCAGCGGCTACGAATGAGAACCAGCTATGACGTCGAGATGATGCGACAGGTGGGCACCTGCTCTGGCATCGAGAACTATTCGCGCCACATCGACGGTCGGCCGCCCGGCTCGGCGCCGCACTGCTTGCTCGACTATTTCCCTGAGGACTTTCTGCTGGTGATCGACGAGTCCCACGTCACGGTGCCGCAGATCGGTGCCATGTACGAAGGGGACACGTCGCGAAAACGAACGCTCGTTGAGCACGGTTTCCGCCTTCCCTCGGCGCTGGACAACCGGCCTTTGACATGGGCGGAATTCGTCGAACGCATTAATCAAACGATTTATCTCTCGGCAACCCCGGGTTCGTACGAGTTGGGCCGCGTCGAGGGAGATGTCGTCGAGCAGGTGATTCGACCAACAGGATTGGTGGATCCCGAGATCGTGGTCAAGCCGACCGAGGGTCAGATCGACGACTTGATGCACGAGGTGCGCGTGCGAGCGGAGCGCAGTGAGCGTGCCTTGGTGACGACGCTGACGAAGCGCATGGCGGAAGACCTGACGGATTACCTGGGAGAGCACGGCATCCGGGTGCAGTATTTGCATTCAGAGGTCGACACTTTGCGACGAGTCGAACTCCTTCGTGAGCTGCGTGCCGGTGTCTTCGATGTGCTTGTTGGCATCAACTTGCTTCGTGAGGGCCTGGACCTGCCAGAGGTGTCCCTGGTGGCGATCTTGGACGCGGACAAGGAAGGTTTCCTGAGGTCGGAAACGTCGCTGATTCAAACCATCGGCCGCGCTGCTCGCAACGTGTCCGGTGAGGTGCACATGTATGCAGATGCGGTCACTCCATCAATGCGGCAGGCGATCGACGAGACCAACCGTCGTCGAGCCAAGCAAATCGCGTACAACACCGAGCACGGAATCGACCCACAGCCCCTTCGAAAGCGGATCGCCGACATCACGGACCTCCTCGTTCGGGAGGAGGCCGACACCGAGGCGTTGATCGGTAGCCCATCGGGGCAGACTCCGCTGCCGGCCCGTCGCAGCGCATCTATGGCGGAAAGCGAGTTGGTCTCACTCGTTGAGCAACTCACCACCCAGATGCATCAAGCCGCGGCAGACTTGCAATTCGAACTAGCTGCGCGGCTGCGGGACGAAGTTTCTGATCTGAAGACAGAACTGCGCGGGATGCGGGAAGCGACGGGTTAGGCTCGCGCCAGCCAGTCCCGCCCTCGCACGAAAGAAGAATCTCGAACATGGACACGTCGCTGCTTGTGTGGGCCATCACGATCGGTGCCATCGTGCTGCTGATCTTGGTGGACTTCTTCACGGTGACCCGGAAGCCGCATGAAGTGATGTTCCGTGAGGGCATGCTGTGGAGCATCTTCTACATCGCGGTGGCGATCATCTTCGGTGTGATTGTGTGGAATTGGGCTGGGGCGGACTACGGGACTCAATACTTCACCGCTTACTTGGTCGAAAAGTCTCTCAGTGTGGACAACCTGTTCGTCTTCATCATCATCCTCACCCAGTTCCGGACGCCAGCAAACTTGCATCAGCGTGTGCTTCTCGTGGGAGTTGTCCTCGCACTCGTGATGCGTGCCATCTTTATTGCCATAGGCGCGACGGCGATCTCCTTGTTCGCGTTCACCTTCGTGCTGTTCGGCGCGTTGCTGTTGTGGACCGGGATTCAGCTGATGCGTCACCGCAACGAGGACCCGGACCCGATGGACAACATCATCATCCGCAACGTTCGCAAGCGGTATCGGTTTGCCGACGAGTACGACGGCACCAAACTTTTCACGGTCATCGATGGCGTCAAGGTCGCCACTCCGTTGTTGCTCGTCATGATCGCGATCGGCGGCACGGACCTTCTTTTCGCACTCGACTCGATTCCGGCGACCTTTGGTGTGACCCAGGAGCCGTATCTGGTCTTCGCGGCCAACGCGTTCGCCCTGCTCGGTCTTCGGGCCTTGTACTTTGTCCTGAAGGGCTTGCTCGACAAACTTGTTTACCTGTCGACCGGCCTAGCGGTCATCTTGATGTTCATCGGCGTGAAGCTCGTCCTGACTTACTTCCACGAAGTTTTTCCGGACACGGTGCCCAAGATCGAGACGACGTGGTCATTGGCTTTCATCGGGGTGGTTCTCGTGGTCGTGACGATCGCGTCGTGGATCAAGACGCGTCGGGATCCGGATGCGATTGCCCATGCGGGTCGCCTGACGGCTTCTCCGGAGGAGAAGGCGGGTGAGCAGGCCTAGCGGAACTCGCAGGGGGAGTGGCGTCCGTCCCGGACGGCCGCGTTGAGCCGGTGATGCCCGCATCGAGCAGGGCTTGCCGCAACGCTGCAATGTCGGTGCGGAGTGCCTCGAGATCCTCTTTGACCTCCGTCTGTCCCTCCTGCGCCCGTCCGCTGATTCGGGTGACCACCGCCGAGGCGACCGATGCACCCACCAGGCCAAGAAGCGAGATGCCCACGACCATGAGCCCGACGGCGACTATGCGCCCGTTCGTGGTGACCGGCACGTAATCGCCGTAGCCGACGGTGGCCATAGTGACCAGTGACCACCACACCGCATCGCCGAAGGATTCGATATCCGCGCCCTTAGCCCCGCGCTCTGCGTTCAGCACAGCGAGGGAGCTGAGATACGTCAGGAACGCCACCGCGAAGACCACGGCCGTCGCGGTCCGACCGAAGCGCAACCGGCTGCCCCGGCTGATGAGCCACTGACCGGCGGTGAGCACGCGCAGGACGCGCAGCACTCGGAAGGCAGGAACCGCGACCGCAATGACATCGAGCGGATGGTGAACCAGGTACGCGATGTGCTTGGGCGCCAGGACGGTGCGAAGGGTGAGATCGGCAATGAAGACAACCCAGATGACGTTCATCGCGGTGTCGAGTCGATCTAGCCCCTGAGAGGTGAGGCGTTCGTCGAGAACATAAAACGAGTACAAGACGAGATAGCCAACGGCCAAGAGCACCATGGCGAGGGCGGTGCGGCGCTCGTACGCGTCCAGTCGCCCTTGAGCTCGAACTTGTCGAGGGTTGTCTGGATCTGGCTTGTTGTCGGTGATGTGCGCCCAGACCCGATCCATGCGGGAGGCATCCAACGCTGCAGGAGTTGAGGCTGCTGCTGATTCTTGGGGTTGCGCTGATGCCACCAGGGCAGCCTACGAGGTGGGACATCGTGAAGTGTTGGGCAATATTCAGGGATCCAGATGCGCAAAGACCACAGGGCGGGACGTCTGTTGCCCTATGCTCACGTTAGATGAGGGAGGAGTTCGCAATGTCCGAAGATGAACAAGCAGCAGCTACTACCCCGCAGTCGCCTCCGCCGGTACCGGTGCCACCAAAACCCACGGTGGACCAGAACGGAAACCCGATCAGTCCACGATCACGTCTAGCGTGTGCCCTACTTGCCTGGATTGTGGGTATTTTTGGTGTGCACCGCTTCTACGTTGGAAAAGTTGGCACCGGCATCGCGATGATCTTCACCTTGGGTGGTCTTGGCATCTGGGTACTTGTGGATTTGATCATGATTTTGGTGGGCTCATTCAAGGACAAAGAGGGGCGTCTCGTTCTCAACTGGCAATAGGAAGACGGTAATCGTTCGCCACACAGGGTCGAGCAGTTTCCGGCAGCGCACTCTCGATCACCAGCCGCGTTCCCGCCATTCATCCAAGGAGGGCCGCTCGCGGCCCAGCGTCGTGTCGTCACCATGGCCGGGGTAGATCCAGGTGTCGTCGTCGTAGCGGTCAAAGATCTTCTCGGCCACTCCGCGGTACAAGGTGTCGAAATCTTCCGGCGACCACGTGCGACCCACGCCACCCGGGAATAGGCAGTCACCGGTAAACAGGTGTGAGTGCCCGCTGGGGTCATCGAAGGTGATGACCAGCGATCCGGGGGTGTGGCCGACCAGGTGGATCACTCCCATGGTGACGTCACCTACGGTGATGGAGTCTTCGTCGTGCAGTCGATGTGTGGTGGGAACATCGATCGCGTCTGCGTCCGCATCGTGGGCGTAGGTCGGCGCTTCCGTAGCGCGTACAACGTCGTCCAGTGCGCCCCAGTGGTCGTGGTGGCGATGCGTCGTCACGATGCCGGTGAGGTTTTTTCCGCCCACGAGGGTGAGGATCCGCTCCGGTTCGGCTGCGGCGTCAATCATGAGTTCCGCGCCCGTAGCGGTGCAGCGCAGCAGATAGACGTTGTTGTCCATGGGGCCAACCGCAAGTTTGCGGATGACCACCGTCGGCAGTTCGCGGATGAGTGCGGGACCGCCTACGCTTGCGTGACCGGAGTACACGTTCGGCACCCTAGCGGCAGATGCCAGCAAAAATGGTGCCGAGAAAGGGGCCTTGGTGGTTGGCGAGAGCCTCGTTGTCCGCGGTGCCCGGGAGCACAACCTCAAGGACGTATCGCTTGACCTTCCTCGCGATGCACTGATCGTCTTCACAGGGCTGTCGGGATCTGGCAAGTCCTCGTTGGCCTTCGACACCATTTTTGCTGAAGGGCAGCGTCGTTACGTGGAGAGCCTGTCGGCGTACGCGCGTCAGTTTCTCGGACAGATGGACAAGCCAGATGTCGATTTCATTGAAGGGCTTTCACCGGCGGTTTCGATCGATCAGAAGTCAACATCTCGCAATCCGCGCTCGACGGTGGGGACCATCACGGAGGTTTACGATTACCTGCGCCTGCTCTATGCCCGGATAGGAAAACCGCACTGCCCGGAGTGCGGGGATCCCATCAGCCGGCAGACCCCGCAACAGATCGTCGACCAGGTGCTCGACTTGGCAGCAAAGACCCGATTCCAGGTGCTGGCGCCCCTCGTGCGTGACCGCAAGGGTGAATACGTCGAGCTCTTTCAGCAGTTGCAAACACAGGGCTACTCCCGGGCTCGCGTCGACGGCGTCGTCTATGGGCTGGACGAAGTCCCCAAGCTCAAGAAGCAAGAGCGGCACACCGTCGAAGTCGTTGTGGATCGACTGACCGTCAACAAAGAATCACGACGCCGACTCACGGACAGCGTGGAGACGGCCCTCGGTCTCGGCCACGGGTACGTGGTTTTGGACTTCGTCGATCGCAAGGAAAGTGATCCCGACAGAGAGCGGATCTACTCCGAGCATCTGGCCTGCCCGAGGGACGGACTGTCGTTCGAAGAACTCGAACCACGCTCCTTTTCGTTCAATTCTCCTTTCGGAGCATGCCCCGAATGCTCCGGTTTGGGAACGACACGCGAGGTGGATATCGAACTGGTTGTCCCGGACGTGGATCGCTCCCTGAGTGAGGGAGCAATTGCGCCGTGGTCCCGTGGCACAGTCTCGGGATACTTCTCGCGGCTGCTCGAGGCCATCGCCGATGAAATCGGTGTTGATGTCGAAACCCCGTGGAAGAAGATTCCGGCGCGGTCGAAGAAGGTGATCCTTGAAGGCTACGCCGAGCCCATTCATGTGCAGTACCGCAATCGCTATGGGCGGCGCCGTTCGTACTACACCGAGTACGAGGGAGTTGTTCCGTATGTGAAGCGCCGTCACGCGGAGGCAGAAACCGATGCGTCAAGGGAACGCTTCGAGGGTTACATGCGGGAAGTCCCCTGCAGCGCCTGTTCGGGGAGTCGGCTCAAGCCCCTCACGCTCGCGGTCACGATAGAGGGTAAGTCGATCGCCGACATCGCCTCGCTTCCGATCGGGGAGGCCGCCGACGTCTTGAGCAGCCTTGCCCTCAGCGAGAGAGAAAGCGTGATCGCGTCACGCGTGTTGAAGGAGGTCAACGAGCGCCTGCAATTCCTCGTGGACGTCGGTCTGCATTACCTGTCCATGGATCGTGCTGCCGGCACCCTGGCCGGCGGTGAGGCGCAGCGGATCCGCTTGGCCACCCAGATCGGATCAGGCCTCGTGGGTGTTTTGTACGTCCTCGATGAGCCGAGCATCGGACTCCACCAGCGTGACAATCACCGCCTGATTGAAACCCTGGTGCGCCTCAGGGATCTGGGGAACACGCTGATCGTGGTTGAGCACGATGAGGACACGATCCGCACCGCCGACTGGGTCGTCGACATCGGACCCGGTGCCGGAGAGCACGGTGGGCAGATCGTCGTCAGCGGAAGCGTGCCCGAGCTGCTCGCGAATTCGGAATCCATCACCGGTCAGTACCTGTCGGGAAGCCGAGGTATCGATGTTCCGGCCGTGCGGCGTCCTCAGGAGCGTGGATGGATCACCATCAAGGGAGCGCGTGAACATAATCTGCAGAATGTCTCGGCGCGTTTTCCGTTGGGGAACTTCGTCTGCGTGACCGGGGTGAGCGGGTCAGGCAAGTCGACCTTGGTGAACGACATCCTGTTCAACGTCCTGGCGCGCGATTTGAACGGCGCCCGGCTCGTGCCAGGAAAACACAAGAGCATCTCTGGTACCGATCAGATCGACAAAGTTGTGCACGTCGACCAAAGTCCCATCGGGCGTACGCCACGGAGCAATCCGGCGACATATACGGGTGTCTTTGATCACATTCGCAAGCTTTTTGCCGCGACTGCGGAAGCCAAGGTGCGGGGGTATCAGCCGGGTCGATTCTCCTTCAACGTGAAAGGCGGACGATGCGAAGCGTGCAGCGGCGACGGCACGATACGGATCGAAATGAACTTCCTTCCGGACGTCTACGTTCCCTGCGAGGTCTGTCACGGTGATCGGTACAACCGCGAGACCTTGGAAGTTCATTACAAGGGTAAGACCATCGCGGAGGTGCTCGATCTTCCGATAGAAGACGCCCTGTCCTTCTTCGAGGCGGTGCCGGCGATCGCACGGCACCTGTCGACATTGGTCGATGTGGGGCTCGGATACGTGCGAATGGGACAGTCGGCGCCGACGTTGTCCGGGGGAGAGGCGCAGCGCGTGAAGCTCGCCAGCGAACTGCAAAAGCGCTCGACGGGCCGCACCGTGTACGTACTCGATGAACCCACCACCGGTCTGCACTTCGAAGACATTCGCAAACTCCTCGGTGTCCTTCAATCCCTGGTTGATAAGGGCAACACAGTTATCGTCATCGAGCACAACCTGGACGTCATCAAGTCCGCCGACTGGATCGTGGATCTCGGGCCGGAGGGGGGATCCGGAGGAGGAACGGTCGTTGCGGAAGGAACGCCGGAATCGGTAGCGGCCGCGAACGCGAGCCATACCGGACGTTTTCTTCACCCCCTGCTGTGAACGCGCCTTCGGCGAAACAGTCACGTACCATGACGCCATGGCACCTGCTCTTGGACGACGAGACGTTATTGCCGGCGGCGGCTTGATAGCCGTCGGTGGCATCCTGGTGGCCTGCGGCGGCGGTGAGAGCGCGTCCGAGGACACGGCCGCTACCGCTGAGCCTGCACCATCCCCATCACAGACCGCAGACTCGTCGACGCCTGAATCTGACCCCAGCACGGCCGAGGAAACAGACGTCGAGGACGCCGAAGGCGCCGAGGAGGCCGCTTCGCAGGAGGCGGTCGATGGACTCGCATCCGTGGACGAGATTCCCGTCGAGGGTGGAGTGGTGATTTCCGATCCGCCCGTCGTGCTGGTGCAGCCGACGTCCGGCGACGTCAAAGGGTTCAGTGCGGTATGCCCGCACCAGGGGTGCTTGGTGTCGTCAGTGGAGTCCAACGAGATCGTGTGTCCCTGTCACGGATCGCTGTTCTCCGCCACGGACGGCAGCGTGATCGCGGGACCGGCAGCCGAGGGTCTACCGGCGGTTCCCGTGGAGGTGCAGGGAAACTCGGTCGTCCTCGCCTGAGGCAGCGACGATGGCCGATCCCAGCGAATACCGGCCGGCCTCTGGATCCATTCCGCAAGCGCCGGGCGTCTACCGGTTCCGGGACGCCCACGGACGTGTTGTGTATGTGGGCAAGGCACGGTCGCTGCGCTCCCGACTTAATTCATACTTCGCTGACTTCACGGCACTTCATCCGCGGACGCAATCGATGCTGACGGCGGCCGACAGTGTGGATTGGGTAGTCGTCGCGAACGAAGTCGAAGCTCTTGCCCTGGAGTTCACGTGGATCAAGGAGTACGACCCACGTTTCAACGTCAAGTACCGGGACGACAAGTCCTATCCGTACCTTGCTCTGACTATCTCCGAAACATTTCCACGCGCTGCGGTGGTCCGCGAGCCTCGACGAAAGGGGACCCGATACTTCGGTCCCTACGCCCATGCATGGGCCATTCGAGAGACCCTCGACGAGTTGACGAAAGTGTTCGGAGTGCGAACGTGTCGAGATGGCGTCTTCAAGCGGGCCGCGCAGTTGGGGCGGCCATGCCTGCTTGGCTATATCGATAAGTGCTCCGCGCCATGCGTGGGTCGCATCGATGAAGAGCAGTATCGGCAACGCGTGGACGACATGAGTCGCTTCCTCGGTGGGCAAACAGACGCGTTCATCAAGGACATGCGTACGGCGATGGAGGAGGCGTCCACGCGCCAGGACTACGAGGAGGCGGGTCGATGGCGGGATCGGATGGGCGCCCTGACCCGGGCGATGGAGCGCAATGCCGTCGTCCTCGGTGATAGCACCGATGCCGACGTGGTTGGCCTCCATGACGACCCCCTGGAGGTGGGTGTCCAGGTCTTCCACGTCCGCGCGGGCCGACTGATCGGTGAACGAAGTTTTATCGTCGAGAAGGCAGAAGACCTCTCCGTCGGTGGCTACGGGGAACGCGTTCTGCAGCGCTTGTATGCAGCACGTGAAGGTGTGGAGATCGATAGCGCGGTGCCACCGAGAGAGATCCTCGTGTCGCATGCCCCCGCGGACATTGACGCGCTCGCGCAATGGCTGAGCTCACGCCGAGGATCCACGGTAGAGATCAGGGTGCCCCAACGTGGGGACAAGCGTGCCTTGATGGAAACGGCAACGACCAATGCGGCCGAGGCCTTGATGCGACACCGAATGCGACGCTCGAACGATTTGTCATCACGGAGCGAGGCGATTGCGGAACTGCAGATGTATCTGGATCTCGCCGAAGCACCGTTGCGCATCGAATGTATCGATGTGTCGACGCTGCAAGGAACGGACACGGTCGCATCACTCGTTGTGTTCGAAGACGGTCTTCCGCGCAAGCGCGACTACCGAACCTTCATTATTCGGACCGAGGGCGCAGACGATCTTGCATCGGTACGCGAAGTGGTGGAACGGCGCTTCGCGCGGGTCAAACAAGCAGAGTCGGAGGCCGACGATGCTGCGGTTCTGCAGGGCGAAGGCGAGGCCGGGCGTGAGAAGGGCGGCCCGCAGTCCTTTGCGTATCCGCCGGGGCTGCTCGTCATTGACGGCGGCGCACCACAGGTCGCTGCTGCCCAGCAGGCCTTGACGGAGACCGGTGTTGGCGATATCCCCGTTGTTGGGTTGGCCAAGAGGCTCGAAGAGGTGTGGACGCCAGATTCTGCGGATCCCGTCATCCTCCCTCGGACCAGCGAAGCGCTGTATCTCCTGCAACGGATTCGGGACGAGGCGCACCGAACGGCGATTGCTCTGCACCGGAAGCGCCGGACGGCTCGGCAGCGGCGCAGCGCACTCGATGACATTCCCGGTCTCGGACCCAAGAAGGCGGCGGCCCTGCTCGCCTATTTCGGATCCGTTCGCTCGATCCGTGCGGCCTCCACCGACGAACTTCAGAAGGTTCCTGGAATTGGCCCAACGGTCGCCACCACCGTGCACGAGGCGCTAGCGTCGTCGTCATGACGAGGTCACGATGACGACGGAGGCTTTCGACGTTCTTCTCGTGACGGGTATGTCCGGGGCGGGTCGATCGACCGCTGCTCGCGCTCTCGAGGACGCCGGATGGTTCGTCATCGACAACATTCCACCCATGTTGATCGGAGCGGCTATCGACGTCGCCGTGGAGAACCCGGACGTTCATCGGGTCGCCGTGGTCGTGGATGCCCGAGGGGGATCCTTCTTCCCGCAGTTGACGGAGGCGATGGCCAACCTTCGTCGCGACGGAGTCGACCT
This sequence comes from Candidatus Nanopelagicales bacterium, assembly GCA_012103605.1. GTDB lineage: Bacteria > Actinomycetota > Actinomycetes > S36-B12 > S36-B12 > S36-B12. The sequence continues at coordinate 20,917 of WLWL01000001.1, forward strand.
TCAGGTCCTCTTCCTCGAGGCCTCCGAGGAATCCCTCGTCCGACGATTCGAATCATCGCGTAGGCCGCACCCGCTGCAGGAGGGAAACCGCATCCTCGACGGTCTGAGGCGGGAGAGGCTCGTGCTCGGTGATCTTCGGTCGACCGCTGATCTCGTGATCGACACGACGCAGTTGAACGTGCATGAACTGCGGCGAGCCATCGATGCCGCCTTCGCTGAGCCCGACGAGCGTCTGCGAGTCACGATCATGTCCTTCGGCTTCAAGCACGGCATACCGGTGGATGCTGACATGGTTGCCGATGCCCGTTTCCTGCCGAATCCGTTCTGGGATGAGTCGTTGCGGGACCTGACAGGCCGTGACGCCGCAGTCGCTGATGTGGTTCTCGCCGGAGACGGGGCAGATGCATTTCTGGAACATCTGGCTGCGCTCGTTCGAACCACGAGAGACGGCTACTTGCGTGAGGGCAAGCGATTCGTGACCGTCGCCGTGGGGTGCACGGGCGGCAAGCATCGCAGCGTGGCGCTTGCCGAATCCCTATCCGCCATGTTGGAGTCACCGCACGCCGTCGTCGGGGTCGAGCACCGAGATCTCGGCAAGGAGTAGGGCATGGGTGAGGCGAACACCACCCACTCTGGCCAGCCGTTGGTTGCGGCCCTTGGTGGGGGACACGGATTAGCTGTGAGTCTGCGGGCGCTCCATCGGTTGACCCATCGCGTGACGGCAATTGTGGGAGTCGCCGACGACGGAGGATCGAGTGGCCGGTTGCGACAAGAGCGGGGGATTTTGCCCCCCGGAGACCTCCGGATGGCGCTCGCCGCCTTGTGTGACGCCGATGCCCAGACACGGCCCTGGGTGGATGTCTTGCAATTTCGATTCTCCGACGGCGGCGAGCTATCCGGGCATGCTCTCGGAAACCTGCTGCTGTCCGCGGTGTGGGAGAAGACCTCTGATCCGGTGGCGGGACTGGATGAATTGGTCGGCCTGCTGGGTTGTAGCGGTCGAGTCCTGCCGTGTTGCGTCGATCCCTTGGAGATTGCCGCGTCCATTCGAGGTCACGACGGGCAGCATCCCGAGGAGGTCAGCGACGTGCGGGGGCAAGTCGAGGTTGCGACAACTCGGGGGCGGGTGCTGCAGGTGCGGGTGGAACCGCCGGAGGCCAAGGCGTGCCCGCAGGCGGTCGCGGCAATTGATGCGGCGGAAGTCATCACGGTGGGGCCGGGCTCGTGGTTCACCTCCGTGATGCCACACCTGGTCGTGCCAGAGATTGCTGACGCCGTCGCCGACTCGTCGGCCACTCGGGTGCTCGTGTTGAACCTTGTGGAGGAAGAGGGAGAGACCGGAGGATTCACTCCCGCAGAGCACGTGGAGGCGCTCAAGCGTCATGTTCCGCAGGTGGCCTTCGATCACGTGATCGCCGATTCGACTCATATTCGTGGGGGCGCCGGCAGGGACGACGTAGTCTCCGCCTGTGCCTCGTGGGGGAGTGAGGTCACCTTCGCCGATGTCTCGGCAACGGGAGATCGGCACGACCCGGGGAAGTTGGCACGTGTTTTCGATACGGTTCTGGTCCGATGACGGGAGGAAGCGCGACGATGGCAATGACAGCGGCGGTCAAGGATGAACTCAGCCGCGTCGAAGTGACGAAGACGTGCTGCCGTAAAGCAGAAGTGTCGTCGCTGCTGCGCTTCGGGGGTGCCCTGCACATCGTTAATGGTGCGATCGTCGTCGAAGTCGAGCTGGATGCCGGCGCAACGGCTCGTCGCCTCCGCAAGGACATCTTCGACATCTACGGTCACGGCAGCGAAGTGTCCATGGTTCAGGCCAGCGGCATCCGCAAGGGAACCCGATATGTGGTCCGGGTATCGCAGGGCGGCGAGGCGCTGGCGAAGCAGACCGGGATCGTGGATGGCAGTGGGCGTCCGGTACGCGGTCTGCCACCGGCCATCGTCGCCGGTGGGCTCTGCGACTGCGAAGCAGCCTGGCGGGGCGCCTTTCTCGCGCATGGCTCCCTCACCGAACCGGGCAGGTCGAGCTCACTGGAAGTCACCGCGCCCGGCCCCGAAGCGGCCCTCGCGCTGGTGGGCTCGGCTCGACGACTCGGGATCGGTGCGAAGTCCCGTGAGGTCCGCGGCGTTGACCGAGTGGTGATCCGCGACGGTGACGCCATCGGGGCTCTGCTGACCCGGATGGGTGCCCACGATTCAGTGCTTGCGTGGGAGGAACGCCGGATGCGGCGGGAGGTGCGCGCAACGGCCAATCGACTGGCCAATTTCGACGACGCCAACCTGCGGCGCTCGGCTCGAGCAGCGGTCGCGGCGAGCGCTCGTGTGGGCCGGGCGTTGGAAATCCTGGGTGATGACGTGCCCGATCACCTGGTCGTGGCGGGTCGTCTGCGGATGGACAACCAGCAAGCCAGCCTCGAGGAACTCGGAGCTCTCGCGGACCCGCCGATGACCAAAGACGCCATCGCGGGACGAATCCGTCGGCTGCTGGCCCTGGCGGACAAGCGCGCCGCCGAGTTGGGAATCCCCGATACCGAAGTCGCGCTGGCCGACGCCGATCTCGCGGACGACTAGGCCACGGAGAGGTTCGGATCCCACGTCGACCCCCGTGGTGCCGGCGTCACATAAACGTAACCTGCGTCACTAAGATGTAAGCGTTATCTCGCCCAAGGACGCGTCGAGAGAGGGCCGATGGCGGACATCGGATCTTGTGGCGCTGACCAGCCGGCATGACCATCACGGCAATTCGAGGAGACTGTGTGACCATCAAGGTCGGTATCAATGGATTCGGTCGAATAGGCCGCAACTTCTTCCGCGCTCTGCTCAGCAGCGGTGCGGACGTCGAGATTGTGGGCATCAACGACCTCACGGACACCACCACGCTTGCACATCTACTGAAATACGACTCGGTCCTCGGCAGGATCGATGTACCGGTGGAAGCAGCAGAGAACGCCATCGTGGTGGACGGCACGTCAATCCCTGTCTTCGCTGAGCGGGATCCGGCAAATCTGCCCTGGGCATCGGTCGGTGCCAGTGTTGTAGTTGAGTCCACAGGAATTTTCACGTCGGCCGATGACGCGCGCAAGCACGTCGACGCGGGAGCGTCGAAAGTAATCATCTCCGCTCCCGCCAAGGGTGAGGACATCACGATCGTCATGGGGGTCAACGACGGGGACTACAACCCGGCCACGGATGTGATCATTTCGAACGCGTCCTGCACCACCAACTGTCTGGCACCGATGGCGAAAGCCATTGATGATGCATTCGGCATCGAGCGTGGCCTCATGACGACTATTCACGCGTACACCAACGACCAGCGAATCCTGGACTTCCCGCACACTGATCTGCGTCGAGCTCGGGCTGCCGCGATCAACATGATCCCCACCAGCACCGGAGCCGCGAAGGCGATCGCCCTCGTTCTTCCGCATTTGAAGGGCAAGCTTGATGGGTATGCCATGCGCGTTCCGGTTCCCACGGGGTCGGCCACCGACTTGACCGTCGAACTGAAGACAGCAGCATCCAAAGAGGAGATCAATGCCGTCGTCAAGCAAGCAGCTGATGGTCCGATGAAGGGAATCCTTCAATACACGGAGGATCCGATTGTGTCGACGGACATCGTGACCGACCCGGCATCGTGCATCTTCGACTCCGGGATGACGAACGCCAACGGCAACATGGCCAAGGTGCTCGGCTGGTACGACAACGAGTGGGGCTACAGCAATCGCCTGGTCGATCTCGTCGGGTTGGTCGGCGCCACACCGTGAGCATGCCGAGCCTGGATGATCTCCAGGTCGCCGGCCATGTCGTCATCGTTCGGGTGGACTTCAACGTCCCCCTGGCCGATAACGGCGCTGGCGGTCGGGTCATTACCGATACAGGCCGCATCCATGCGGCCCTGCCTACCATCGAGTACCTGCGCGAACACCGAGCACGCATCCTTCTGCTTGCCCACCTCGGGCGACCCAAAGGTGTCGTCACGCCGGAGGCGGGTCTGAAGCCGGTAGCGCAGGAACTGTCTCGCCTGTTGTCTATCGACGTCCCCCTGGCGGCCGATCTGACTCAGGCGCGAGACGAACTCAACCGAGCATCGGACGGTGACGTGATCGTCTTGGAGAACATCCGATTCGATGCTCGTGAAACGAGTAAAGACCCAGCCGAGCGAGCCGCGCTCGCCCGCGAGTTGGCCGACCTCGGGGACTTCTTCGTCTCAGATGGTTTCGGCGTCGTACACCGAGAGCAAGCATCGGTGACCGAGCTGGCGGCGCTCCTGCCGCACGCGGCTGGTCGGCTGGTGGAGCGCGAGTCGGCAGTCTTCTCGCAGTTGCTGGGACAAGCCCAGCGGCCATACGTGGTCATCCTTGGCGGGTCCAAGGTGAGCGACAAACTCGGAGTCATCGGCAATCTGATTCCCCACGTCGATCGACTCCTGATCGGCGGCGGAATGGCTTTCACGTTCTTGGCGGCCCAAGGGTTCTCGGTGGGAGATTCTCTTCTGGAAGCCGACCAAAGAGCGACGGTCGAGGCGTACTTAGAACAGGCCAATCGGCGTGGTGTCGACGTGGTTCTTCCCGTCGATGTCGTTGTCGCCGACCGTTTTGCTGCGGATGCGAACGTCAAGGTGGTGGCAGCGGACGAGATCCCTGATGGCTGGATGGGCGTGGATATCGGCCCGAAAACCGCGGGGGAGTTTGCTCGGTACGTCGCCGACGCGGGCACGATCGTGTGGAACGGGCCGATGGGTGTGTTCGAGATGGAGCCGTTCGCGGCCGGGACGAGAGCAGTGGCGGAAGCTTTGGCCCAGGCGTCGGGGATGACGGTTGTCGGCGGCGGTGACTCTGCAGCCGCAATTCGGATCCTGGGGGTAGACGAGAAGCGGTTCGATCACATCAGCACCGGTGGGGGAGCGAGTTTGGAGTTCCTCGAAGGCAAAGAGTTGCCCGGGCTGGCGGTCCTGACGGCCGCGAACACAGACATGGATGACGAGAGGGAGAACTCATGACCGAGCGCAAGCCCTTGATGGCTGGCAACTGGAAGATGAACATCAACCACTTCGAGGCAATCGCCCTCGTGCAAAAGCTCGCCTTCGGGTTGAACGAGAAGGATCTTGAGGCTGTTGAAGTCGCGGTGCTGCCACCGTTTACCGATATTCGAAGCGTGCAGACGCTTATCGAGGGCGATCACTACGACATCGCCTACGGCGCTCAGGATTTGTCTGTTCATGAATCCGGCGCTTACACCGGTGAGGTCTCGGGCGCGATGTTGGCAAAACTGGGATGTACTTTCGTTGTCGTCGGGCATAGCGAGCGTCGCGAGCATCACAGCGAGGATGACGGGATCGTCAACGCGAAGGCAAAGACGGCACAGGCGCATGACCTCATTCCGATCGTGTGTGTCGGTGAAGGCCTGCCGGTCCGTCAGTCGGGTGAACATGTCGACTTTGTGTTGAACCAGGTTCGGGGGTCGCTCGATGGCCTGAGCGCCGAACAGGTCGGAGGGCTTGTCATCGCGTACGAGCCGGTCTGGGCGATCGGCACCGGCGAGGTTGCGACCGGCGACGATGCCCAGGAGGTGTGCGGGGCGATCCGGCTGGATATCGAGCAGCGCCTGGGTGCCTCGTGTGCGCAGTCGGTGCGGATTTTGTACGGCGGCTCGGTCAAGGCGGCCAACGTCGCGGGAATCATGAGCCAGCCGGACGTCGATGGCTGCCTGGTGGGGGGAGCGAGCCTGGACGCGGACGAATTCATCGGCATAGCCCGGTACCGGCTACACCCCGAGATGTTGACCTAAACCCCGGAGGTATCGTTCACCCCGATGATCACCGTTCTCACCATCGTTCTTGCAGTGCTCCTGGCAATCACCAGTTCTCTGCTCGTCGTCCTGATCTTGCTGCACCGTGGCAAGGGTGGGGGACTGTCTGACCTCTTTGGCGGTGGAGTGACCTCGTCGATCGGCGGCTCGTCGGTGGCGGAGAAGAATCTCGACCGGCTCACGGTGGGCATCGGGCTCGTGTGGGCCGCGAGCATCGTGGCCGTTGGCTTGATCATCAGCACCTAGTTCGTCGAAGAAATCAGACGCCATGTCTGTCAGTGGCGTCGTACACCAGGAGGAAATTTATGGCTGGAGGCAGTGCGATCCGAGGCAGCCGAGTCGGCGCAGGTCCGATGGGCGAAGCCGAACGTGGAGAGGCGGCCCCGCGAATCTATGTTTCTTTCTGGTGTGCCAACGAGCACGAATCCCGTCCAAGTTTCGCCACCGATGCCGAAATCCCCGAGGAATGGGACTGCGCTCGCTGTGGTCTACCCGCAGGAACGGATAAGGAGAACCCTCCGGCGCCACCCAAGATCGAGCCGTACAAGACGCATTTGGCCTACGTCAAGGAGCGTCGATCTGATAAGGATGGTGCGGCGATCCTGCAAGAGGCGCTGGATCGTCTTCACGGAAAGTAGACGACTGGTCTGCCTCTGCTGGTCCTTTACACCTTCAGCGCGCGCTCGACCGTTGTGCGTAGCGATTCCCACGACGAAACGAAGGCAGCCTCCCCGGCGGCCTCGAGATCTGCACAAATCTCCTGGAAGTCGATTCCTGCCTCGGCAAGGCCGTCCAGAACTGATTGGGCGGCTTCATGTCGACCGGTAACTGTGTCGCCGGCGAACCGACCTTCAGACACCACCGCCTCGAGTGTCGACTCAGGAACAGTATTGACGCATCCGGGCGCGGCGAGTTCCACCACGTATCGAGCTGAGTCGTAGTCGGGGTTCTTGACGCCGGTACTAGCCCACAGCGGGCGTTGCGGGCGGGCGCCCGCGGCCGCGAGTCGACGCCAGTCATCCGAGGCGGTGTGAATTTCGTAGGCGTGCCACGCGAGGTGGGCGTTGGCGATAGCGGCGCGGCCACGAAGGGGCTCGGCGACGGGTGAGGAACTCTTCTCAAGCCGAGCATCCACGGCGGTGTCGACGCGGCTGACGAAAAACGATGCGACCGACTCAATGCCGGACACGTTCACGCCAGCGTCGTGCGCGCGGGCTATCCCGGCGGTGTGCGCGGCCATCACCTCGCGGTATCGATCGATCGAAAAAATAAGGGTGACGTTTACGCTGATGCCTGCGGCGAGGGTGCTTGTGATGGCGGGCAGTCCGGCAGTGGTGGCCGGAATCTTGATCATGGCGTTGGGGCGATCAACCAGGGTCCAGAGCTCACGGGCCTGCTCGATAGTCGCGTCGGTGTTGTGCGCCAGTCGTGGATCGACTTCGATGGAGACCCGTCCGTCGAGACCACCGGTACTGGTGTAAACGGGGGCAAGGATGTCGCACGCGGCGCGGACATCGTCGGTCGTGAGTGTGCGGATCGCCGTGTCCACATCGACGCCCGATGCTCGAAGCTCGTGCACCTGCGCGGCGTAGTCGTCGCTGCCGCCGGCTATCGCTTTCTCGAAAATTGTCGGATTGGTGGTGACACCAGATATTGCTCGCTCCTGCACCAGGCGTTGCAGGTCGCCGTCCAAACGGGCGCGACTGAGGTCGTCCAACCACAGGCTGACCCCCGCCGCTGTGAGCTCCGTGAGCACCGATGGGGTCATGAGCTGTGCGCAGCCACGACGCGTCGAGTCGCGTCGGCAACGGCGTCCGCGGTCACACCGAATTCGGAGAACAATCGAGATGCGTCACCACTGGCACCGAAATGATCCAAGCCGACGATGGCGCCGTTGTCTCCGACATATCGATGCCAGCCGATGGTCGATCCCGCCTCGACGGCGACTCGGGCATGAACATCGGGGCGAATGACCTGGTCCCGGTAGGACTGGTCTTGCGCGTCGAACCACTCCAGGCACGGCAAGCTCGCCACGTTCACCTCGATGCCCTCACCGGCGAGTATCTCGGCCGCCTGAAGGGCAAGGTGCACCTCGGATCCGGTCGCCATGATCGTGGCGCGGGCTTCGGGGGCCTGTCGAACGAGGTATCCACCGGCGTGCACGCCATCAAGGACCGATGTTGGATCGAGGTCGAGTACAGGTAGGCCCTGCCTGCTCAGGACGATTCCGATCGGTTCCCGGCGGCGGAGGATGGCGAGCCAGGCGGCGGACGTCTCCCGTGCGTCCGCAGGACGACACACGGCAAACCCGGGGATGGCGCGAAGGGCCCACAGGTGCTCGATCGGTTGGTGCGTCGGCCCATCCTCACCCAGACCGATGGAATCGTGCGTCCATACGAAGGTGCTCGGTGTCTGCATCAACGCGGCAAGTCGCACAGCGCCACGCATGTAGTCGCTGAATACCAGGAACGTCCCGCAGAAGGGCCGCGTGAGGCCATCCAACGCTATTCCGTTGACGATGGCTCCCATGGCGTGCTCGCGAATACCGAAGTGGATAACCCGACCGAACGGTGACGATGTTGCAGTTTCCTCCGGCAGAAAACTCTTGGCGCCCGCAATGGATGTGTTGTTCGACTCGGCCAGATCCGCCGAGCCTCCCCACAGTTCGGGGAGAACGGCCGCCAGCGCACTGATGGTGTCTCCAGATGCCTTTCTGGTGGCGATAGCAGCGCCGGACTGGAAGGAGGGCAGGGCGGCTTCCACGCCGTCGGGCAAGCCGTGGGCAGTGAGGCGGTCGAGCAGTGTGGCTTCTTTGGGGTGCGAGGCTCGCCACGCATCAATGGCCATCGCCCATGTTGCTCGATGCGCGGCCCCGCGCGTTGCTCGATCGGAACGAATTCGCTCGAGGAGAGACTCCTCGAACGCGAAATCCTGACCGGGGTCCAGACCCAGTTCGCTCTTCGTCGCGGCCACTTCATCGTCGCCGAGGGCGGACCCGTGCGACTTAGACGTGCCTCGAGCGTGCGGAGCAGGCCACGCGATGGTGGTGCGCACGCGAACAAAACTCGGAGCGGTGGTGCAGGTTGCCGATGCTCGAAGCGCAGCATCGACGGCAGCGATGTCCACGTCACCACTGTCCAGCATGTCGACTTCGTGAACATCCCAGCCGAAGGACCGGTACCGGGCGACAACGTCCTCGTCGAACGCGAGAGCCGTGTCGCCCTCGATGGAGATTCGGTTGTCGTCCCACAGGACGCAGAGGTTTGCTAACTGCTGCCGCCCGGCTAACGAACTCGCTTCCGCGGAGATGCCTTCTTCCAGGTCGCCATCGGAGGCAATCACCCAGACCCGGTAGTCGAAGGGACTGTCGGGGGAGTCCGGGTCGAAAAGACCCCGCTCGAAGCGGGCGGCCATGGCCATTCCGACGGCAGTAGCAACACCCTGGCCCAGCGGCCCGGTCGTTGTTTCGACGCCGGGGGTGTGTCCGAACTCCGGGTGCCCGGGGGTCAGCGATCCAAAGCGCCGGAAAGAGCGCAGATCGTCCATGTCCACGCCGATCCCTGAGAGGAAGAGTTGGCTGTAAAGCGTCAAACTCGAGTGCCCGGCGCTCAGGACGAATCGATCGCGCGCCGGCCAGGAGGGATCGGATGGGTCATGTCGGACGTAGTCTCGGTACAGCAGATAGGCGATCGGCGCCAGCGACATCGCTGTTCCGGGGTGGCCGTTGCCGACAGACTGCACGGCGTCCATCGCCAGGGCGCGCAGGTAGGTAACGGCTTGGCGGTCGTCGGAATCCCAGGCCAGCGGGGTCGATTGTTCGGAGGACAGCGCGCTCGAGGTCATGACATAACCCTAGGGGAGGGCTAGGGCAGTCGATGGCTTGTACGCTGTCACTACTCGGGAGTAAGACGGTGATCAAATAGCGCGCGACGCGGTCGAGGCGCATAAAGTCACGAGCAACAAGAGCAGCATTCACTGGAGCACGACACTTCAGACGGGAGCCGTGCATGGCCACCACGATCGCCGGTCGCCGCGGCATCGGTGAGACAGTGCGTGCGCACGTTGCTCTCACGAAACCCCGCATCATCGAACTTCTCCTCGTCACGGCCGTCCCAACAATGTTTCTTGCCGCTGAGGGCCTTCCCACCGTCCAGGCAACCATCGCGGTATTGGTCGGCGGGGCTCTGGCCGCCGGCGCCGCGAATACCTTCAACAGCGTCTACGACCGAGACATCGACGCAGTCATGCACCGCACCACCAGCCGTCCGGCAGCCACGGGCCAAGTCTCTGTCCGAGCGGGCTTCATACAGGGATTGATTCTGTCGGCGCTGAGCGTCACAGTGCTGACGGTCTTGGCCAATGCTTTGTCCGGACTCCTCGCGCTGTTGGCGATCGTCGGCTATGCCGTCGGCTACACCATGATCCTGAAGCGTCGAACGGACCAGAACATCGTGTGGGGTGGCGCCGCTGGCTGCATGCCGGTGTTGATCGCTTGGAGTGCGATTACCGGATCCCTCACGTGGACTCCGGTCGTGCTGTTCGCGGTGATCTTCTTCTGGACCCCACCGCACTACTGGCCGTTGGCGATCAAGTATCGGCAGGACTACCAAGCGGCCGGTATCCCCATGCTGCCCGCCGTGCGCGGGCCGCTCAGTGTCGCCCGACATATCGTCGCCTACACCTGGCTCATGGTCGTGGCGACGTTGGCCTTGATCGTTGTCGCACCGATGGGGTGGATCTACTCGATCGGCGCTGTTGTGCTCGGGGTGGCGTTTGCCGTCCAGGCGTACCGGCTGTGGGCGGGCATTCGATCCGATCGCCGGGATCCGAACCTGGCCGACGACGATTACTCACAGGCGAGCCTGAAGCGCGCCATGCAGTTGTTCCACGGTTCGATTTCCTATCTGGCCGTGATCTTCTTGCTGGTTGGGCTGGACCCCTTCGTCGTGTAGGTAAGGCTTCTTAGCGAGTTCGCCTAATCAGATGGTCGATGGTCACGGCTGACGAGAACATCGTCTGGGGCATCGGTACTACCGCGAGTCCGCAGCGTTGGCGGAAGAAACCAGACCGCCATCCACACGGCAATGGCGCCGAGAACATGAATAGTGACCAGTAGTTCGGGAAGACCCGTGAAGTACTGCGTGTACCCGATGACGCCCTGGACCAGGGCAATACCGAGAACAAGCCAGGTGCGCCGGATGAGTGCGGACGACGCACGGCTGACCGAAGCGGCCACGAGAAGGCCGACGGCCAGACCTAGGAAGAGAAAGACGCTGTCGGCGTGCAGCCAGGCGACGGTGCGTGGATCGAAGAAGAACCGCGCCTCGACGTCCGCGTCACCGGAATGGGGTCCACTGCCCGTGGTGACGACCCCGAGAAAAACAACAACGGCGGTCGCCGCCACCAAGCCCCAGGTGAGCAGTCGGACGGCCGAATGGACGGTGCGCACCACGGGTGTGTCGCCATTCTCGCCCGACCGCACCACGAGCAGGACGCATAGTGCAACGAGAGCCATCGAGACCAGGAAGTGCGCGGCGACCGTTGCGGGGTTCAAACCCGTAAGAACGGTGATTCCCCCGAGTACCGCCTGCACGACGGTGCCGGCGAGGGGAACGCAAGCCAAGACGGTGAGAGTGGTGCGTTGTTCCAGACCGTTGGTGCGCCGGCGATGTCGGTCGACCAGCGCCGCGACGATCGCCGCTATGGCGGCTGCCGCCAGGACGAAGGTCAAGAGACGGTTGCCGAACTCCACGTACTTGTGCCAGGACTCGGCCTGTCGATTTGTGGGGACGTAGGAACCGTCGACGCACTCGGGCCACGTTGGGCATCCCAGGCCACTACCGGTGATGCGGACGATGGCACCGGTGAGGATGATGCCGGATTGCGCCACGAGGTTGGCGATGTAAATCCCTCGGACCCAGCGCGGCGACTTACCCGCGTGACGAGGGCGCCCCCCATCGGCCGGCCCCGGCTCCTGAGCCGGGTTGGGCGAGGGGTCCAACGTGGTGGTCACCCTGGGAGCGTAATCAGGACTGGGGAGGGGCACGACTCGGCGGATCGCTGGACACGACCCCGATGTTGCGGTCCGAGGGAATTACGACACAATACTGTTGTGAAATTCCCGACCGAGGCCGCGGAGCGTGTCGCTCGAATCCTGGCCGAGAACGGCCCGAGCACAGCCTCGGCTCTCGCCGATGAGTTGGGAACGTCGACAACAGCGGTCCGTCGACCCTTGGCGGCTCTCCACGAGGCGGGCCTGGTCGAGGCATCGGAAAGAGCCCCGTACGGCCCCGGTCCGGGACCGCGACGGGGACGCCCAAGTCGGGTCTTCTCCCTCTCGGGTGCCGGTCGGGCTGCCTGCGAACAAGCGTACGACGCCCTGGCATTGGAGGCGCTGCGGTTTCTGGCTGAGCGGGACGGCCGAGCCGCGGTAGCGGAGTTCGCGGCGGATCGTGCGGACCGCCTCTTCGCCGGAGTGGGATCGTCCACGACAGCCGTCGCCACGGTTCACGAGGTCGCCGAACGGCTGACCGAGCAGGGCTTCGCGGCGTCCGTCGAACCGCTGGCTCGAGACGGAGCGCAGTTATGCCAGCACCATTGTCCCGTGGTGGATGCGGCGGGAGAGTTCTCTGAGCTCTGCGATGCCGAGACACACGCTCTTGGGCTCCTGCTAGGTCGTCACGTCACGCGTTTGGCAACCCTCGCGCAAGGGGACGGGGTCTGTACGACCCTTATCCCGGCACAGACCACGGAATCGCAGCACGCGACCTCACACGGCGACGACGAGACCCGAAGTTCGCACATCGACACACCAACAGTTACACCAGCCGAGCACCATTACAGGGAAAGGGTGGCGCCATGAGCACCACGGCCGACGAGCAAGCGGCAACGATCGCCGAACTCAGCACTTACGAGTACGGCTGGAGGGACACCGATTCCGCCGGCCAGAGCGCGCGACGCGGCCTTAATGAGGACGTGGTGCGAGACATATCGGCGAAGAAGGGCGAGCCGGAATGGATGTTGGACCTGCGCTTGAAGGGGCTGCGTCTATTCGACAAGAAGCCGATGCCGGCGTGGGGATCCGATCTCACGGGGATCGACTTCGACAACATCAAGTACTTCGTCCGCTCGACAGAGAAGCAAGCCACCAGCTGGGAAGAGCTTCCCGAGGACATCAAGAACACCTATGACAAGCTCGGCATTCCCGAAGCTGAAAAGCAGCGGCTGGTCGCCGGTGTCGCCGCGCAGTACGAGTCGGAGGTCGTCTATCACAAGATTCGCGAAGATCTCGAGGAGCAGGGAGTTGTCTTCCTGGACACCGATACCGGTCTGCGCGAATACGAGGATGTGTACCGCGAGTACTTCGGGTCGGTCATTCCGGTGGGTGACAACAAGTTCGCGGCTCTCAATACGGCCGTCTGGTCAGGCGGGTCGTTCATCTACGTTCCCAAGGGTGTGCACGTGGAAATACCCTTGCAGGCTTACTTCCGCATCAACACTGAGAATATGGGCCAGTTCGAGCGCACGCTGATCATCGTGGATGAGGACGCCTACGTGCACTATGTCGAAGGGTGCACCGCCCCCATCTACTCATCCGATTCCTTGCATTCCGCAGTGGTGGAAATCGTTGTGAAGAAGGGTGCGCGCTGCCGCTACACCACCATCCAAAACTGGTCGACCAACGTGTACAACCTCGTCACGAAGCGCGCGATCGCCCACGAGGGCGCCACCATGGAATGGGTCGACGGCAACCTCGGGTCGAAGGTCACCATGAAATATCCAGCCGTGTGGATGACGGGTCCGCACGCGAGGGGTGAAACTTTGTCGATCGCTTTCGCGGGGGAGAAGCAGCATCAGGACGCCGGAGCCAAGATGGTCCATGCGGCGCCGCACACGTCGTCGTCGATCATCTCGAAGTCGGTGGCACGTGGGGGTGGCCGCACCTCGTACCGCGGCCTGGTCCAGGTGCACGAAGGCGCACACCACTCCAAGAGCACGGTGAAGTGCGACGCGCTGCTCGTGGACGACATCTCCCGGTCGGACACCTATCCGTACGTCGATGTGCGTGAAGACGACGTCGCGATGGGGCACGAAGCCACCGTGTCAAAGGTCAGCGAAGATCAACTCTTTTATCTGATGTCGCGGGGTCTCGACGAGGACGAGGCTATGGCGATGATCGTTCGAGGCTTTGTGGAGCCCATTGCCCGTGAGCTGCCCATGGAGTACGCACTCGAGCTGAACCGACTCATCGAATTGCAGATGGAAGGGGCTGTCGGTTGAGCGCTGTTGAGGCACCCCCGTCAGACCTCGCGCCCCGCGTACTGTCGAACGATCCCGGTGATCACGGGACGCCACACGGGCGCGAGGAGGAGTGGCGATTCACACCGGTCGCAAAACTCGGTGACTTTTTCGTCGCCGGGCAACGCGGGTCGGTGACGGCCAGCGAATCTGAATTCGTCACGATGACTCCCGCGGAAACGGAGTCCTCGACGGTCGAGAAGGCGGCCCACTGGGTGGCGTCGGATCTACCGTCGGCGCTCGCGCGCACGAACGCCACCTCGGTCGTGTCGGTGGCGATTCCCGCGGAGCGGGAACTCGACGACATCGTTGTGGTGGATCTGGCCGGGAGCGAAGGGTTGAACTACGGACGGATCGAAATCTCCGCCGGAGCCTTCTCCAAAGCCACGGTCGTATTGAGGCTTGACATGACCGCCGACATGAGTGGCATTGTGGTCACCGACGTTGCAGACCAAGCCGATTTGACCGTGCTGGCCCTCTATGACGGACCTCGGACCAGCCGCCATATGTGGCAATGGGCAACGACGGTAGGGCGGGACGCGTCCTTCCTCGGGCTGGCGATCGCGCTCGGTGGTGCGATCATCCGACTTCAGCAAAACGTTCGCTACGCCGGCCCCGGTGGCTCAGCAGAACTGCTCGGGGCATTCCTCGCGTCGGATGAGCAATTTCAGGAGTTTCGTATCTTCGTTGACCATGATCAGCCCCACTGTGTCAGCAACGTCGTCTTCAAGGGCGCGCTGTCGGGCGCGCAGGCCCACACGGTGTGGATCGGCGACGTTCTCGTTCGGCGAGAGGCGGTAGGGATTGAGACATACGAACTCAACCGGAATCTTCTTCTCAATGACGGTCCGCGAGCCGACTCGGTGCCGAACCTGGAGTTGGAAACAGGAGACGTTGTCAGCGCTGGACATGCGAGCGCCACGGGGCGGTTCGATGACGAGCAGTTGTTCTACCTACAGTCGCGGGGCATCACCGAGGAGTTGGCTCGACAATTGGTGGTCCGGGGCTTCTTCGTAGAAGTTCTCGACAAGGTCACCGATGCCGATCTGCGTCGCGACGTCATCCGGAGAATCGAAGAGCGCATCGGGATGGATGCGATCGAGCAACAGTTGGCGGAAGTGGACGCATGAGTACGAACAACATGGTGGACGTTGCCCGAGCGGGAGACCTCGCCCCGGACAGCGCGTTGAAGATCGAGCTAGAGGGCCAAGACATCGCCCTGGTCCGGTGTGACGAAGGAGTCTTCGCTATTGGCAATCGCTGCTCGCACGCGGATGTCGACCTCTCCGAGGGTGAAGTCGAAGGGTGCGCTCTCGAGTGTTGGTTGCACGGATCGCAATTCGATCTTCGGACCGGTGAGCCACTGTCCTTGCCGGCCCTGGAACCGGTGCCCACCTACCGCGTGGACATCGTTGGTGACGGCGACGATGCGCGCGTACTGATCGATCCAACCCCCCAACTACCTAGTTCGAGCGACTAGCGAGATACGAGACCTAAGGACAAGACATGAGCACACTTCAGATCACCGACCTGCACGCAAGCGTCGTCACGGATGCGGGAGAGACCCCCATCCTCAGGGGCGTCGACTTGACCGTGGAGTCCGGTCGCACCCAAGCGGTGATGGGCCCGAACGGTTCGGGAAAGTCGACGCTGGCGTACGTCATCGCCGGACACCCGAAGTACACCGTGACGCAAGGATCCATCACCCTCGATGGTGAGGATGTTCTGGACATGAGTGTCGACGAGCGGGCGCGTGCCGGTCTGTTTCTAGCCATGCAATACCCCGTCGAGGTGCCTGGAGTATCGGTATCCAACTTCCTGCGGACGTCGGCCACGTCCATCCGAGGCGAGGCGCCGAAGCTTCGCACCTGGATTGGCGAAGTGAAGGAAGCAATGGCTGGCTTGCAGATGGATGGGGCCTTCGCTGAGCGCAACGTCAACGAGGGTTTCTCGGGCGGCGAGAAGAAGCGGCACGAGATCTTGCAGATGTCGCTACTCAAGCCAAAAATTGCGATCCTTGACGAAACTGACTCCGGCCTCGACGTCGATGCGCTTCGTGTCGTGTCCGAGGGTGTCAACCGGTTCCAAGAGGACTCTGGCGCGGGTGTTCTGCTGATTACCCACTACACCCGGATTCTTCGTTACATCACCCCCGACGTGGTGAACGTGTTCGCCGGCGGTCGGATCGTGGAAACGGGTGGCCCCGAACTTGCCGAGGTTCTCGAGGCCGACGGTTACGAACGTTTTGCGGATCTGACGAAGGCCTGATGATGTCAACCGTGCTGGACGTATCCCGGCTCCGC
Organism: Candidatus Nanopelagicales bacterium; assembly: GCA_012103605.1. Taxonomy (GTDB): domain Bacteria; phylum Actinomycetota; class Actinomycetes; order S36-B12; family S36-B12; genus S36-B12. Next base: position 37,329 of record WLWL01000001.1, read on the forward strand.
AAGGACTTTCCTATCCTGGAAAGAACTGTGCGTGGGGATCGACCTTTGGTCTATCTCGATAGCGCCGCGACCAGCCAGAAGCCCTCTGCCGTCCTTGATGCTGAGCGGGCCTACTACGAGACGTCCAACGCGGCGGTTCACCGGGGCGCTCACCAACTGGCAGAAGAAGCTACAGATGCGTACGAAAGCGCCCGGGCAGCCATCGCGGGCTTTGTCGGTGCGCGCGCGGAGGACATCGTCTTCACCAAGAACGCGACGGAGAGCCTCAATCTTGCCGCGTACGCCTTCAGTAACGCCACAGCCAAAGCCGCACAAGGAGGGGTAGTCGATCCCCGTTTAGTGTTAACGCCGGAGAGCTCGGTGGTGGTGACTGAGATGGAGCACCACGCAAATCTCATTCCATGGCAGGAGCTGTGCGCCAAGACAGGGGCGCAACTGCGTTGGATCGGCCTCACCGAGGACGGTCGCTTAGACACGGACCAGATGTCCGTCATCGACGAGACGACGGCGGTCGTCTCGATCGTGCACCAATCGAACATCCTGGGAACGATCAATCCCGTCCGTTCGATTATGGACCGGGCGCGTGACGTGGGAGCCCTTGGTGTCGTCGACGCTTGTCAGTCCATTCCCCACATGCGCGTGAACGTGGACGACCTGGGTGCCGATTTGGTGACCTGGAGTGGCCACAAGATGCTGGGGCCCACCGGAATCGGGTTGCTGTGGGGGCGTAGCGAGGTTCTGAACAGCCTTCCTCCGTTTCTCACGGGGGGATCGATGATCGAATCCGTGACCATGGAGGGCAGCACCTTCGCCCCACCTCCGCAGCGATTCGAGGCGGGTGTGCCCATGGTCGCTCAGGCGGTGGGCTTGGAGGCTGCCGTGCGGTACCTCGACAGCGTGGGCATCGAGTCGATCGAACAACACGAGCACGACCTGACGGCGTACGCATTGGCGACGTTGTCTCAAATGCCGGGTGTGCGGATCATTGGGCCGGAATCGACGGTGGATCGTGGAAGCGCCATCTCGTTCGTCGTCGACGGGCTGCACCCGCACGATGTCGGCCAGGTGTTGGACGACCGGGGTGTGGCGGTGCGGGTGGGCCACCACTGCGCGTGGCCGACGTGTCGGCGTTACCAGGTTCCCGCGACGACTCGACTGTCCACGTACCTGTACAACGACACCGATGACATCGATGCGGCGGCAGCCGGCATTCGCGCGGCCCAGGAATTTTTTGGAGTGGCATGAGCGACAACGTCGAAGCCTTGTATCAAGACATCATCCTCGACCACTACAAGCATCCGCGTGGGGTGGGCTTGCTTGACAACGCGGCGGGGGAGAGTTTCCAGGTCAACCCGACTTGTGGTGATGAAGTCACCGTAGGGGTTCGCCTAGACGACGCCGATCACTTGCACGTTGGATATGAAGGTCAGGGTTGCTCCATCTCGCAGGCGAGCGCGAGCGTGATGACCGAGCTGCTCGAGGACGCGACACTGGATCGAGTGGCGGACGCGGAGCGCGCCTTTCATGAGTTGATGCACTCCAAAGGTGCGGGAGAGCCGAACGAGGACGCGCTTGGAGATGGCATCGCATTCGCGGGTGTCTCGAAATACCCAGCGAGGATAAAATGTGCCCTCCTACCGTGGGTCGCGCTACAGGATGCGCGCCTCAAGGCTGGAATCGAGATAGACCAGTCAACGACGCCGGACGCCTGATCGAAGGAGCATGATGGACGCGATGGTTGCGCAAGAAGATGATGTCTTCGAGGCGATGAAGGACGTTGTGGATCCTGAATTGGGCATCAATGTCGTTGATCTCGGGCTGGTCTACGGGGTCAGTGTTGAAGAAGGGAATATCGCCACCATCGATATGACCCTGACATCGGCGGCCTGCCCATTGACGGACGTCATCGAGGACCAGACGAGGGCGGCCCTGCTGGAAGTCGTCGACGACTTTCGGATCAATTGGGTATGGATGCCTCCGTGGGGCCCGGACAAGATCACCGATGACGGCCGGGAAATGCTGAGGAGTCTCGGTTTCAACGTGTAAATCGCAGCGAGCGGCTATCACACCGTGATCGCGGCCTCCGATATCGAATTGCGGGCTGGCCCGGAACTTCTTCTCACGGTTGATCAGTTACGTGTGGCGCCCGGGGATCGCATCGGCCTGGTCGGGCGAAACGGTGCCGGCAAGACAACCCTCATGAAAGCGTTGTCGGGTGAACGCGCACCGACGTCAGGCGACGTTCGAGCTTCCGGAACAGTGGGCTACTTGCCGCAGGATCCCCGGGCGGCCAATACGGACGAATTGGCACGTGATCGGATCCTGGATGCCCGTGGCTTGACCGACATTGCCGCCCGTCTTCGCCAAGTGACCGAGGCGATGGTGGACGTGCCCGAAGGAACAGACGCCTGGGACAAGGCGGCGAGGCGATACGAACGCGCCGAAGCGGAGTTTTTGGCACTCGGTGGATACGCCGCCGAATCGGAAGCCGCAACGATCGCTGCATCCGTCGGCCTTCCCTCTCGCATTTTGGAAGCGACCCTCGGAACCCTGTCCGGTGGCCAACGTCGACGTGTGGAGTTGGCACGGATTCTGTTCAGTGGTGCAGATGTCCTCTTGCTGGATGAGCCCACCAACCATCTCGACGCGGACTCGATTCGTTGGCTGCGTGAATTCCTGCGGTCCTATGCGGGCGGATTCATCGTGATTAGCCATGACGCGGAATTGCTGGCGGACACCGTCAACAAGATTTGGCACCTCGACGCACAGCGTCAGGAAATCGACCAATACGCGATGGGGTGGGCCAAGTACCTCGAGGCACGAGAGGTCGACGAGCGGCGGCGGCGGCGCGAACGGAGAAATGCCGAGCAGCAGGCAGCGGCTTTACGCGATCAAGCCGAGCGCATGCGAGCCAAGGCAACCAAGGCGCGCGCAGCCCAGAGCATGTTCCGACGTGCCGAGAAACTCCTGGCGGAGACCGAAGGGGACCGCCGAGGCGACCGAGTGGCATCGCTGCGTTTCCCCGACCCGGCGCCGTGCGGGAAGGTCCCCCTGGCCGGGCAGGGTCTCTCACGCTCCTACGGAAGCCTCGAGGTCTTCACTGATGTTGATCTGGCTATCGACAAGGGCTCACGGGTCATGATTTTGGGTCTCAATGGTGCGGGCAAGACGACCTTGCTTCGGATCCTCGCGGGGGTGGATGCACCGGACACCGGGTCGGTGGACACCGGCCACGGGGCTGTGATCGGTTACTACGCCCAGGAGCACGAAACGCTAGACCCCACGGCCACGGTGGAGCAGACACTGGCCCACGCAGCACCCGAACTCGATGATTCTCGTCGCCGGACGATCCTCGGATCCTTTCTGTTCTCCGGCGAGAGTGTCCGCAAACCAACCGGCGTTTTGTCCGGTGGTGAGAAAACACGGTTGTCTCTCGCCTGCTTGGTGGTGTCGGGCGCCAACGTGCTGCTGCTGGACGAGCCGACGAATAACCTGGACCCCGCATCACGGTCCGAGGTGCTGCACGCGATACGCCAGTACGGGGGAGCGGTTGTCCTGGTCAGTCACGATCCGGGCGCCGTGGAGGCACTCGAACCGGAGCGAGTGGTCTTGTTGCCGGACGGTGACGAAGACTTGTGGAGTGAGGATTACATCGATTTGGTCGAATTGGCCTGAAGGAGGTTCCCATGGACGCACCCGCCGAACAGTCCTCGGACATCGTCGTCACCGTTGAGGGTGATTGCGCGACCGTCAGCCTCGCTCGTCCCCACGTGCGCAACGCACAGACCCCCGAGATGTGGAATCAACTCGCTGAGATTGGGCGATCGATGCCCGATGACGTCCGGTTTGTCGTTCTCCGTGGGGAAGGCGAGGACTTCTCCGCGGGCCTGGATCGCCAGGCACTCGCGGGACCCATGATCGACCAGCTCCGAGACAACCCGCACCCGTTCATCGCGGGCGCGCAGGCGGGGTTCGCCGTGTGGAGCAACATGCGGCAGACGGTCATTGCCCAGGTTCAGGGCAATGCGATCGGTGCCGGATTTCAGTTGGCGCTGGCCAGCGACGTGATCATCGCTGCGTCCAATGCTCGTTTCGCCATGCGAGAGACCTCGCTTGGTTTAGTTCCCGATCTAGGCGGCACCGGAGCGCTCGTCGACGCGATCGGGTACCGACGAACCTTTGCCTTATGCGCCACCGGTGACTTCCTCAGCGCTGACCAGGCCCATCGATGGGGAGTGGTGCACCAGGTCGCCGACGACGCATCCGCTGCGGTGACGGCACTCCTTGACCAGTTGCGAGGTGTGGATGCCGGCGCGCTGGGAGACCTCAAAGCGCTCTTGCGGACTGTCGCCCGTGATCAACAGTCATGGGATGCCGAGCGCGATGTGCAACTGCGTCGCCTGGCCGCGCTGTTCGGTTCGGCGCCGACATGAGCATGAGTACGGTCTGGCAGACATATCAGTCGATGACACGGGATCGATCGGTCGCCGGAGAGAGAGTGTCGAGGGGAACGGTCCGACGCATCCTGGGCTATGCGCGTCCGTATCGGGTGATCATTGCCATCTTTCTCGGCACGTTGGTTGTCACATCGCTGCTCAGCGTGGCACAACCCCTGCTCTTCAAGAGAATCGTCGATGACGGCATTAGCGTCGGGAACGCCTCGCTGGTGACCTGGACGGCGCTCGCTATCGCCGGGCTCGCTATTGCGGACGCGGCCTTTGGCATCGTCAGTCGTTGGTATTCGGCACGCATCGGAGAGGGATTGATTTTCGATCTCCGTACCCAGGTGTATGACCATGTTCAGCATCAGTCGATCGCGTTCTTCACCCGGGCGCAGACGGGTGCGTTGATCTCGCGACTGAACAGCGACGTGATTGGCGCGCAACAGGCGTTCACGTCGACGCTGGGTGGAGTGCTCGGAAACTTGATTTCCGTCAGCGTTGTTCTGGTCGCGATGTTCGCTCTGTCCTGGCAGATCACCCTGGCATCGCTGATCCTCGTCCCGCTGTTCTTGCTCCCGGCTCGATACATGGGCAGACGTCTTCAAGCCTTAACGCGAGAGCAAATGGGCCTCAACGCGGAAATGAGCTCGCAGATGACCGAGCGCTTCAACGTCTCGGGGGCCCTGCTCGTCAAGCTGTTTGGTCGGCCGGAGGATGAGGCGTCACTGTTTGCCGGTCGGGCACGCCGCGTTCGGGATATCGGAATCCGCATCGCCATGGCGAACCGGTGGTTTTTCACCGCGCTGACGCTGGTCGCAGCACTCGCCACCGCTGTCACCTACGGTCTCGGCGGTAATTTGGTTATCGATGGCGCAATTACCCTGGGCACCTTGCTCGCCCTTGTGGCCCTTCTCGCTCAGCTGTATGGACCTCTCACCGCTTTGAGCAATGTTCGAGTGGACGTCATGACGGCGCTGGTGTCCTTCGAGCGGGTGTTTGAGGTTCTCGATCTGGATCCGCTGGTGCAAGAGCCGGCTGAGCCTCGTGCCTTGCCGTCCGGGGCACTCGATGTCGAGTTCGAATCGGTGAGCTTCACATACCCGACCGCCGCGGAAGTGTCTCTCGCCTCGCTGGAATCGGTGGCACGGGAGGAATCCGTGGACGCCAGCGTGCCGGTTTTACGCGATGTCTCTTTCACCGTGCCGGCGGGGTCGTTGACGGCCCTGGTGGGCCCCTCCGGCGCCGGAAAAAGCACCATCACAGCGTTGGTAACCCGCCTGTACGACCCAAACGACGGAGTGGTGCGCCTCGGCGGTGTCGACGTACGGGAAATCTCTCGCACCGACATGCGGTCGGCGATTGGGGTTGTGAGCCAGGATGCCCACCTGTTTCACGACACCATCGGCGCCAATTTGCGTTTCGCACAACCAGAAGCGACGACAGATGACGTGATGCAGGCGTGCGAAGACGCTCAGATCATCAATTTGATCGAGGCGCTGCCAGACGGACTCGATACCGTCGTGGGCGATAGGGGGTACCGATTATCCGGTGGCGAGAAGCAACGTTTAGCGCTCGCTCGCCTCTTCCTCAAGGCTCCTCGTGTGGTCGTTCTGGACGAGGCCACCGCTCACCTCGACAGCGAGAGCGAACGACTGGTGCAGCACGCATTGGATTCGGCACTGGAGGGACGAACGAGCCTCGTCATTGCTCACCGGCTGTCGACCATCAGACGGGCGGACCAAATTTTGGTCGTCGACGACGGGCACATCATTCAGCGAGGCACGCACAGCGAGCTGCTCGCAACGGGCGGCATCTACGAAACGCTCTACCGCACGCAGTTCAGCGATGCCTAGTCGAGCTCTTTGGACTCGCGTCGCAGGAAGTAGAACCAACCTCCGATGGCCACAGCGGCGAAGAGCAGCCATTGCACCGCGTAGGAGACGTTTTGCAGCTCATCGGGCCGAGTGATCGGCACGATGGTGACGGAGTCTTCGGGCGCCGAATTCAGGGCCTGCACGTACCACTCAGCGCCGCCTTGCATGGGAAGCTGCGCCGTTTGGACTTCGGTGACCTGATCATCGGGAAGGCCGCCGCGGTCGGTGAGTTCTTCTCCACGGGCTAGTGGACGCACGAGACCATCGATGGTGATTTGACCCGAAGGTGTCAAAACATCCGGAGAGGTGTCGGTGCGCGGACCCGCAGGCACCCACCCGCGCAGCACCCAAATGTCACCGGATTCCGTTTGCAGCAGTTGCAGCACCCAGTACCCATTGCGGCCCTCCAACGGGCGTTGACGAACAAAGCGCAAGGAGTCGACTGCGTATTCGCCGGTGAGAGTGACCGCGGTGAATTCCGGCAGTGTTTCGTCGGCCCTCGGAACCACAGGAGTCTGCTCGGCCAGCGTCTGTGCCTGCTGTGCCACCCGCTTTTCTTCGGCTCGCTGCCACTGCCAACGACTCAGAAATCCGAAGCCAATGATGGCAACGAGAACAACGACGGTGAAGCCCTGCCAGCGGCGGGTGCGGAGGGCGGCGAGCATTACTCCACTCTAGAAGTGTGCGGCGACGCCGTGGGATCGTGGAAGCCGGTCGGGGGGTCATCCTGAGCGGCGAAGCCGTCCTCGGCGTCGTCGTCGGGAACGATCACCACGCCCTCGAGAGCTGCCCCGGACGCAGGCAGGGCGGCAACCGGCTGCGGGCGGACGTCGGTGGGCGCCTTGCCCTTGCGCGAACCGCCGCTGTTCGCGATCACAACAGCTAGGTAGGGGAGCACGACGGCGCCGGCGATCAGCACCCATCGAGGCCAGCCGGGAATGAAAATGGCACCGATCACACAGACGGTGCGTATTGCCATAGAGATGAGGTACTTGCGTGTCCTGCCCGCCTGTTCGCTGCTCAGCGAGTGCTGGGCGGTTGTGATGCTGTGGGTGGGATCGGACACCCCAATAAGGTAAACCCGAATGTGGTGACCCGCCCGTTGAGGTGAGCGGGTTCGCAAGTGAGGAGCGAGCTATGTCAGATCGTGTCTACGGAATGAGCGAAGTGGTGGGGACGTCCGCGGACTCCATCGAAACTGCGATCGGCAATGCTGTGCGGCGGGCTGGATCCGAGCATCGCCATGTTGACTGGTTCGAAGTGCAACAGGTACGCGGATACGTCCGAAACAACGACGTCGATCACTTCCAGGTGACAGTTAAAGTCGGTTACCGTCTGGAAGATGCCTGACCAGCCCCGCTCCGAAGTCTCATCATCGGAGCAGAGATCCTTCGACCGCTTGGTCAATTTCACGGATGCCGTGGTGGCGATCGGCATCACGTTGCAATTGCTCCCGATTATCGGCGTCGCTGGGCCGGCGCCTGGGGAATCAGTATGGGATGTGGTGACTGCCAACCGCGGGCAGCTCTTTGCATTCGTCCTGTCGTTCGTGGTCGTCATCTTCATGTGGGCTGCCCACAATCGTGTGTTCAACACCATGCGGTGCTACGACGGAACGATCTTCCGGCTCAACGTCGCCTGGTTGCTGCTGATTGTTTTCCTGCCGTGGCCGACGGCCATGTACGGAGAGGCAGCGAACAATGCTGTTGCCGGACGCGGGGGCCTGGGCCTGTTGTACTGGTGGACCTTAGCCGCGATCAGCGGGTTAGGAGTCTGGATGGCGACTCATGCGAGCAGACATGTCGATTTGCTGGCAGTTGATGAACGTGACCGCACGGACGACCGCGGTACGCGAGGCCTGGTGCGCGGCTACGTCCTCTTCGCTTCATTCGTCATTGTTGGCCTGGTCAGCATCTTCCAGCCGTCGTGGGCACCGCTTGTGTTTCTCGGTGCCTTTCCTGCGGTAGCAGTCGCCAATCGGATGGTTTCGCGACACAACGACAAACACATCGTCACCACACAGGAGGCCGGAACGTGAACACGGAAGTAACGGTCGTCACGGGTGGGAATCGAGGGATTGGTGCAGCCATCGCGCGCCGGTTGGTCGAAGCGGGCCATCGGGTGGTCGTCGCAAGTCGGACGGGAACCGGGCCGGACGACTGCGCTGTGACCGGCACCGTGTCTATGGATGTCTCGAGCGCTGGGTCGATTCACGACGGGCTAGCGGACATCGAGGACGCCTACGGGCCAATCGGTGCGCTCGTGGCGAATGCTGGCATCACCAAGGACAACTTGCTCTTGCGCATGAGCGATGAAGAAATCGACACCGTCGTGCAAACCAACCTCGCTGGCTCCATCCGGCTATGTCGAGGTGTTGCTCGGGGAATGATCCGGGCGAAGACAGGACGCATCGTGCTGATCTCGTCCGTCGTCGGTTTGCTCGGCAGTGCTGGGCAGGTGAACTATGCGGCGTCCAAGGCAGGCCTGGTGGGAGTGGCGCGTTCATTAGCCCGAGAACTGGGCTCGAGAGGCATCACGGTTAATGTTGTCGCACCCGGATTTGTCGAAACGGACATGACAGCAGAACTCGATGACGGCCGACGGGATCAGATCCTCGGTGCCATTCCGCTCGGACGGTACGCTTCCGCGGACGAAATAGCCGCCCTCGTGGAGTTCCTCGTCGGTCCAGAAGCCGGATACATCACTGGGTCGGTGATTCCGGTCGATGGCGGTCTCGGTATGGGCCATTAGGAGGCGGCAATGGGGTTGCTGACGGGAAAGACGGTGGTCGTCACCGGCGTTCTCACTGATCAGTCGATCGCCTTCCACATCGCGCGGCTCGCTCAGGAAGAGGGCGCGGACGTCATTCTGACGAGTTTCGGTCGGACGATGTCGTTGACAAGGCGGTCTGCAACGCGACTACCTATCGAGCCGCCCATCGTTGAGTTGGATGTGACCAACGATGACGATCTCGCGCAGTTCGCAGACCGGCTGGGGGAGCACTGCGAGACGGTGGACGGCCTCGTGCATTCGATCGGTTTCGCACCAGAGTCCGCGTTGGGGGGAAACTTTCTTTATACGTCGTGGTCGGACGTGGCTACCGCCATGCAGGTGAGTGCGTACTCCCTGGCGTCTTTGACCATGGCAGCCAAGCCACGCATGACGTCGGGTGCGAGCGTGGTAGGACTCGATTTCGACGCCTCGGTCGCGTGGCCTACCTACGACTGGATGGGGGTCGCTAAGGCTGCGCTGGAGTCCACCGCTCGGTATCTCGCCCGCGATCTGGGACCGGAGGGTATTCGCGTGAATCTCGTTGCCGCTGGTCCGATTCGCACCATGGCGGCGAAGAGCATTCCCGGCTTCGACGAGTTCGAGAAGGTATGGCAGGAGCGTGCACCGTTGGGGTGGGACCTCGCCGACCCGGCTCCGGCGGCGCGTGCCTGCGTGGCGTTGTTGTCACCGTGGTTTTCGGCGACGACCGGAGAGATCGTGCACGTCGATGGAGGAGTGCACTCGCAAGGGGCCTAAAGCCGAGGCCGCATGCCTGAGGGGGCGATTACGCGTGCGAATTGCCCGAGGGAGTCGCGTCTGGTGCCGTGATTCCGTCGAGGGAGTCGGCGCGTTCGATCTCATCGCGCGTGATCCCCATGAGGAACAACACAGAGTCCAAATACGGAGCAGTCACCGACGTATCGGCGACCGCTCGCGCGGCTGGCTTGGCGTTGAAAGCGATACCCAAACCTGCTGCCTCCAGCATGTCGACGTCATTCGCGCCGTCACCGATGGCGATGGTTCGATGCCGCGGAATACCGAAGCGCACCGCAAGTTCCTCCAATACCTTGCGTTTGCCTGGTCGGTCGACGATGTCTCCGACCACCCGCCCCGTGAGGTAGCCACCTTCCACTTCCAACGTGTTGGCGCGAATCTCCACAACACCGAGCTCGTTGGCCAGTGGTGAAATGACCTGGCCGAACCCTCCGGAGACAAAGGCGATCCGATACCCGAGACGATTCAAGGTTCGACAAAAGGTCCGCGCTCCCGGTGTCAGGCGGATCTGCTGTCTGACCGTGTCGAGAACCGATTCCGGCAAGGCTTCGAGAAGTGCCACGCGCTGGTGGAGCGACTCGGTGAAGTCGATCTCGCCCGCCATCGCCTGGGCGGTGACGCTTGCCACCTCGTCGTGTCGGCCAGATTGCGCCGCGAGGAGGTCGATGACTTCGTCTTGAATGACCGTCGAGTCCACGTCGAGGACGACCAGATATTGGCCCCGGGTGTGCAGGTGGCGTTCCTGGACCGCAACATCCACGGACAGGCTGGACGCCAGTTCGGCAAGTGGACGGCGAATGAAATCGGGTTCGGCTCCACGTCCCTCGAAGGCAACTGCGGTCACGGGATACTTGGCAATGCGTCGAATACGGTCGATGTTGCCCCCGTTGTCCGCGATAACGTCCGTGATCTTCGCGATCGCTTCGGGCGCTAACCGAGCAGACATCACCGTGACCTGGAAATGAGGAACGCCGAGATTGCGGGTCGAAGTGCCTGCTCTTTCCTCCATCGAGATCGTGCAGTCCATCGATGAGCGTTGAGCCATCTCCTCGATCGCTGGTCGCAGGCGCTCCAGCTCAGCCAAGGCACCATCAAACGATGCCGCGATCGTCAATCGGTCTCGCATCACGATCTGGTCGACATCCGTAACCGCAACAGCCTGCGCACTACATGCAGTGAACAGGTCTCGGGTGATACCGGGACGATCGCGCCCACTGAGAGTGACGAGCATCGTCGCGTGATTGTCGTCATGAGTAGTCATCGGAACCCAACGGTACCGAGGGCACGCGGTGTGGTGTGTGAACGACGTCGGGACACGACGTACGAGCACGACCACCAGACACGACCTAGGGTGTTCGTGTGCAGGTGATCGCTATGTCTAATGTCGGGGTTCGGCGTGGCGAATCCTGGCTCCTCAGGGACGTGAATTGGGTTGTTGACGAGGCGGACCGCTGGGTTGTTGTGGGCCCGAACGGTGCAGGCAAGACAACGGCCCTCACGATCGCCGCGACTCGGATGTTTCCGACGACGGGCGATGTATCGATACTCGGCGAGCGCCTCGGACGGGTGGACATCACCGATCTACGGCCGAGGGTCGGTTTCGCCAGCAGTTCTCTGCTCCGTGACATACCGATGCATGAAACGGCTGCCGATGTCGTCCTGACGTCTGCCTATGGGGTGACCGGACGGTGGCGAGAGGCCTATGAAGCCGAAGATGGAGAACGTGCCCATCGCCTGCTCGAGGAGTGGGGTGCGGCGTCATACGCTGCGCGGCCCTTTGCGTCGCTGTCGGAAGGAGAACGCAAGCGGGTACTCATCGCGCGCGCGTTGATGAGCGACCCGGAACTGCTGCTACTCGATGAGCCTGGGGCGGGCCTCGACCTGGCCGGACGTGAGGAATTGGTGAGCATGTTGGCTGATTTCGCCCGGCGGCCGCAGTCACCAAGTCTGGTGTTAGTTACCCATCACCTGGAGGAGATTCCGCCGGGAATCACGCATGCACTCTTGTTGGGGCAGGGACAGCTGATCGCGTCCGGGCCGCTGGAGGTGACTCTTACGAATGATCTGGTCAGTCGCACCTTCGGGATGAGCTTCGACGTGCGGCGGATCGGTGAGCGTTGGAGTGCGGTGATGAGGCAGTCATGACGGTCGACACCGGAACTACCCGTTGGCTATTCGCCGATCAGCTGGGACCGCACTTCGATGATGGTGGTCCACTGCTGCTGATCGAAGCTCGTTCGGTGTTCGAGCGCCGGACCTACCACCGGCAAAAGGCCCACTTGATACTCAGCGCCCTGCACCATCGTGCAGCGAACGATCCTGAGCGGGTCACCCTGATTCGATCCCAGACCTACGCCGAGGGCGTTGCGACGTATCGGGATTCGAGTCACCGTGATCTCGACGCCATCGCCGCAACATCCCGTCCGGCGCGGCGACTGGTCGAAAGACTCGGCCTGTCCACGATCCACCCGGAACGTGGATGGTTCACGTCACCCGGAGAGTTTCAGGCCTGGGTGACCGGTCGCGGGGACAAACGATTGTTGATGGAGGACTGGTACCGGGGGGTTCGATCCCGACACGACGTCCTCATGGCCGACGGTAAGCCGGAGGGTGGAAAGTGGAATTTCGACCACGACAACCGGCTCCCTCCGCCCAAGGGGGAAACCCACCTGCCAGTCCCAACGCCCTGGCAGCCGGTGGAAGACGACATTGACGCACAGGTACGACAGCAACTCGATGAGTGGGAAGCCCAGGGCATTCGCTTCCTCGGCCATGACGGTCCGCGACGCTTCGCCGTCACCAGAAGCGAAGCCGAAGCCGCGCTAGATGATTTCCTCGACAACCGACTCTCCCTTTTCGGTCCCTACGAAGACGCCGTCCTGTGGCGGGATCCCTTCATGGCGCACTCGCTCCTATCCGTGCCGTTGAACCTCGGGCTGCTCCATCCGGCCGAGGTAGTGGCTCAGGCAGAAGAACGATGGCGGGCGGACCAGGCGACCCTGGCCAGTGTCGAGGGACTTATCCGTCAGATCATCGGATGGCGGGAATATGTCTGGCACCTGTATTGGCATCTCGGGGAGTCCTACGAACTCCGTAATGAGCTCGACAGCACTGTTGAGCCACCGACCTGGTTTCTTGAGGCATCGGTGGAAGAAGTGGATGCTGCGTGCTTGCGGCACTCGCTTGGGTACGTACGGGATCTGGGCTACTCCCACCACATCGTTCGCTTGATGGTGCTGAGCAACTGGGCTCTCCAGCGCGGATACTCGCCGCAGGTGATGAACGACTGGTTTCGCCGCGCCTTTGTCGACGGATACCCGTGGGTGATGACGGCCAATGTCATCGGCATGGGTTTGTATGCCGACGGAGGCGAGATGGCGACCAAGCCTTATGTGTCCGGTGGGGCGTATCTGAAGCGGATGACGGACTTCTGTGGTGACTGTGTGTACGACCCGAAGCTTCGGGTGGGGGAGAAGGCATGCCCGTTCACGGCCGGCTACTGGGCGTTCTTAGATGGCAAGCGCGACTTGTTGGAAGGAAATCACCGGCTGGCCACCGCGTTTCGAACGCTCGACAAGCTTGCCGATCGCGCTGCACTGGTGGAGCAGGAACGTCGGCGCGGACACTCAGCTCCGTGATGGATACCTGGACAGCTGTTCTTGTCTTGGTTGCGGCCGGTGCGGTGGCCGGTGCCATCAACGGCGTGGTGGGCTCGGGAACGCTCATCACTTTCAGCACGTTGTTGGCGGTGGGCGTTCCACCGGTTGCGGCGAATGGAACAAACACCACGGGTCTGTTTCCCGGAAGTTTCGCCTCGGCCTACGCGTATCGGCGCGAGCTGCGCGATCGGCTGAGGGCTCTTCGATTTCCCATCATCGCCACCACGATCGGAGCCGCAATCGGTGCGCTGTTGGTGGTGGTGCTGCCTGAGGAAGTCTTTGCCTTGGTCGTTCCATGGTTGATCGCTACCGCCACGGTGATGGTTGCTGTGCAACCCCTGCGCGCACGGCTCCAGGCCCGCCGGCGAGCGGCATCTGAATCGGCGCGAGTAACACAGCCGCGGCGGCTGTGGCCATGGACGGGAGCGGTGGGGGTGTACGGCGGATACTTCGGCGCTGCCCAGGGAATCGTGCTGATGGCGATTCTCACGTGGATCTATGACGCCCGCGTGCAGTACAGCAACGCGGCAAAGAACCTTCTGGCGTCTGTCGCGAATGTGGTGGCAGCGGTGGTGTTCGCGTTCTCCGGTTATGTGGTGTGGCCTGCGGCCCTTGTACTCATGGTCAGTTCCACCGCCGGCGGATACCTCGGCGGACGCTGGGCGAGGCGCATGCCGGAGGTGGTCCTTCGTGGGATGGTTGTGGCCGTGGGGATCGTGGCGACCACTGTTCTCGTGATTCGATAGCCGAATCGATCCGGCGATGCGGTGGCTGCGACACAGTGGATCGCAGTCAGGGAGGCTCGATGGCGACAGCCGATAGTGGGCACTCTCCTGAGATCCCCGATGACGACGATGCGCCGACGTCAGACGAGCCGTGGAATGTCTGGACCGTGCCCAATCTCGTCAGCCTTCTCCGGTTGTGCGGTATCCCGCTGTTCTTGTGGTTAGTTCTGGTGGAAGAGGCCGACCTTGCCGCGTTCGTCGTGCTCGTATTCGCGGGCGCGTCGGACTGGGTGGACGGATACCTGGCTCGACGATTGGACCAGCGCAGTCGGCTTGGCGTGTTGTTGGACCCGGCTGTGGACCGGCTCTACATTCTCGCGACGCTAGTGGGGTTGGCGCTGCGCGACGTCATCGGATGGTGGCTCGTGGCGATTCTGGTGTCTCGCGATGTTTTCTTGCTCGTGCTGCTGCCACGGTTGCGAGGTTCGGGCCGAATTGCGTTGCCGGTCACCTACGTGGGCAAGACCGCAACGTTCGCCTTGTTCTGGGGTTTCCCCGTGCTACTCCTTGGCTCCCTACCCGGCGCGTGGGGTGCCACCTTGTCGGTTATCGGGTGGGCCTTCGCCCTGTGGGGCACGTTTCTGTATTGGTGGGCGGGAGTCCGCTATGCCCGCGAAATCATCGCCAGCGGCCGCGCTCGGTAGGCTCGTACAGTCGGCGAGAGTGACCGCCATGCGGTCGATTTTGATGGGAGAGGGCCCGATGATTCCTGAAGACGCGCAGTACACCGAGGAGCACGAATGGGTCCGTGCAGGGGAGGGCAGCATCGTGACGGTGGGCATCACCCATTACGCCCAGGAGGCTCTCGGAGACATCGTGTTTGTCTCCCTGCCGCGCGTGGGCGACGCTGTCGAGGCGGGTCAATCTTGCGGTGAGGTGGAGTCGACCAAGAGCGTCAGCGAGCTCTACGCCCCGGTGACCGGTGAGGTGGTGCAGGTAAATGCGGGGGTCGACGACGTCCCCGAGACCATCAACTCCGACCCCTATGGGGAAGGCTGGCTGTTTCGGATCGACTGCGGTGACGAGGCGGAGCGAAACAGGCAGCTCGAAGGCCTCATGTCGGCGCGTGAGTACGAGGGTTTGACCGGCGGGGCCTAGGCTAGACGCCGCAGGGGAGTCCATGTCGGCCGCGAAGGGAGCCACGATGAACTGTCGTTCGTGCGGCAAGCCCGTGGATGCGGAGGACCGTTTCTGCGCAGCGTGCGGAAACCCAGTCGACACCCACGGCGATGGCGATGTGGACGCCACGGGAGCCATTTCGGCTATCTCCGGACAGGCGGGCCCAGCCACCGGCACCGGACCCGCGGCGGCCCTGGGTACCGGCATTCATCGAGAGCTACCGTCAGGATCAGCGCTATTGATCGTGCACCGAGGCCCATCCGAGGGCAGTGAATTTCTCCTGCCCGCCGACGCGGACATCGTTGGCGTGGGGCGTTCTCCGGAGTCGGAAGTTTTCTTGGACGACGTGACCGTCAGCCGCCGCCATGCCGAGTTTCGACGCGGGTCCGAGGGGTGGAGTGTTCGCGACGTGGGCAGCCTCAACGGTACGTACGTCAACAGGGTGCGGGTCGACGATCAGAGTCTCAAAGGTGGAGACGAAGTGCAGATCGGGAAGTTTCGTTTCGTCTTCTTGGTAGGCGTAGAGCCCGGAACATGAGTGCGTCCGAGGCGGCCGAGTCGTCCAACAAGAGCACGCTGAGCATTGGCGAGGTCCACAGTCTGCTCAAGCGTGACTTTCCGGATGTCACCATCAGCAAGATTCGATTTCTGGAAACCGAAGGCCTTGTCATCCCTGCGCGAACCGCGAGCGGCTATCGACGCTTCACCGACGATGACGTGCGTCGCTTACGAGACGTTCTCACTCTGCAGCGCGATCAGTATCTTCCGCTGAAGGTCATCCGCGAGCAGCTGGATCACAGCGCGGAGAGCACGGTGATCGCCGGTAGCGGAATGCGACCGGAGGACTTTCGACCCGGGGCGGGGCGGTTACGCCTGACGCGCGCTGAGTTGGCCGAGATGACGCAGCTCGATGAGTCCTATGTGGCCGAACTCGAGGAGCTTGGCTTGGTGTGGGTGAGCCCGGCGGGTCACTACGACGAGGACGCCGCGACTATCTGTCAGCTTGCAGCCCGCTTGGCGGGATTCGGTTTCGAGGGCAGGCACATGCGCAGTTTTCGTGTGGTCGCGGATCGAGAGTCTGGGCTTATTGAGCAGATGGCGACACCCTTCGGCCGCACCACGGGCCGAGAGGGCGATTCGAAGGTTCGATCCCAGGAAGCGATCCGAGAGATTGCTGCCCTGTTCGTGCAGTTGCACGCGTCGCTGCTGCGTGCCGAACTCACCCGAGCGGGCAAAGCGTAAGACTGACCCCGGCACCGGGCTGGTGGCCCTGGTGGCCCGCGGCCCCGCGCGCCTGCACCGGGGTCGTCAGGACGCGCATGGACGATGGACCTCACCCATTTCACTGTGAGCGTGACCGTGCGCGTATCGCCTTTGGTGGAGCGCGGTTACGCTGGAAGCATGATCGGTCTCGAGGTGGTCGGCGTCCGGATGGAGATGCCGTCGAACACCCCCATCGTCCTTCTTCGTGAGACCGACGGCGAGCGATACCTGCCCATTTGGGTTGGTGCCGTGGAAGCCACGGCGATTGCGTATGCCCAACAGGGGGTCGTGCCTCCGCGCCCCTTGACGCACGACCTCATGCTCGATCTGCTGGAAGCTGTGGATGCCCCTTTGCAGGAGGTGCGCATTACCGATCTCAGCGATGGTGTCTTTTACTCCATCATCGTGTTCGCGTCCGGGCTCGAGGTGTCAGCCCGACCCTCGGATGCGATTGCCCTGGCTCTGCGCGCCGACGTCCCCATCGTGGGAGCGGAGGAAGTAGTGCAGGAGGCGGGTATCGAGATTCCCGATGAGGAGGAACCGGTGGAAGAGGACCAAGTGGAGCAGTTCCGGGCCTTCCTCGATGAGGTGTCGCCGGAGGATTTCGGAGCACCCGGCCCATCCTGAGCCTTCAGTTCACCTTGAGACTTACGTCGACAGTGTCGGGGCGTGTCGCATTGTTCGGCTGATCGAGGCTCCCTACATTCTGAGCCATTGCTTCCCCTAATACACCGATTCGCGTCTGCGCTATCGGGCCCGCAGTAGGGTGAAGCGGAGCGAGGAGGACGACGTGACCGGTAGGCAGATGCCCGCGGAGACAGCGGACAGTGCTTCACACCAGGGGGCTCTGTTCGACGACGCGCAATTGCGACCCTTACCGGCAGACGCCGGTTACCGGGGCCCCGTGGCGTGTGCGGCGGCCGGTATTACCTATCGACAGTTGGACTACTGGGCGCGTACGGGCTTGGTGGCCCCAACGGTCAGGGGAGCGGCAGGTTCCGGCACCCAGCGCTTGTACAGCTTCCGCGACATCTTGATCCTTCGCATCGTGAAGCGACTTATCGATACGGGTGTCTCCTTGCAAAACATTCGTGGCGCAGTAGACCATCTCGCTGCGCGGCAAGGGGAGGACCTTGCACGTATCACCTTGATGAGCGACGGCGCGAGCATTTATGAGTGCCGCAGTGCCGATGAAGTGGTCGATCTCGTCCGCGGAGGCCAGGGCGTGTTCGGAATCGCCGTGGGCAGCGTGTGGCGGGAGGTGGAGGGAACCCTGGCGACCCTCCCGGCCGAAGACCCCGACGGGCAGGACATTGCCCCGGGCGGTGTGACCGACGAATTGGCGCAACGCCGCGCCCAACGGGCCGCCGGCTGAGTTTTCGTCGGCTATGCTGGCGTAGCCGATAACCCCGTGCGGGAGAGAGTCGCTGCACCGCCAGTGCAGAGGCCGCCGAAGGAGCAAGCGCCCCGTCAAACTCTCAGGCACAGGTACCGCATGGGTAGGCGCCTCTGGAAAAGGGATGCGTCCCTACCGACGGTGCAAGCCGCATTCGGGTGCGGTGAAGCTCTCAGGTCACGCTCTGCGTGGTCAACAGAGGGGGAGCAGTAGCAATGCTGTTCGCCCTCGACCTTGGAGAGTTTCATGGATTTCGGAGCCCGCCACATAGGACCGGATCACGCTGACCGCTTGGTCATGCTGAGATCGCTCGGATATTCCGACCTGGAGACGTTCGTTAAGGCCGTTGTACCGGCCGGGATCGCAGACACCGGAGCCATGGGGGTGCCCGCGGCCGTCGGCGAGAGCCAGGCCTTGGCCGAACTGCACTCCCGTATGGCGGCCATGGAACTTCCCACGTCGATGATCGGCCTGGGCTACCACGGCACGGTGATCCCCGAAGCGATCAAGCGTGGAATCCTTCTGAACCCCGGTTGGTACACCGCCTACACGCCGTATCAGCCGGAGATCTCGCAGGGCCGACTGGAAGCTCTGTTGAACTTCCAAACCCTGGTGGAGGACCTCACCGGTTTGGCAGTGGCGGGGGCGTCGCTGCTGGATGAGGCGACCGCGGTAGCCGAAGCGGTGGCGATCGCTGTGAAGCATGGGCCCCGGGGCGTCCAACGCGTTGCCATCGATGAGGGACTACATCCGCAGGTGCGGGCCGTCGTTGAGACGCGGGCAGAACCGGTGGGTATCGAGATTGTCGAGTTCGATCCCGCGCAAGGTCTGGTCGAGGGCGAACTGTCGGGCGTCGTGCTGGCGTATCCGACCTCCGCCGGGCAGATCGTCGACCCGCGCGCGGTGCTGTCGGAGGCGAAGGATCGGGGAGCACTCGTGGTGATGGATGCGGATCCACTGGCCCTGACGCTGCTGCGCTCACCCGGGGCGCTCGGTGCAGACATTGCTGTCGGATCAATGCAGCGATATGGCGTCCCGATGGCCTTCGGTGGCCCACACGCCGGCTACATCGCGGTGCGATCGGGCCTGGAGCGTTCACTGCCGGGCCGATTGGTGGGGGTCAGCGTGGACGCGGACGGCCGGCCGGCGTATCGCTTGGCCTTGCAAACGCGCGAACAGCACATCCGCCGGGAGAAGGCGACCAGCAACATTTGCACAGCGCAGGTCCTGCTTGCGGTGCTTGCCAGCATGTATGCGGTGTACCACGGGCCCGAGGGGCTGCGGGATATCGCTCGGCGCGTGAACCACCTGGCCGAAAGGTTCCGCTGCGGGGCTCTGGACGGCGGCCTGTCTCCGCAGGAAGGCCTGATCTTCGACACAGTGGCGCTGAACGTACCTGGCGCCGCACAGAAGTTCGCCGACACGGCGGGCACTGCTGGAATCAACGTACGGGTGGTCGATGCAGACACCGTCAGCGTCACCGTGGATGAAACAACAACAGAAGACCAGGCCCACGCACTCGCCGAGGCGTGGGGGTTCGAGCTGGTCGATGTTGCGGACACCGAGCGCCTGGGCGAACTGACCCGCGAGGACGAACTGCTCCCGTACCCGGTCTTCCACCGGTATCGCTCGGAGACATCGCTCATGCGCTACATGCGCTCACTGGCCGACAAGGATCTTGCGCTGGACCGGACGATGATCCCGTTGGGCTCGTGCACGATGAAGCTCAATGCCGCAGCGGAGATGGCGCCGATCACCTGGCCAGAATTCGCGAACGCTCATCCGTTCGCACCGGCCGAGCAGGTCCAGCCGTATGTGGAGATGATCACCGAGTTGGAAGCATGGCTCGCTGGAATCACGGGATACGACGAAGTCTCCGTTCAGCCGAACGCTGGATCTCAAGGCGAGTTCGCGGGCCTGATGGCCATTCGGGCGTATCACCGCGCCAACGGTGACCCTCAGCGCACCGTGTGCTTGATTCCCAGCAGCGCGCATGGCACCAACGCAGCCAGCGCTGTCATGGCGGGTATGCAGGTCGTCGTCGTTGCGTGCGATGAGTCCGGTGACGTCGACCTGGCGGACCTCGAGTCAAAGATCACCGAGCATCGGGAGAATCTGGCCGCGCTGATGATCACGTATCCCTCCACCCACGGCGTCTTCGAAGAAGCGGTGGGGGAGATCTGCGCGCGAGTTCATGAGGCTGGCGGCCAGGTGTATGTCGACGGTGCCAACCTGAACGCGTTGGTGGGTTTGGCGAAACCGGGTGCCTTTGGTGCGGATGTTTCGCACCTCAACCTGCACAAGACGTTCGCCATTCCGCATGGCGGTGGGGGCCCTGGAGTAGGGCCTATCGGGGTGCGAGCGCACCTCGCACCATTCCTTCCCAGCCATCCTCTGCGACCGGACGCAGGTCCGGCTGGTCGGGGATATCCGGACGGGGGAATGGGGCCCGTCAGTGGTGCTCCGTGGGGGAGCGCCGGCATTCTTCCGATCCCGTGGATGTACATCCGCATGATGGGCGAGGAGGGACTGCGCGAGGCCACCAGTGTGGCAATCCTGTCGGCCAACTACATCGCTCATCGTCTCGGAGAGCACTACCCAATCTTGTATACGGCAGCGAATGGCACTGTCGCTCACGAGTGCATTGTGGATATTCGACCGGTGACCGCGGAGAGTGGCATCAGTGTGGACGACATCGCGAAGCGCTTGATGGACTACGGCTTCCACGCTCCCACCATGTCCTTCCCGGTGGCGGGCACCCTGATGATTGAGCCGACGGAAAGCGAGAACGTTGAGGAGATCGACCGGTTCTGTGACGCGATGATCGCCATTAAGGGTGAGATCGATGCGGTTCGGACAGGGGAGTGGCCGGCAGATGACAATCCCTTGGTCCATGCTCCGCACACGGCCGATTGCCTGATTGGCGAATGGCAGCACGCGTACCCGGCTCGGATGGCAGCGTTTCCTGTCAGCGGCATGGAAGCCGGCAAATACTGGCCGCCCGTGCGACGCATCGACGGTGCGTACGGTGATCGCAATCTCGTCTGTTCATGTCCTCGCCCGGAAGAACTAGTCACATCCTGAATCTGGTCGACATAGCCGAAGAACTATGCACTCATCTGCGCCGAAGGTGCGTGGGCCAATGACCTCGAACCCGAGGTGTTGATAGAACGAGATAGCGCCTTCGTTCTCCGCGAGCGGATCGATGAGAATCGTATGGGCGCTGTGCACGTGAAAACACAGGTCAATGGCGTGCAACATCATCACGGTGCCGTACCCCTTACGGAGTTGCGCGGCATCGGCAATCCAGATGTCAATCGCATAGGTGCCGGGGGAGACCTCACCCCAATATCCAGACGGATCTGCGGCCGCGTCGAGAACAACGACCACACCCATCGGCGACGAGGTTGCGCTCAGGTCGCTGATCCACACTTCTTGCCAGGACGCCTCAACTTCGCGCGGCCAGTCCCACGGCTGGTCAGTTCCGAGATTCGGCAGAACGTGCGGAGCCTTCGACATCACGTCGAGCAGTTCGACGTCATCCCTCGAGGCACGTCGAAACGTCAGCTCCTTCACGAACGAAACCTTTCACGACACTCTTGGGCGATCTCGCACCAACGCCCTCTGGGTGGCTGTTGCGGACACGAGGGCGAAGCGACTCATAGGGGAGCCCACCTAGACGTCATCATGCTCAACCCGCTGCCTGGTCCCATTCACAACGGAAACAAACCGACATAATGTGCATTATCGGGGTACTACATGGGGAAAGCCGTCCCGGCGGCACAGGATTCCCCTGAACCCACGATGTTCAACTACGGCTCTGACCGGGCGGCGTTCCACACGTGGTGTGAGGGGCGCAGGGTTCTAGGCTGTGCGCTGTGTCCAAAGTCCTCGCGCAACTTCCGGTGGGTCAACGGGTAGGAATTGCGTTCTCCGGTGGCCTCGATACGTCGGTCGCGGTGGCATGGATGAGGGAAAAGGGAGCCGTCCCGTTCACCTACACGGCCGACATTGGCCAGTACGACGAGCCGGACATTGCCTCGGTGCCGAGTCGAGCCGGCCAATACGGCGCGGAGGCAGCACGCCTTGTCAACTGCACAGCACCGCTTGTGGAAGAGGGCTTGGCAGCCATCGCCTGTGGGGCCTTTCACATCCGCTCCGGAGGCAGGCAGTACTTCAACACGACACCGCTAGGCCGTGCCGTGACCGGCACCATGCTGGTGCGGGCGATGGCCGACGACGATGTCTCCATCTGGGGCGACGGGTCCACCTACAAGGGCAACGACATCGAGCGCTTCTACCGCTATGGCCTGATGGCCAATCCCGCGCTGCGGATTTACAAGCCTTGGCTGGACGAGACCTTCGTGCAGGAACTTGGAGGCCGCGCCGAAATGAGCTCGTGGCTGTCTGCGCGAGACCTGCCGTATCGGGACTCTGCCGAAAAGGCCTACTCGACCGACGCGAATATTTGGGGCGCTACGCACGAGGCCAAGACACTCGAGCATCTCGACGTGTCCTTGGAAACGGTCGAACCGATCATGGGTGTGCGTTTCTGGGATCCATCGGTCACTATCGACGCCGAGGACGTGTCGGTGACCTTCGAGCACGGTCGACCTGTCGCGATCGGGGATCGCACGTTCGACTCCCCCGTCGACCTTGTGCGAGAGGCAAACGCGATCGGTGGCCGGCATGGACTCGGCATGGCGGATCAGATCGAAAATCGAATTATCGAAGCCAAGAGTCGTGGGATTTACGAAGCGCCAGGAATGGCTCTGCTGTTTATCGCGTACGAAAGATTGGTGAGCGCGATTCACAACGAGGACACCATCGCGAACTACCACCTCGAGGGTCGTCGACTCGGACGGCTGCTATATGAGGGGCGCTGGCTGGATCCGCAGGCGCTGATGTTGCGCGAGTCGCTGCAGAAGTGGGTGGCGAGTGCCATCACCGGCACCGTGACGCTGCGACTGCGCCGCGGTGACGACTACACCATCATCGACACCAGCGGACCCATGTTCAGCTACCACCCGGATCGTTTGAGTATGGAGCGCACCGAGGAAGCGGCTTTTGGGCCGGACGACCGGATCGGCCAGCTGACCATGCGCAATCTCGATATCTCCGATTCGCGGGCCAAGTTGGAAATGTATGCCGGTAGTGGAACCCTTCGCCAGGCGCACATTCAATTGATGGGTGACATCACCCCCGGTTTCGCGGGGCGAATTGCTGACCGCGAATCCACGGCTGAAGACGTTGCCACCGAACGCGAACGGGACGAAGCCATTGACCGTGCGGCCTTCGATGCCGGCGCCGATTGATCGGTGCATGAAATACTGCAGTCATGACCACCTCTCCCCCGGAGCCGAATGGCGATGAGTTCCCCGATGTGCCCGACTTCATTGATGAGCACGAGTTTTTGACGGCGGCCCCTAAGGAGGGCACGGCAGATGAGCGGGCGGCTCAGGCGGCTCGAATCGCGCAGGGCAACGACAAGCTGCGCCAAGCAGGCGAAATCTCTGACGGTTCCGGCAAGCCCGCGTACCGCCGCTCGGGAAAGGTCGTTCCGTGGATCGGGATCGGCACCGCGATCGCCGTCCTGGTTGTTGTAGTCGTATTACTCGCGCGGTAAATCACCGCTCATTGCGCTATCCGCTGCGTCACACCGCCCAGCGCGAGGCCTCGCGAAGGATCGGTGGCGCGTAGCTGACGCGCTCACGTAACGAGTGTGCCGGCTAGGCCGACCGAGGAAGTTCTTCCTCTTCGCGCGACGCCCGCAGTAGCGCCAAACGCTCCTCGAGCAGCTCTTCAAGGTCCGCCCGGGTACGTCGTTCCATCAACATGTCCCAGTGCGTCCGGGCCGGCTTCACCTGTTTGGGCGGCTCCGGAGCAATCTCGTCGGCGATCGCTGTCGCCCCACACCTGCAAGTCCATTCGCGCTGGATCTCGTCCGCATCCACGAAATAGGGCACGTTCGACACGTGACCCTCGGGGCAGACATAACGCACGACTCTGCGCTCTGCTCGTTGCACGTGATCGTCTCGCTCGAGGCTCAAAGTCCCCAGCCGCGTCCCCTTCATCGACGTCTCGCCCATAGCTACCTCCCCAAGTCTTTCCCCACGCCCGTGTGGTGGGTTGTCATTTGGACGCTCGAAACCGCCGGAGGGTTCCCGCACTTGCGTGCCAGAAATCCGCAGGGAGGCAGGGGCAGGACGCCCTGACCTCCCACCACGGGGAGTCAACCGCCCCGAAAAGCCCCTGAAACGCACCCAGACGGGTTCTATTCCCCCATGGTCGTGGGTGGCTGAGGATCGTCCTTGGGACTGTTGCGGCCTTCTGAGCTGTCCGGAAGGCGAGGAATATCGGGAAAGTCGGAAAAGTTGGAATCTTCGACCGTCACCACTGTGCCCTGAACCACGGTGCCTGAGGACGGGAAACCGGGCATTCGGTCCACCCACGCAAAGGAGTCGAAACCGCGGGTCATTCTGCGCATAGCCCACCGACGGATGGACGGCACAAGCAGCACCAGGCCGACAAGATCCGATCCGTAGCCCGGCACCAGGAGGCACAGCCCCGCCAAGAAAAGCCCCGCACCAGAACCCACCCGCTCCAACGCACGCTCAGGATCTGACTCTTGCAACACAACTCGGGCGCCCGCACTCGCGTTGCGCATCACCGCAATGCCGATGGGAATACTCAGAAGGATCCCCATGAGAGCCCACCCCCAGCCGATGATGGTCGCGATTAACCACAGGAGCAGAAATTCCCCCAGCGGGTAACCGAAAACGATCAGGCGAGTTCTGAAACGCATGACAACTACGACCCGTCTCCACCGCGCAGCCGTCGGCGAACGCTGGTGACCCGGGACTGCACTCCCCATTCGGTAACCCGCCACAAGGCTTCCACAACAATGGCTCTACTCATCTTGCTGGTCCCGGCGGCACGCTCCACGAACGTGATGGGAACCTCTTTCACGATGAAGCCACGTTGCACCGCTCGCCATGCAAGGTCCACCTGGAAGCAGTAACCCTGAGACGCGACACTCGCCAGATCGATGCCCCGAAGTGTGTGCGCGCGGAAGACCCGGTAACCGCCCGTCGCATCGTGCAAAGGAATGCCCAGCATCACTCGGGCGTAAGTGTTGCCGCCCTTGGACAGGACCTCCCGGCCCTTCGACCAATTCTGCGTTCCACCACCGGCTATCCACCGCGAGCCCAACACGAGGTCGGCGTCCACCAACGCGTCAAGAAGGCGGTGCAGCTGCTCGGGTTGGTGAGACCCATCGGCATCCATTTCGACGAGAACCTCGAATTCGCGCTCGAGTCCCCAGGTGAACCCTGCGATGTATGCCGCTCCGAGACCAGCTTTGGCCGTTCGATGCATGACGTGAATGTGATCATCCGCGGCCGCCAGCGAGTCAGCGATCGCTCCCGTCCCGTCGGGCGAATTATCGTCGGCGATCAGGATGTGTGCGAAGGGGACGCTCGCTCGAATACGTGCCGTGATCTGCGGTAAGGACTCTCGTTCGTTGTACGTCGGGACGATGACGAGAACGCGCCCGAGATCATCCGATGTGTCGGAGGATTCGG
Source organism: Candidatus Nanopelagicales bacterium (assembly GCA_012103605.1). GTDB lineage: Bacteria > Actinomycetota > Actinomycetes > S36-B12 > S36-B12 > S36-B12. Next base: position 62,996 of record WLWL01000001.1, read on the forward strand.
GCACTCCCCCAGCGTAACGCCTCCACCGGACACACAGACATCACCAGAACGCGCTAGGAACCGACGGAACTGCGTTCCAACGCGGTACGGCGTCGACGCACATAGACACCGAGGCCCACGCCGATGAGAAGTGCGGCACCGGCAGCAATTTCCGGCACGACACCGAGCATGGACGCGGGAGTCCGACTGGTACTCAGCGGCACTTCGGACACCAGGTATCCGGTCTGACCTTCGCCAAGTTGCCGTTGCACCGTCCCATCGGGTGCGATGAATCCGCTAATGCCGGTGGTGGAGGCGACGACTACGGCTCTTCCTGTATTGAGTGCCCTGAGCCTCTCGATATCCCATTGCTGGACTGGCTGTCCGGTGCCCTGATAGGTGGCGTTGTTGGTTTGCACGGTGATCACTTCTGCGCCCCCGGCGATCACCGAGGTGAAGACGTCGTCGTAAGCGACCTCGAAGCAGATTGCGTCGCCCACCACCACTCCCCCGATAGTCAACACTCCCGGCTCGGTGCCTCGCACAAAGTCCCGCGGCACACGGTCAAAGCGTCCTATGAAGGGCGTCAGCTGGTCGCGGAACGGGAGAAACTCCCCGAAGGGCACGGGGTGCATCTTGACGTAGCGTTCGCCGGGTCCGGATACGGGATCCCACACGATTCCGGCATTCTCGACTTTGGTCGGATCCTCGGTGGAAAGCACCGCACCCACAAGCACCGGTGCGCCAATCGCCTGAACTGCGTCGTCAATCAGCGCTGCGGCCGATGGATCGCGAAACGGATCAATATCGGAGCCATTCTCTGGCCAAACAACGAAATCCGGTTGCGGCTCGGTGCCAGCATCGACGGCAGCCGCGAGTCTCAGCGTTTGATCTACATGGTTGAGCAGGACTACTCGATCTTCCGACATGGCGTCCATGCCCGTTCCGGGGGTTCCCCCCTGCACGACGGCCACCGTCGCTGTGGACCCTTCTCCGCCCACAGTCAAAGGGCGCGGGATCACGATGATCGCGATGATGACCACCGCCGAGAGCAGCGCAACGGGGAGAACGCGGCGACGTCGGATCCCCTCGACGGTGAGTACCGCGAGTGCCACGATCAGAAAGGTCACGCCTGCCATTCCCGCAATCCCGGTGAGCGCACCCACCGGCGAGTTGCCTTGCGAGAAGGCAATCTCTCCCCACGGAAAACCACCCAGAGGAACTCGGCCGCGCAGCGCTTCCATGACGACCCACGCCGACGGGATCCACAGCACCGAACCGCGTAGCCGACTCAGCGGCGCCACCAGCGCCCCAAGAGCGGCGTTCCACAAGGCGCAGTAGGCGGCGAGCAAGATCCACGCGTCGATGCCGATGACCGTCATCCACGCCAGCAGGACAAAAAAGAAGGTGAGACCGTAGACGAAACCCGTCAGCGCACCGCGTCTGATTCGTGCTCGCCATTGCACTGCGAGTACACCCAGGACGCCCACAAAGGCCAGCGGCCACCAGCCGATGGGAGCGAACGCAACAGCGGTGACGACGCCGGAGACCGCAGCGATCGCAACAGCGGCGACAACTCCGAGTCGCGTGCGGGAATCTGGATCAACCATGGGATGCCTGAACGAAGTCGTGACCGTAGACCACCCGACCGTCAACCCAGGTGGCCAGGCACTGGGGTAGATCGCCTGTCAGAACGGGGAGTCCGGGTGTTCCCGAACGGGGATCGGTCGACCAATCCGCAACCCTGCTATCTGGAACGTGCACGTCGCGTTCGTCGACACGCCATGCGGCCAGGTGGGCGGGTGCTCCCGCGGAAATAACTCCCGCCTGGGAGTCGCCTACGGCACGCCATCCCCCTCTGGTTGCCGCCGCGAACGCGGCACGTGCCGTGATGCGCTCGTCCGGCGTCGTGTGGCGTGTTGCTGCACGCACGATGGACCATGGATCGATGGGCGTCACCGGACTGTCGGAGTTCAGGGCGAGGTGCCCACCAGCTCCGAGGATCGTTGCGAAGCGATTCATCGAACCGGCCCGCTCGTCGCCTAAGCGCGAGGCGTACATGCCATCGGGCACACCCCACAACTCATCGAACATCGGTTGCATGCTTACACAGGCTCCCAGGTCGATCACCGTGGCGATGTCAGCATCGGACAACATCTCAGCATGCTCGAGCCGGTGTCGACACGCCCGCAGCTTCTGTTCGCCGACAATGCTGCCAGCTCGACGAAAGCCAGCAGCCACGGCTGCGCAGGCTGCGTCACCAATGACGTGGAAGCCGGCTTGGATCCCGGCCCGGGTTGACTCCACCAGGTGGCCGGTGATGTCGTCCTCCGACAGGTACAGAACACCGCGCGTGTCAGCCGCATCGCAGTACGGCTCATGTAATGCCGCCGTATGTGAGCCGAGCGAACCATCGACAAACAGATCTCCGCCGACGCCACGGGCACCGAGCTCTCGGGCCAGCTCGATCCCGCCCTCGGCTGCGAGTTGGCCCCAGTAACCCGTCACCTTGGGCCCGACGTTGTCGGCCGCTACCTCGAGCAAGGTCCGTAGATCCTCCGCTCCCCCAATCGTCGGCCCACCCATCTCGTGCACAGCCACGACGCCCTTCGATGCTGCCAAGGACAGTGTCGCCAGTTGTGCGTCTCGACGGTCCTGCGCCGATATCTGTTCGAAGGCGTACTCGCGAATGAGGTGGTGCGCCCGCTGCGCGACGGCACCGTGTGAAGAAAAGCCCTCGACGCGGTCGATGTCAGGGCATCGATCGACGAGCGATGTGGATACCAGTGCCGAGTGGACATCGATCCGAGACAGGTAGACGTGCTGGCCCTGGGCCGCCACATCAATCTCGTCACGGCGAGGCAGACTCGGGTCTGCCCACATCGTTTCGTCCCAGCCGTGCCCATAGATGAGCCCCGACGCTCTGTCGCTCGCATGTGCGGTGATGGCGTCGAGGACGTCCTGGGCATGACGGGCATCAGATAGGTCGAGTCCCACCAGCCGCAGACCAGAGCTGGTCGCATGAATGTGCGAATCGACGAAACCTGGAGCAAGAAAGGCACCCTGGAGATCCACCACCTGATCAGCGAGATCTGTGTGAACGCGGGCCCCCGCTTCGTCACCCACCCAGGTGATCACTCCATCGTCGATCATCACAGCGGACGCGAACGGGTCTGAAGACGAGTAGACCTCAGCGTTCACCAGCAGTGTGCGGCTGGAAGAACTCACGCAGGAATCCGCATCAAATCGCGACTGAGGGTGTTCAGATTGCGTGCCCCCTCCTCGGTGCACACCACAATGTCCTCGATCCGAGCGCCGTAGCGTCCCGGGACGTAGAAGCCCGGTTCGATGCTGAACGCCATGCCCGGCTGAAGAACGTCGGTATTGCCTTGGACCAAGTACGGCTCTTCGTGACTCTCCAGCCCGATCCCATGCCCGATTCGGTGAATGAAGTATTCGTCAAGAGGTCGCCCGTCCAGGTGATGGTCGTGCATCAGGGCGCGCGCGTGAGCGTCGACGGATTCGCACGTCCGCTCGTCACTGACAAACGCCACGGACGATTGCTGTGCGTTGAGCAGCACCTCGAATGCCGCGCTGTATTCGGCGGCGGGCTCACCCACAACGTAGGTGCGCGTGCAGTCACTGCGGTAGCCGCTCGGCATTGTTCCGCCGATGTCAATCACGATCGGATCGCCGATGCTGATGACGCGCTCGGAAACTGAGTGATGCGGGTTGGCACCATTGGGGCCACTGGCCACGATGACGAAATCCACTCCTGTGTGCCCGGCATCGATAATTGCGGCACCGATGTGGTGAGCGACCTCGCTTTCGGTGATGCCGGATCGGACAATCGTCGGCACGAGGCGGTGCACGGATTCAATGGCCGCAGCCGCTTCCTGCAACAGTTCGATCTCCCGTGCTGTCTTCTTCTGGCGCAAATCGTTGAGGATCGATCCCGCAAGCACCTGGGGCCGCTCGTGCAGCACCTGCCGGAGTCGCAAGACTCGCTGTGCCCACATGTGATCGTCCACGGCGATGGCTCCGGAAACGTCGTCGCCTACCAGGTCAGCGAGGATCAGGAATGGATCCTCGGTCTCGGACCACGTGATGACCTCTCCGCCGTTGCGAGCAAAGGTAGATTCGCGGGCTTCACCGGCTTCCAGAGCCGGTGCTATCAACGCGGGTGAGCCCGTGTGTGGAATAACCAGTGCCGTGAGGCGTTCGAGAGGCTTGGCGTCGTACCCGGCGATGTATTGGAGATCCGCTCCGGGTGTGATGACCATGGCCGCCACGTCGTCGTCATGCATGGCCTGGTGCAGGCGGGTCAGAAGCTCTAGTTCCACGGGTTAACCGTAAAGCGTGCCAGACTTCCTGCGTGCCCACCTCGAATGTGGACGTCATGATCCTCGACACAGCGTCGTTGTACTACCGATCTTTCTATGCCCTGCCCACCTCCATGACCGCACCCGATGGGCACCCGCATAACGCAATCCGTGGCGTGCTGCAGACCATCGAGCGTCTGCGAGACATGTACAACCCACGAACACTCCTGTGTGCGTGGGATACCGATTGGCGCCCGAAATGGCGGGTGGATCTCATCCCGAGCTACAAGACCCACCGCGTGGAACAAGAGTCCGCCACGGGGGACGAAGAGGCCGAGCCTGATGAACTCGGCCCGCAGATCGGTGCGATCCGCGACATCCTGGAGGCGTGGGGCGTACCCGTGGTGGGCGTCCGCGAATTCGAAGCAGATGACGTCGCCGGAACCCTCGCTCAAGCAGCAAGCCAGGCAGGCCGCTCCACGGTTGTTGTCACCGGTGATCGTGACTTCGTACAACTGGTCACGGGAACGGTCGGTGTTCTCATGACCGTGAAGGGCGGAATGGATGCATGGCCGCTGCTGGATGCCGACGGCGTTGTCGAGCGTTTCGATGTGTCCCCGCCGCAGTACCTCGACGTCGCAATCTTGCGAGGTGATCCATCCGATGGGCTTCCCGGTGTGCCGGGAATTGGGGAGAAGACCGCGGTCGCACTGATCAGGACCTTCGGCTCGCTCAACAGGGTTCGCCAGGCGAGCGCATCAGGACCCGTCGAGAAACCACTTACTCCGCGACTCGCACGACTTGTTGTGGACAACGCGGAATACCTCGACGCCGCCGAACGCGTCGCGGCCATACGGCGTGACGTACCCATCCCCCGCCTTAACGACGTCATCATGCAACCCATCCCTGCCTCAGCGAGCCACCCGCAGAAGTGGGACAACCTGCTTGCCGAATGGGGAGTTGAGCGCTTCGCTCAGGGTGCGGTTGGCTGAAAGGAGACGACCCCTCGATCCAGAGCATCGACTGCCTCGCGGGCAGCCACCGTCACCTGTGGATCAGCCGCAGCCTGGGAAATCTGTTCCAAAACATCGATGACCTGACGGGTCCAACGGACGAAGTCCCCAGCGCTGACGTCATTGCTCGTCAGCACCGTCAGCAGACTCGCACCACGTGCCCAGCGATACATGGCCCAGACCAGACCCGCGTCGGGTTCAGGTTGAGGGTTGAGGCGGTGGGCCCGCTCGATATCGCTTAGGCGCGCCCAAATGCGGTGCACCCCCGCCAGGGCTGCTTCCACCGCTCCACCGGGCACCGCGGGGCCCACCTCCCCTTCCGAACGCCGCGACTCGTAGACGATCGCCGCCACCACCGACGCAAGTTCGTGAGGCGCCAAACCGCTCCACACGCCGGCACGAAGGCATTCGGCAATGAGCAAGTCGGATTCCGAATACAACACGCCCAGCATGCGCCCCTGGTCGGTGACGCGCAGACTGTTTGCCGTTCCCGCGAGGTATCCAAGTTCCGTCAGGGTCTCGCACACCCGGTCGAACTGACGAGCGATGCTATGCGTTCGGGCGGCAATGCGTCGATCCAATTCCCCTATCTGTCGCTCTGCACGGAAATAGCGCTCCGCCCAACGGGCATGGGCTTCGCGTTCTTCACAGCCGTGACAGGGATGAGCCCGCAACCGCGATCGCATGTCTGAGATTTCGTCGCCGGACTCAGCGACGGACCCTTGCGTCGCGCGTGATCTCCCGCCCGCTTCATTCCCCGCCGATTCCGCTACCGCGACAGCCCGCTGAGCCAAGTCGCGCTTCATGCCGGAGTCCTTCGCAGAGAAGTGACGGGGAATCTTGACTCGCCCCACAACATCTAAAGAACCCGGCACCTCCACGGTGGAAATGCGTCGGATCTGCCGCTCGGCGGTCAAGACCTGCGGCCGAGGATCCGCGGGTCGATCAGCTGCGCTGAGAACAACTGCGGGCCCGGCACGCTTACCGCGCGGAATCCGAATGACATCACCGGGCCGCAATGCCATCAAAGAATTCTCGGCATTCGTCTTGCGAGCCACCTGGGCTCGACGTCCGGCGGTCTTCTCGGCCTGAGAAAGATCCTCGCGGATCCGGGCGTATTCGGAGAAATCCCCGAGGTGGCATGACATCGCTGTCCGGTAGCCATCTTGAGCCTCTCGCAAACGCTTGGCCTCAGCGCTGAGGCCCACGACGGATTGATCTGCTTGAAATTGCGCAAAACTTGTTTCCAGCACATCGCGCGCGCGTTGGCGCCCCATGGTGCCCACGAGATTTACGGCCATGTTGTACGACGCGCGAAATGACGATTTCAGCGGATACGTTCGAGTGGACGCCAGTCCGGCGAGGACCTCCGGATCGAGATCGTCGGACCATAGGACGACCGCGTGGCCCTCGACGTCGATGCCACGGCGTCCGGCCCTCCCGGTGAGTTGGGTGTACTCCCCCGCACTCAAATCTGCATGCGCTTCGCCGTTCCACTTCACCAGTCGCTCCAACACCACGCTCTTGGCTGGCATGTTGATGCCCAGAGCCAGAGTTTCGGTTGCGAAGACAACCTTGATCAGCCCCTGCTGGAAAAGGTCCTCGACGACTTCCTTGAATGCCGGAAGCATGCCGGCATGGTGGGCCGCGATTCCTCTCTCAAGGGCATCTGCCCAATCGACGTAGTCGAGTGCCGCGAGATCGTCGTCCGAGATACCCATTGTTCGCTCGGCGATGGTCGATCGGATGCGTTGTCGCTCCTCGGAGGTCGTGAGGCGAATAGCTGAGCGCAGACACTGCTGCACCGCGTCGTCACATCCGGCCCGACTGAACAAGAAGTAGATGCACGGCAGGAGGCCATCACTGCCGAGCTTCTCCACGACATCACTGCGCCAGGGCGTGAGCCTTGTCCTCCGATGACGCTGATGCCGACTTCGCGAGGCTCGTCGTGAACCACCGGGGCGGGCCCTTCCTGATCGGACTCCGCGCTCTAGGGCGATGAGTTCAGGGTTAACGTGATGCCCATCCGAAAACAGGTCGTACAGGTGATGTCCCGCCATCACGTGCTGCCACAAGGGAACAGGTCGGTGTTCTTCCACGATGACTTCGGTGTCCCCCCGCACGGCAGACAACCACGCACCAAATTCCTCAGCGTTCGACACCGTCGCGCTCAACGCGGCGACGATCACCTCCGACGGCAGATGGATGATGATTTCTTCCCACACTGCCCCACGGAATCGGTCCGCCAAATAGTGAACCTCGTCCATCACGACGTGGCTCAAGTTGTCCAAGGTGGTGGAACCTGCGTACAGCATGTTGCGAAGAACTTCCGTGGTCATCACGACCACGGGAGCCTCGCCGTTTATAGAGGTGTCACCGGTCAAGAGGCCGATGGTGTCGCGTCCGTAACGCTCCACCAACTCCGCGTACTTCTGATTCGACAAAGCCTTAATGGGTGTCGTGTAAAAGCACTTGGTGCCCGACTGCACAGCACAGTGGATGGCAAACTCCCCGACAACAGTTTTGCCGGATCCCGTCGGTGCGGCGATCAGTACGCCGCGGCCGGCTTCGAGAGCGCGGCACCCGGTCAACTGGAATTCATCAAGTGCGAACTCGTATAGCCGGGCAAACTGCTCGGTCTGTGGTGCCGATGAGCGTTGCCGAGACGCTGCATAGCGATCGGCGGGCGAAGCACCAGACACAGCTGCCACCTTAGGCGTGGTGGGCGTCCAGCACCTCCAGGGCGCGGTGACGAACCGCAACGGTGGCTGGTAACGGCCCGATCCGTTCGCCATCGGCGTAGACAATCGAGTCCGGAGCGTCGATCCGGAGTTGTCGAGCCGTCCAGGCCGTGACGGACGGGTGCTCGATATGGCGTCCGGAATACACACGCGGCAGAACCGAGACGAAGGTTCGCTTCGGCGCATTCGTCACCAATGTCACGTCCAGGACGCCGTCGGCCATATCAGCACCGGGACACACCAACATGCCGGATCCATAGGCCGGTCCATTACCGATGGCCAGCACCATGCCCGCCATACTGCGATCTTCGCCATCGCTGTCAATGGAGTACCAGCGGGGGCGCACCGTCGGCAATTCGCGGGCGACGCCCAGCAAGTACCGGGCTTTGCCCACTCGTGCCGGCATGGCATTAGCCCGTTCGTTGACGTCCGAGTCAAAGCCGCATGACAGGACGCCAAGAAAGTACTGGGGCTCAGCGTCCCCACAGTCAACCGAACCCACATCGATGGAGCGAAAGCGCTGATCTGTGACGGCATCGATGAAACTGTCGATGGATGGCGCGGGGGCCTCGGAGTGCACCGGTGGTTCACCGCCGGTCGTGGTGATGGGCTCGGTGGGCGTGCTGTTCTTGGTCAAGCGCAGACCGCGATCGATGTCATTACCGGTACCCACTGGCCAGATGGCGATGCGAGGAGAGGCCGCGTCGGCTCGCATCACCCCTTGCAAGCAGTCGTGCACGGTCCCATCACCGCCACAGGCGATCACTAGTCCGCGTGGGGCGGTCTCCATGGCAGTGCGCACAGTGTCCTCTCGATTCGCGGCGACGTGCACATGCACGGACATTCCTGCGTCGGCGCACGCTCGGGCAAGAGTGCTGGCGTGGTCAACTGCACTGCCCCCACCTGCAGTGGGGTTCACGACGATTTTGATCACGAGTTCTCATCGATTGGTGAGGCTTGATCGTCATCCCATTCGCGATAGTCCGGCTCACCGAGGCCTCGGCGGGCTCGACGCCGATCGTTGAGAAGAGCAATTCCTACGGCGATGACAACCAGCATGAGAATCGGTCCGGCCAGGAGAACCAGGTTGATGGGATCACCGGTCGGCGTGGCGATCGCCGCGAAGATGAACACCACGAAAATGATCCACCGCCACCAAGACATCAGACGCTTGCCGGTCAAGATTCCCGCGAAATTCAAGGTGACGATGAACAGCGGTGTCAGGAAGCCGACTCCAAAAACGATCACCGTCCGGATAAAGAACCGGAGATATCGGTCCACCGACACGATGTTTTCCACGTTTTCCGGTGTGAACCCCAACAGAATCTCGAGGCCAAAGGGCAGCACGAAATAGGCCAAAGCAGTGCCGGCGAGGAACAACGGAAAGGCAACCGCAACGAATGCGATCCCCCACCGCTTCTCATGTTTGTGCAGCCCGGGGGTCACGAATCGCCACAGCTGATACAGCCACACGGGCGAGGCCAGAACTATTCCCGCAATTGCCGCCACCTGGAGTTGCAGGATGAAGGGGTCGGTAACCCCGGTGAGGGCAAGGGTGACGTCGCGACCCTCATTCTGGGCCTGCTCTACTGCACCCTCAAAGGGCTGGCTCAGAAGTTCGAAAATTGTCGGGTACGCGATCCAACCAACCACCATGCCGACAACAACGGCGATCCCCGACTTGACGAGGCGTGAACGCAACTCACGCAGATGTTCGGTAAGCGGCATCGCCGCCTGTTGTTCGTTCCCCTGCTCCTGAACTGCCACAGGGGCGCTTAGCCGTTGTTGGTTTCCGTGGAACGCTCACCAGCATCGTGTTCGACGGGACCAGAGTTTGCAGGGGGCGATTCGCGCGGGGGCGATTCGATCGCACTCGGAGGCGCAGGCGCCTGGGCGGTAGACCCGGCAGCGGCATCTGCTGCGGTCTCGCCGTCCTCTTCCCCGTCAACAAGTCCCTTGGTCTCCGCCTTGAATATGCGAAGGGACCGCCCCAGGCCACGCGCGGCGTCGGGAAGGCGCTTGGCTCCGAAAAGCAAGAGAACCAGGGCGACGATGATGAGCAGTTCTTGCCATCGCAAGTTGGGCATGGTCCAGGCTCCTTCGGTTACGCACAGGTGGAACCGTGCACCCCCATGCTAGCCGGATTGCTGCCGGGATACGGCAGCCTGGCGAACCAGGCCCCGTACCTCCTCAGGCTCCACCACCGAAACCGCGCCCCCGTGTCCCATCACCCACCGCACGAGCCAATCCACCGAGGCATAGCGAATTTCCGCATACACGCCATCCTCGGAGCCATCACCCGCAGGTTCGGCAGACGCGTCCGGCACCTGCACCACGGGTTCAGAGTCCACAATCCACAGCGCTTCGGGGGCAATGTGAAGCAGCGCGGCGCTCATGTTGTCGGGGTCACGTCGCAGTGCCGGTGGGCCTTCACCTGTCGGGGTGCTCGGCGGCGGATGGTCGGGTGCTGGCTCGACGCTCACGATCCGATCCGTCCGGAAGGTTCTGACGTCGTCCGCGCGAAAACACCATGCATGGACGTACACAAATCCATCCACGGAGAAGCTTGTGCGCGGTTGAATGCGACGTCGCTCGATGAGGTCTGCTTGACCAGATGCGTACTCCATTTCCACAACGCTCCCGCCGGCTATTGCATCCTCCAAAGTCGCCATGACAGCCGACTGATCGGGAATGGTGATGTCGAGGGTGAGCGACGGTTCGGCGAGAGCTTCCAACTTCACCATCGCCGACAGGATGGACTCTTGGGGCTGGGCACCGGGGAGGTTGCTGAGGACCCTCAGGCCAAGGTGCAGGGCCGCGACCTCCTCGCCTGTCAGGCGAAGGGGCTTCTCCAGCGTTATCGCATCGACGACATGGATGCAGTCGTCGTCCCAGAACTGTATATCGACGAGTTGGTCCGGTCCATATCCTGGAATCCCGCACACGATCAATTGCCACAGATCTTTGGAGAGCTGTTCGCTTGAGATCTGAAAATGAGCAGCAGCCTCGGTGATGGTGATCCCATCGTGCGCGCGCAGCCACGGCACAAGAACCAAAAGCCTGGACAATCGCTCAGACGCAGTTTCGCTCATGAGTGATCGGCTGCCAGTTGTTGAAGACCCTGGTGGAAGGCAGAGACCACGTGCTCGGGATAGACCGGATACACCTCCGGTCCCGCCCGCCACAGCAACGCGAGTGCCCGGCGGGGTGAATCGTGGATAGTGAACACCGAGGCTTGACGTGAACCGTCTGCTTCACTGCCAGTGCGCGATGGCCGACACGTTGGGTGACGACGCAACTCCGCCCCTTGATGTTCCGGCAGGACGAAGCCGATCTCGACGTCCTCCTCGGACTCCTCCGAGGTCGCCGTGGGGGCAGCAGGTCGCTCCGTCGTACTGGATTCGGCCGTGAGGTTGACCGAGCCCTCGATACGTGACACACGGAAAGTGCGTGCGCTCGTGCGTTCGTGATCCCACCCGGTGAGGTACCAACGGCCGTCCTCGGCGTGTAACGACCACGGATCGACACGTCGGGTCGATTCGTCGGCGCCCGGCTTTCGGTAGGAGAAGCGCACGACCTTGCGATCCCGCACGGCACGCATCAGGGGCAACAGCGCCGCGTCGCTGGCACTCACATGGGCGAAGGTCGGTATCGCTTTGGCATCCGGCGCGAGGGACGGGATCGTCCCCGTTGATTCGAGTTTTCGCACAGCCGTGGTCGCGGTTGCGCTCAAGATTGCGTCGTCCCACACCAGCGCCGCTAGATTCAAAGCCATCAGCTCGTCCGCGTCGAAAGTGACATCCCGGTGCACATACTCGGACGTATTGATCAGATACCCCAAGACTTCACCGTGAGCATCGGTGACCGTCCCGATGGGTATGCCCATGGACCGCAGTTCATCTTTGTCACGCTCGAACATGCGCTCAAAGGCAGTAGTCGTCGCCGCTGGGTCGTAGCCCGCCACGCTGGATTGCACCACCTGGCGTGACACCGGCGTATGAGCAGCCAGAAGAGCGATGACCAGATTGAGGAGACGCTCCGTACGCGTCACCTGTGAACTAGCGGACATCCAAAAGATCGATCACGAAAACCAGTGTGGCGCCGGACAGTCGGTGTCCCGCTCCAGCGGGCCCGTAGGCGAGCTCCGGCGGGATGATCAATTGACGACGTCCACCGACCTTCATGCCGGGGATTCCCTCTTGCCATCCCGCGATGAGCCCCGACAGCGGAAAGACGATGGACTCTCCTCGATCCCAGGATGCATCGAATTGCTCACCCGTGCTGAAGTCGACGCCCACATAGTGCACCTCGACTGTGTCGGAGGCAGCCGCCTCCGCACCGGTACCTTCGACGATGTCTTCCATCACAAGTTCATTCGGCGGTGGCCCGTCGATGAAATCAATCTCTGGCTTTTCGCTCACGTGGTCTCCTCTACGAAGGGTCGTGTGGTTGGTTATCCGGCACCTACACCCAGCAACTCGACGACGAACAGCAGTGTCTCCCCCGGTTCGATTCCCGGGGGAGGCGAATCTCCGTACGCCAGATCGCTGGGAATGAGCAACACGCGCCGCTCACCGACTTGCATACCGGGTATTCCGTCCACCCACCCCTGAATCAACTGCCCCTGCGACAGTGGAAAGGTGGCCGGTGTTCCGCGCGCCCAGGACGCATCAAACAAGGCGCCGGTCGATAGTCCAACGCCGCAATATTCCACAGTGATCAGGTCGTCGAGTGCAGCCACATCACCCGAGCCACCTCGCAACTCGGCTGTTATCAGTTCACCCACGGGTGCGGCGCCCTCCGCCACGTACACCACGGGTACGTCGTCATCTTGAACCGAGACGTCGGATGTGATCGAAGCTCCTGATGGCGAGTCTGCCGAGACCGGCTCACCCGGACTGCCGCAATCGGTCACCAAATACGTCTGGGTAGAGGCCGCAGGTGTGGCGGCGGGGGTATCGGAAGACCCCGATGAGCATGCGGATGTCGCGACAATGACCACGATGGCGGCGCCAAGAAGAACCTTCACCACTGCAGGTTACGCCACTTTCCCCTACATGCTCGCCAGCAGGCGCTCGACCCGCTCATCCACATTCGCGAACGGGTCCTTGCACAAAACTGTCCGCTGTGCCTGATCATTTAATTTCAGGTGCACCCAATCAACCGTGAAGTCCCGGCGACGTTCTTGGGCGCGTTTGACGAAGTCTCCCCGCAACTTGGCTCGTGTCGTTTGCGGCGGTACCTCTTTTGCCTCGAAAACCTCGGCATCGTTGGTGATGCGGGCTGCGAGGCCCTTTCGCTCTAAGAGATAGAACAGTCCTCGCTGGCGACTGATGTCGTGATACGCGAGATCGAGCTGGGCAATCCGGACGTCATCGAGGGCGAGATCATGCTTTTTCATGTAGCGCTCGAGCAGTCGCTGTTTGATCACCCAGTCGATTTCGGTCTCCACACCACTGAAGTCCTGCGCCTCGACGGCCTTCAAAGCGCGCTCCCACAGATCCATCACCCGATCGATCATGGGGTCAGCTCTCAAGTCCCGGCGATCAACGTATTGCGCCACCTTCTCGAAGTACTCCGCCTGCATCTGCAAGGCCGTGACCTCGCGGCCGTTGTTCAGGGTGACGGTGCGGGTACCCGTTGTGTCGTGGCTGATTTCGCGGATGGCCCGAATCGGGTTCTCGAACGACAAATCCCTCATCACGGCGCCAGACTCGAGCATGCGCAGCACGAGGTCGGCAGTCCCGACCTTCAACATCGCCGTGGTCTCGCTCATATTGCTATCGCCGACGATGACGTGAAGCCGTCGATACAGGTCGGCATCGGCGTGCGGCTCGTCGCGGGTATTGATGATGGGTCGTGACCGCGTCGTCGCGCTGGATACTCCCTCCCAGATGTGATCGGCACGCTGACTCACGCAGTAGCGCGCCCCGCGTGGAGTGCTGAGGACTTTTCCGGCTCCCGTGACGATCTGGCGCGAAATGAGGAACGGGATGAATCCTTCGGCGAGAGCAAGAAAATCGGTGGACCGGTCGACGAGAAAGTTTTCGTGGCAACCGTAGGAATTGCCCGCGGAGTCGGTGTTGTTCTTGAAGAGATAGATGTCGCCAGCGATGCCCTCCTCTCGGAGTCGCTGCTCGGCATCCACACATAGCCCTTCCAGGATCCGCTCCCCCGCACGATCGTGGGTGATCAACTGCTGCACGCTGTCGCATTCAGCGGTCGCATACTCAGGGTGGCTGCCCACATCGAGGTACAGCCGGGACCCGTTGCGCAGGAAGACATTGCTGCTTCTGCCCCAGGCAACAACGCGTCGAAACAGATAGCGCGCTACTTCATCGGGACTGAGCCTGCGCTGTCCCCGGAACGTGCAGGTGACGCCGTACTCGGTTTCGATTCCGAAGATGCGGCGATCCATGACTCCACTGTAGGAGTTTCAGGCTCGCTACGCAGGGGCTTGCGGGCCCTGCAGCAGGTCCGCCAGAGAATCGCCTTCCAACCGGTGGAAAAGGCGCCTGGGTCGAGTTCTGTCCAAGATGGCCACCTCGAGGTCATCCGGGCTTAGCGTCCGGCGTTCGTCCGTTCCGTGTTGGCCAAGCGCATTCACCGCCTGACGCAGGGACGTCTCGAGGTCCTGATTCGGCTGCCACGCGGCAGACATCGCACCCTCAATCGCCTCCGCTGAGCCGCCCATGGCGACGAATCCTCGTTCGTCTGCCACCGAACCGTCGAAGGTCAAGCGGTACATCTGGTCTGCAGACTCATCTGCACCCACCTCCGCAACCACGATTTCAACTTCATACGGCTTAGCGGTTTCGGTGAAGATGGAACCGAGTGTTTGCGCATACGCGTTCGCCAGCGAACGCCCCGTCACATCACTGCGGTCATACGAGTACCCCCGTAGATCAGCCAGACGAATACCCGCAACCCTCAGGTTCTCGAACTCGTTGTACTTTCCGACGGCGGCGAAACCGATGCGATCGTAGATCTCACTGATCTTATGCAAAGCCTTGGAAGGATTCTCTGCGACAAAGATGACGCCCTGGGCGCATTGCACAACGACAACGCTTCGTCCCCGGGCGATCCCTTTTCGCGCGAAGTCCGCCTTGTCTTTCATGATCTGCTCTGGTGACACGTAGAACGGAACACTCATGAGGCACCCCCTGTCACGCTCGCCTGGGGTCCGTCAGGCCGACCCATTCGCGCCGCCATCATCTGCTCCACTTCGTGAGCGAGGCGATCCTCGCGGATGGTTTCTACTCCGGACGCAGTCACAACGGAGACCATCGGGAAGATGCGTCGGGCGAGATCAGGCCCACTGGTCGCACTGTCGTCGTCTGCGGCGTCATACAACGCTTCCAGCGCCACTCGAACCGCAGCATCGGCATCGGCGTCCGGACGGAACAACTTCTTCAACGAGCCGCGAGCGAAGGTGGATCCCGAACCGACGGCGTGAAAGTCATGCTCCTCATACCGCCCACCCGTCACGTCGTACGAGAAGATTCGGCCGCGGTCCTCTGCCAGGTCGAAGCCCGCAAACAGCGGCACTACTGCCAGGCCCTGCATGGCCATCCCCAGATTCGCCCGGAGCAGCGAGGACAGGCGGTTGGCCTTGCCTTCGAGCGACAGGGGGGTGCCCTCGATTTTTTCGTAGTGCTCGAGTTCCACCTGGAACAGGTGCACGAGTTCGACGGCAAGGCCGGCGGTGCCAGCAATGCCCACAACAGAAAATGCATCGGTTTCGAAGACCTTTTGCACATCTCGCTGAGCGATGATGTTGCCCATCGTTGCGCGGCGATCACCGGCCATGACGACCCCGGAAGCACAGACGAGGGTGACGATCGTCGTCCCATGGGGTGCCTCGAGGTTGGCGGATCCGCTCGACGCGGCGCTGCCTGTAGATCGGCTGACCCCGGACTCGTTACCCGAGGCGTTCAGGAACTCCGTGAAGGACGAGCTGCCCACCAGGCCGAACGCAGACGGGAAGTTGTGGCTCACTGCCCGCCCTTTTGCACGAAGGACTTCACGAAGTCCTCGGCATTGGACTCCAGCACACCGTCGATCTCGTCGAGAATGGCATCGACATCGCTGTCGAGGGCGCTGTCGGCCTCTTTGGCGGCTGGTGCCGCGGATTCCTCTTCATGGTGATCGCGGCGATTCGCTCTGCGGTGTTCGACGTTCTCTTGTCCGGCCATGCGACAAGGTTACCCGCCTAGTCGTCCGTTAGCGCGTCGATCAACGAGGCAGCGTCAGGACTGGCATCCAGAATGTGCGAGACGTGTCCGTGCGTGCCACGCGTGGGTTCCAAAGTAGGCACGCGCAGGAGAGATTCTCGCTGCGGAATGTCGAACACCACCGAGTCCCAGGAGGCAGCGGCAATGGATTCGGGATAGCGCCGCACACACTCGCCGCGAAAGTATGCGCGGGTGTCATGAGGCGGTTTCTGGCGTGCCCGATCGATCTCCTCGTCATCGAACATCCGCACCAGCCGGCCTCGTTGCTCTAATCGAGCCGCAAGGCCCTTGTCATTCCTGATGTCCGCGTATTGCAGATCGACAAGATGCAGACGAGGGTCGTCCCAGGTAAGTCCATCACGCCGGACATACCCCTCGAGCAGGCTCAACTTCGCCACCCAGTCGATCGTGCTGGCAACACTCATTCGATCGTTCTGCAGCCGGTCGAGGTGGTCGCCCCACAGCGTCAAGACTTCCTTGGTCTGTTCGTCAAAATCCGCATCGCTGCGTGATTGGCAGTAGTTCCACGCGTGTTCGAGGAACGCACGCTGCATATCGATGGCTGTCCACTGGCGTCCCCGTGACATATCGATGACGTGCGTCAGCGTGGTGTCGTGAGACACCTGGTGCATCTCCCGCACTGGATCCACCGGCATGGCATCGAAGGTGTCCAGGTAGCCGTCTTCGATCATGGCGAGAACAATCGCCGTGGTTCCCATCTTGAGAAACGTCGCCGTGTCACTCATGTTGGCGTCCCCGACAATCACGTGCAGTCGTCGATACTTCTCTGGATCGGCATGCGGCTCGTCCCGCGTGTTGATGATCGGTCGTTTGAGGGTGGTCTCGAGCCCAACTTCCACTTCGAAGAAGTCGGCCCGCTGGCTCAATTGAAAGGCGCTCGTTTGGCCCTCTTGACCGATCCCCAGTCGCCCGGCGCCGGTGAAGACCTGCCGCGAAATGAAAAAGGGCGTCAAATGGCGGACGACATCGGCAAACGGGGTGGTCCGGCGCATCAGGTAGTTCTCGTGACAGCCGTAGGACGCGCCCTTGTTGTCCGTGTTGTTCTTATACA
Source organism: Candidatus Nanopelagicales bacterium (assembly GCA_012103605.1). Taxonomy (GTDB): domain Bacteria; phylum Actinomycetota; class Actinomycetes; order S36-B12; family S36-B12; genus S36-B12. The sequence goes on from WLWL01000001.1 coordinate 80,357, forward strand.
GCAAGATCCGCTCGCCACCCGGCGCAGCAGCCGCAGCATCGGCGGCCGCATTCATGACATTCACACCGGCCCGGTCCCACAACACGGCGTCGCGGGGGTTCGTCACCTCGGGCGTTGAGTACTCAGGGTGAGCATGATCCACGTAGAGCCGAGCTCCGTTCGGCAGAATCACATTGGCGAGGCCAAGATCCTCGTCGGTCAATTGGGAGGCATCTGCCTCACTGCGCGACATGTCGAAGCCGCGGGCGTCTCGTAAGGGCGACTCCTCGTCGTAATCCCATCGAGCTTTCGACGTCGTGTCGTGCGAGACCAGGTATGCATATGCATTGACAATCTGTGACGAGGTGACCATCGCGTTCAGCATCGGCTGGCCGGGAACGCTGATTCCGTACTCGGTTTCCAAGCCCATGATCCGATGGACGCTCACAGGTGAACCTCCGGATGCTTCCTCGCCACTGCGTGTCGCGCGCGGTTACAGGTACTGGCCGGTGTTGGCGACGTTATCGATAGAACGTCCCGGACTGCCGCCCTGCTTACCTTGGATCAAGGTGCGGATGAAGACGATGCGTTCGCCCTTCTTCCCGGAGATGCGCGCCCAGTCGTCCGGGTTGGTTGTGTTGGGTAGGTCCTCATTCTCGCGGAATTCGTCCACGCAGGCATCGAGAAGATGCTGGACGCGAATGCCCTTCTCGCCGGTATCGAGGAATTCCTTGATGGCCGACTTCTTGGCACGCGCCACGATGTTCTCGAGCATCGCCCCCGAGTTGAAGTCCTTGAAGTACAAGACCTCCTTGTCACCACCTTCGTAGGTGACCTCGAGGAATCGATTCTCGTCTGATTCCGCATACATTCGCTCAATCGCTCGGTCAATCATCGATGAGCAGGCAAGGTCGGAATCCCCCGAATGCTCCGCGATGTCGTCGGCGTGGATCGGCAGCCCCGGCACCAAGTACTTACTCAAGATTTCCCGGGCCGCCTCGGCATCCGGACGCTCGATCTTAATTTTCACGTCCAAACGACCTGGGCGCAGAATCGCCGGATCGATCATGTCTTCACGGTTCGACGCCCCGATGACGATGACGTTCTCCAAGCTCTCGACGCCATCAATCTCACTGAGCAGCTGCGGCACGATGGTGTTCTCTACGTCGCTGCTCACGCCGCTCCCCCGCGTTCGGAACAACGAATCCATTTCGTCAAAGAAGACGATGACGGGCATACCTTCGGACGCCTTCTCGCGTGCCCGCTGGAAGACGAGACGGATGTGGCGCTCCGTTTCGCCAACGTACTTGTTCAGAAGTTCCGGCCCTTTGATGTTCAGGAAGAAACTCTTCGCTTCTCTGACCCCGGTCTTTTCAGCAACCTTCTTAGCTAAGGAGTTGGCCACCGCCTTGGCGATGAGAGTTTTGCCGCATCCAGGCGGGCCGTAGAGCAAGATTCCTTTCGGGGCCCTGAGCTCATGCTCTTTGAAGAGTTCGGCGTGCACGTAGGGCAGTTCCACCGCGTCTCGGATCGATTCGATTTGGCTGAACAACCCACCGATCTGCTCATATCCGATGTCCGGAACCTCTTCGAGGACTAGTTCCTCGACCTCGGCGCGGGGCACCTGCTCAATCACGTAGCCGCTGCGGACGTCACACAACAACGCGTCCCCTGCGCGGAGTCGGACTCCGGCAATCGACCGCGCGAGACGAACGACCCTCTCTTCATCAGCGTTCGCCACCACGACGCACCGGTCATCGCCGAGCATCTCCTTGAACGTGACGATCTCACCGACGACCTCGTAGTCGCGCTTGCCGACGACGTTCATCGATTCGTTGAGCACGACCTCTTGGCCTGCGACTAACCCATCAACCCCCACGCCAGGGCTGACAGCGACCCGCATCTTGCGTCCCGAGGCCATGATGTCCACTGATCCGTCCTCGTGCGCTTCCACGAAGGTCGCGTAGCCGCTCGGGGGTTCGCCCAGTCTGTCGACTTCGGCCTTGAGCGCCACGATCTGCTCGCGGGCCTCCCGGAGCGTTGTAACGAGGCGCTGGTTGTGATCCTTTTGGGCAGTGAGTTCGCCCCGAACCTCACCCAGGGTTGTCTCGATGGCGAGCAAACGACTCTCAGGGCTGGGCTCGGTCATCGAATCCTCCATCTGTCGCATCCCCGGGGGGCTGGCTGCTGACCCTAACCCGATTCGCCCTCTTCTACCTGATCTGCGCCTGGACCCTGATAATCCTCCCCGTAGGCCCCGGGGGCCGGGCGACGACGACGCGGAGGCGACTGCTGCCCGCGCGCCATATGCCGCGCGGCCACCAAGAACCCGGTATGTCCCGACATTCGATGATCTGGCCGCACCGCGAGCCCGTCGAGGTGCCACGTGCGAACGATGCTCTCCTCGGCTCGCGGCTCGGTCCAGCGACGAGACAAGCGCATCGATTCGACCAAGCGTGACAGCTGTGTTGTCGTGGCGACGTAACTGACCAGGGAACCTCCGGCTCGCAGCACTCGATCGGCGACATCGAGGCAATCCCACGGGGCGAGCATGTCCAAAATGAGGGTGTCCTGACTGCCGGTCGGGATGTCACTCTCTGTCGCATCGACGAGGTCCATTTCGTTCACCGTCCACGATCGTGGAGTCCCGCCGAACCATCGCGAAACGTTCTCGCGTGCAACCTCCGCAAAGTCCGAACGCCGCTCCACGCTCGTCACCGTGCCGGTGGGCCCGGCCGCCTTAAGTAGGTAACAGGTCAAGGCACCCGAACCAACCCCGGCTTCGAGTACTCGTGATCCGGACCCCACATCGCCGAGCGCCACGATCCGGGCAGCATCTTTCGGATAGATGACCGCCGCTTGACGCGGCATGCCCAGCACATAGTCGTCGAGTTGAGGGCGCTGCACGAGGTAATCGATACCCCGCGTGGAGGTAGTCATGGAGCCCTCGTCCATCCCGATCAGGGAATCGTGCGGGATTTGCCCACGGTGCGTGTGCAGGATGGCACCCGGCACCGTCGTGATGGTGACCTTGACTCCGCGGGTGTCCGTGAGTTGCACCAATTCTCCCGGACCGATCGGACCGCGCGCCCGCGTCGCAACATCCACCGGATCGCGCGGAGCGGGTGGGTGAGGGGGTCGTTTGCGCGGCACGTGAGGACAGTAGCGACCGCGCACGGTCCGCGTGTCTGCCGCCGGATCCCGCGTACCGGATCCCGCGCGCGACATCGCAGACTGCGGACGTCGGCACAGACCCCGGGTGGACCGTACAGTTGCCAGCGTGTTCCCTCCGTCGTTATCGCCGTCGCGGGCGAACGACTTCATGACCTGTCCGCTTCTGTACCGCCTTCGTGTCATCGACAAACTCCCAGAGCGACCCTCGGCCGCCGCGTTGCGGGGAACCCTGGTGCACTCAGTTTTGGAGGAGTTGTTCAATGCGCCGGCGGCGCGGAGAACAGCGGACACAGCCACGACCCTGATTTCCGAGCATTGGGATCGCATGCGTGTCGAAGCACCCGTGGACGCGGAGATCCTCGCCGAAGGAATCAACCTCGAGGAAACCGCCGACATTGCGGACGCGGTCATCGCTCCCATTCGACCGTTGCTGGAGGCGTACTTCACTCTCGAAGATCCACGTCGAGTAGAGCCCCACGCGCGCGAGATGGGCGTCTCTACGGAACTGCCCTCGGGGCTGTCGTTGCGTGGATTCATCGACCGGGTCGACATATCTCCCACCGGCCTTGTCCGCCTCGTGGACTACAAAACAGGTCGCAGCCCCGGGGCAGGATTTGAGGCGAAAGCGTTGTTCCAGATGCGTTTTTACGCTCTGCTGTGGTGGCGGACCGCAGATCAGATCCCGGCACGCCTCGAGTTGTTGTATTTCGGTGACGGACAAAGGATCAGCTACGAGCCCACCGAAGACGAGTTGCGCGCAACAGAACGAAAGATCATGGCTCTGAGTGACGCCATCGCTCGCGCCGCCATGCACGGTTTCACCGCTACCCCATCGGCGTTGTGCAGCTGGTGTTCGTTCCAGGACGCCTGCCCAGAGTTCGGCGGACACACACCCCCGTTGCCGGCGTTACCTGAGTGACGCCCACGCTGCGCGAATGACGCCCCGTGGCGCCCTGAAGCCTCACGCGTCAAGGCGCAGGTGACGTCGGGCGTCCCGCCACAAATCTTGAGGCTGCCGGTTCTCCAAGCTCTCCACGATCAAGACTCTCGAGCCGTCGATGCGCACACCTTGGGGTACCGCGACCACCACACATCCTGCGGCGAGGGCCGACTGCACGCCGGTCGGTGAATCTTCGATCGCCAGGCAGTCGCGTGTCGCCACACCGATCGCACCCGCTGCGGTCTCGTAGGGCTCGGCATGCGGTTTACCGGCGGTGACGGCGTCCCCCGTCACCACGACGTCGAAAGGCTCGGTACCGATGTCGACGCGCATCCGCTCGAGAGAGGCATTGACCAGACTCCGCCAGGCAGCCGTCACCAGTCCGGTAGGAATCGCTGCACTCCGGCACGCTCGTAGGAAGTCCACTGCTCCGGGTTGCCATCGCGGGCGCTGCGAGCGGATCCTGGTCTCCACGGCCACAAGCAGCTGTTGTCCGATCTCCTCGGGCCGTGCCTGTGGGCCGATGCGCTCGGCCATGTAGCCCGAGACACGTTCAAGCGGCCCCCCAAGGCAGTGGGTGTGATCCGGTGTGTTCCAGGAGCTCCCCCACGAGGACATGACCTCGACTTGCGCCTCCCACCAGACTGGTTCGCTATCGACCAACGTCCCGTCGAGATCCACCAAGACCCCGGCCGGTGCGTGTGAGCGATCCGTCATGAGGGCGAAGCATAGAAGCCATCATCTTCCGGCGGTGTTCGTGGCGATAGCGTTCGCACGGTGCGAGTGTCCCTGTCCGACGGCGCCGAAGCCGCCTTCACGGACCATGACAATGGCGAGACTTCCGGCCTGCCGCTTGTGCTGTTGCACGGCTTGACCCAGCAACAGCACTACTGGGGTCCCGTCCTCGCCCGACTGGCAGGAAGGCGAGTCATCACCGTTGATCAGCGCGGCCACGGTGAGGCGTCCGGATCACAGGTCACGCCACAATCCGACTTCAGCATTCCCCGTCTCGCTCGAGACGTGATCGAGATTCTCGACCAGGCCGGCGTGCCGGAAGCGGTCGTGGTGGGACATTCCTGGGGAGCGTCGGTTGCCCTGCACACGGCATCGTCGTTTCCCGATCGTGCGCGAGCGGCCGTGCTTATCGATGGCGGCATCTTCGGGCCTCGCCATCTTGTGACCTCGGACAGGTCTGCTGAGGAGGTGCGCGAAGCACTTCGTCCACCCGCTCTGGGAATCGCTGAGACCGCTTTGTGGCAGGTCATCGAATCAGGCGATCTCGCCGAGTACTGGAGTGACGACATCCAACGGGCTTTGGCTCCGACGTTCCGGGTCGACGAGGATGGGCGTGCATTCACGCGTCTGGGGATGGACCGACACATGGCCGTCCTCGATGGCCTCTTCGCCTACGACCCGCGTCCCGATATCGCGGCGACGACCCGACCCACGTGGGTTGTCGTCTGTGAACCAGGAGTCCTGGACCCCTCCACGGCTCCGGCACCGACGGAACTCGCCGATTCCACGAGTCAATCAGGATCCGCACGTTCAAACGATCCCGCCGAATCTCTCGCCCAGGCCTGGATAGCGGCACGTCGCTCGGCGATCGATGGACTCGGATCGCACTTTTATCGTCAACGTTGGAGTGGAGCCCACCACGACGTTCCCTTGCAATGGCCGGCGCTGGTGGCGGGTCTAGTGGAGACTGTGCTCGAACATCCAGATGCTGGCGGGGAGGGAAAATGATCGAGTTTGACGGGATACCCACCCTGAGCGACCCCGTCATGATCGCCGCCTTCGAAGGATGGAACGACGCTGGAGAATCGGCCAGCGCCACCATCACCCACCTACGCGAGGTGTGGGGTGCGGAATTGATCACCGAGTTCGACTCCGAGGACTACTACGACTATCAAGTCAATCGTCCAGACATCAGCCTTGATTCCGCGGGCGTTCGCCAACTTGAGTGGCCCGCCACGCGCATCTACTTGGCTCGTGTGCCTTTGTTTCCGCGTGATGTGGTGCTGATCCAGGGCATCGAGCCAAATATGCGCTGGCAGCAATTCACTCGGGAGATTCTCGGTCTGGCGGCGGAATTGGACATCTCCATGGTCGTCACCCTCGGCGCACTCTTGTCGGACAGCCCGCACACGCGACCTGTTCCCGTTACGGGATCGACATCGGACCCCACCTTGATGGAAACGTACGCGCTCGACGCAAGCAACTACGAAGGGCCCACGGGCATCGTGGGAGTGCTGCACGAAGCGTGTCAGCGGTTTGAGGTGCCTTCGATTTCGCTGTGGGCGGCCGTGCCGCATTACGTCGGTCAGCCACCCTGCCCTAAGGCAACGCTGGCCCTCGTGCGCAAGATCGAGGACGTGCTGGACATCCCGGTCCCCCTCGGGGACTTGGTGGAGGAGGCGAGGGCCTGGGAAGTCGGTGTCGACGAACTCGCCGAGGACGATGAGGAGGTCGCCGATTATGTCCGGCAGTTGGAGCAGGCTCGCGACACGACCGAACTCCCCGAAGCCAGTGGAGAGGCGATAGCGCGGGAATTCGAGCGGTATCTCAAACGGCGTAACGTCGACTGACGTCCGCGCATGGCCAGTTGCTCGCGTGGGGTTCTAGGACCGAGGTTGGTCCCGACGTTCCAGGAGGGCGGCCAGGGATGCGCGGGTGGCCGGGTCGAGTTCCGGATCGTCCACCTGCCGCTGGTGAATGTCGTCCACGATCCCGCTGGCGACCTTCTTGCCTAGCTCGACGCCCCACTGGTCGAAGGGATTTATCTGCCATACAGCGGCCTGCACGAAAACGCTGTGCTCGTAGGCGGCCAGCAACGCTCCGAGCGAAAAGGGAGTGAGTTGATCCATCATGATCACGCTGACCGGCCTGTTTCCCGGCATCACCTTGTGAGGCGCGAGAGCCTCGCTGACACCTGCTGCGGCCACTTCTTCACGTGTCAGGCCCACGGACAAGACAGAGGCCTGGGCCAGCGCGTGCGCGACGAGGACGTCGTGTTGGTCGTCGATCTGGCCACCGGACTTGCTATCCGAAGACGTCGGTCGGGCCGCAAGGATGATGTCGCTGCAGACGTCATCAGTCCCCTGGTGCAGCAACTGGAAGAACGAATGCTGCCCATTCGTGCCTGGTTCGCCCCAGTAGATGGCGCCGGTGTCATAGGTGACCGGTGATCCATCACTTCGGACCGATTTGCCATTGCTCTCCATGGTCAACTGCTGCAGATACGCCGGCAGTCGAGCGAGATCACGGCTATAGGGCAGTACCGCGGACGTCGACATCTGAAGAAAGTTCCGGTTCCACACGGCGCACAGCCCCATCAGCACCGGGGCGTTGTCCGCGAGGGCTGTGTCGCGGAAGTGAATATCCATCGCTCGAGCACCGTCGAGCAGCTCTCGAAAACGCAGCGGGCCTATCGAGAGCATGGTGGACAGGCCGACCGCGGACGTCAGCGAGTAGCGACCGCCCACCCAATCCCAAAAACCGAAGACGTTCTGTCGTTCGATCCCGAAGTCGTCAACGAGCTGCTCGGCGGTGCTGACCGCGGCGAAATGCGCACCGACTGCGCTGCCGCCCAGGTGATCAACAATCCAGGTTCGCGCGTACTGGGCGTTGATCATCGTCTCGGCAGTAGTGAATGTCTTGGACGCGATGATGAAGAGAGTCTTCTCGGGCGTCACGTGACTGAGCACATCAATGATGTCTGCGGGATCGACATTGGAGACGAAATGACAGGTGATGTTCGGGTCGCGGTAGGCGCGCAACGCCTGATACGCCATCGCTGGACCGAGGTCCGAGCCCCCGATGCCGATATTGACAACGTCGGTGATGCGCTCCCCGGTGGCGCCCCGGTGAGCACCCGATCGCACCCGATCGGCGAACTCCTCCATGCGTCCCACGACGTTCTCTACGCCATCGGACACGTCCTCGCCGTCAACGGTGAACGAATCACCCTGCCGGCCCCGCAGAGCCACATGTAGCGCAGCCCTGCCTTCGGTGCTGTTCACCCTGGTACCCGCGAACATCGCATCGATTGCTTGCCGGACACTGGTCTGCTCAGCCAGGTCGATCAACGATTCGAGCACATGAGCATCAAGTCGCTGTCGACTGAAGTCAAAGAACAGTCCGGCTGCGTTGATTCTCAGAAATTCCCGGTCACTTTGAAGCAGTGACCGAATGGACTCGGCACGCATTCGATGCGACTCGTGACGTAGCGTCGACCATGCCGGGCACGCTGTTGGATCGATCGCTACCCGTTCAGCCATGTCGCTCTCCCCTGCACCCTCTGTGCATCATCACGTCAGCCGAATGCCCAGAAGAGTGTCCACCAACGTGGCCATCTCGCCGGGGCTCGCGGGGTCCTGCCCGCCCCGAGTGAGGGCGGTGTGAACCCACGAATCGACCGCATCCAGTGCAGACGGCGTGCGCAGATCATCCGCGAGAACCTCCCGCACTCGATCGATCAGCGGATCAACGGGCGGGCCGTACGGCAGTTGACTCGCTGCTGTCCAGCGCTGAAGCCGCTCACCTGCCCCTTCGAGTCCGTGCGGCGTCCAGACCCAATCTGTTCGATAGTGATGGGCGAGCAGCGCTAGCCGTATCGCCATCGGGTCAGTTCCCTCCCGGACCAACTGCGAGACGAAGACCAAATTGCCTCGGGACTTGCTCATTTTGTGCCCCTGCCACGCGACCATCCCGGAGTGCACGTAATGCCGCGCAAACGGCCATTCGCCGGTCAATCGATGCACCTCGGATGCACCCATTTCGTGATGGGGAAATGCAAGATCTGAGCCCCCGCCCTGGATATCGATGGTCGGACCGAGGTAGTCAAGGGCGATCGCGGCGCATTCAATGTGCCACCCGGGTCGGCCGTGTCCCAGGGGCGTATCCCAGGCCGGTTCTTCGGGACGTGCGTTCTGCCACACGAGGCAATCCAGAGGATGTTCCTTGCCTTCCCGCTCCGGATCTCCCCCGCGTTCGGCGAAGACGGCCACCATGTCGTCTTCGTCCAATCCCGCGATGGATCCGAAGCGTTCGTCGTTCCTCACCCGGAAGTAAAGATCGTCGTCGACGGCGTAGACGTCCCCGGACTCCTGCAATTGCATCACTTTGCGAGCGACGGATGGGATCGACTCCACAGCGCCGATGTAGTGATCGGGTGGCAATACGTTGAGACCGGCCATGTCGTCACGAAACAGCGCTGTCTCACGGTCGGCGATCTCTCTCCAGTTCTCACCGGTGGCCACGGCCCTCTCGAGCAAGGGGTCATCGATGTCGGTGACGTTCTGGACGTAGCGCACCTGATGCCCTGCGTCTCGCCAGACCCGATTGATCATGTCGAAAGCAACATAGGTATTCGCATGCCCGATATGTGTTGCGTCATACGGGGTAATCCCGCACACGTACATCGTCGCGTGTGGCGCGGGCGCGGTCGGACGAACGACACCGGTCGATGTATCGAAAAGGGCGAGTGGCTTTCCCTTTCCGCGCAGAGCGCGCGGCATAGGTGCCGACCATGACTCCACGTAGGAAGCCTACTCAGGCATGCCCAACGCAGCGGTGCGCGCTCAGAAGACCGGCCAGGGAATGGCGGGCCACTCCTCGTGGGGAAACGGGTAGCGCCCCGAGTCAACCAAGGCCCGTACGCGAGCCGTCAATGCAACCAACTCCTCGGCGCTCACGAATGCGGCCAGTTCGGCAACAGACGTCCCACTCTTCGTGCCTCGGTCATCGTCTTCCAGGCTTGTCAAGAGTTGCTGCAACCGATTCACGTCCTGAGCATTGATCGATTCTCCGGCCCAACCCCACAGAACGGTTCGCAGTTTCGGTTCACTCGCCATGGTCACACCATGGTCGATGGCCCATACCCGTCCGCTGTCGTCCGTGATGACGTGCCCACCTTTGCGGTCCCCGTTGTTGATGACAGCGTCGAGCAGGGCCATATGTTGCAGTCGCTGGTCATCCGCATGCACCAGGGCGACCGGGCGACCGGATGCATCCTCGGCGCTGAGAACCTGGTGCCAATCCGGCGGGACGTCATCCGCCGACACGACATCAACGAGCCTGTGCGCGGGGTCCTCGGTGACCCACAGCTGGCACATTCCTGGACCCGCTGGTCCATCGTCTCGCCAGATGGTCGGTGGAATCAGATCGAACCCCAGCATTCGGTCGACGAGATATGCAGCGACCTCTCTGCCACTCAGGGTCCCGTCGGGAAAGTCCCACAGCGGACGTTCTCCCTGTTGCGGCTTGTACACACACTTCAGTGATCCGCCGAGAGTGCATCTCCACGTGGCGTTGCTGGCACTGACGAGTTGCCCGTCAACCTCAAGGTCATCGTGTGCAAGACGCTCACAAATATCGCGTACCCAGATGTCGTCAGAATTCTGGCCGGGAATGCCGGTGTTCACGATCGCCGTTTGTATCCGTTGGCTCGTGGACACATGTGTCCCTGCGGATCGAGCGGCTGCTGACAAAAAGGGCACGCCGGACGACCACTGGACACAATCACGCGGGTCCGCTCGGCGAACGCCCGCGCATACGGCGCCGACATCCACACGCGAACAGTGTCGGGGCCCTCGGAGTCATCATCGGCCAACTCCGGTGGCTCGAAGCCTTCGACGTCGGAGACGGCATGCGCTTCAATGATGACCAGGTTGTTCGCCTCGTCCCACCCCAGGGCCATCGCACCAACACGAAACTCCTCTTCGAGTGGGAGATCCAACGGCGCGTTGTCGGACAGCTCCACCGGGGCCTTCTCAGGAACAACGTCTTCGGGCGCGCGTGAACCTCTGACCTCATCCAGGAGTTGATCTATCCGGTCGGACAGCGCATCCGCCTGCTGCTTCTCGAAGGCCACCGAAACGATCTCGTCCCCGGATTTCGCCTGCAGGTAGAAGGTCCGCTCGCCCGGCATTCCCACCGTGCCGACCACGAACCGCTCGGGCAGCCGGAACTCCCATATGCGCCTAGCCACGGCCGGCTCCCCCACCGACCGGCGCGTCGGTCGAGGCGTCTGCGCTTGTGTTCGCCAGGAACCCAACATCGGATCCTGTGTCATTGATCCGCACAACGAACGGGCGCACCTTGGTGTAGCGCACGATCGACACCGAACACGGATCGACGCTTAACCGCTGGAAGGCATCGAGGTGCATACCGAGTGCGTCGGCGAGTACTGCCTTTATCACGTCACCGTGGCTGACGACCGCCAGGACGTCGGCGTCACGTGACTGTTGCGTCCAGTCCCGGATTGCAGACACCGCGCGCATGCTCATCGCCATGAGGGATTCCCCGTCGGGAAAGGTGACAGCGCTCGGGTGACTTTGCACCTGCTTCCACAGCGGCTTCTTGGCCAACGTTGCAAGCGACTGTCCGGTCCACGTTCCGTAGTCACACTCAATGAACCGCTCGTCAACGACCACGTCGCTGGCAGTTTGTTCTTGCTGCGCGTTGATGTATTCAGCCGTTTCGCGGGTGCGCTCGAGGGGGGACGTCACAATCGTGGCGAAAGGCACCGTGGATAGCCGAGTGGCCAGGGTTGTCGCCTGCTCCTGGCCGACCTTGTCCAAGGTGACACCCGGGCTCCTGCCGGCGAGGATGCCTCGCTCGTTGGCTGAGGTTCGACCATGGCGAACAAGAAGAATGGTGGGCACCACGTCAGCCTATGAGGCATTCATTCCTTCGGCACGCACACGTCCGCTGGCCGATGGGGCACCTACAGCGCGCTGATTGTTCCCGTCGCCAGCAGGACCAGCAAAACGCTTCCCAACACGACCCGGTAGATCACGAAGGGAAGAAAGGAGCGAGTGGAGACCCAGCGAATCAGCCACGCGATGACGAGATAGCCGATGAACAGAGCGATGATGGTGGCGAGGATGGTCTGGCCCCATTGCACGTTGTCATCCGAACCGATCTTCGTCGCCTCGTACAGGCCAGAAGCGAGGACCGCGGGAATGGCCAGTAGAAACGCATAGCGCGTGGCGGCAGACCGTGAATACCCCATGGCCAGGCCGACCGAGATCGTGGCACCCGAGCGTGACACCCCCGGGATCAATGCCAACGCTTGGCCAAACCCGAACAGCAATCCATCCTTGGCGTTAAGAGCCTCGAGTGCCTTGGTCTTGGAGCCCCAACGGTCGACGAGACCAAGAACAACGCCGAAGCCGATCAGGACCGTTGCGACAAGCCACAGGTTGCGGGCGGCCGTCTCGATCCAGGGGGCAAAGGTGAATCCGAGGACGGCAATCGGCAGCGTGCCGATGATCACGTACCAGCCCATCCGTGCGTCGATACTCCCCCGCACCTCGGGCCGACGAAGGCTGACGAACCATGTCGACAGGATGCGCGCTAAGTCCCGGCGGAAATAGATCAACACCGCGATTTCGGTGCCGATTTGGGTAACAGCGGTGAAAGCCGCTCCGGGATCACCCCAGCCGAAAAGCCGGGAGACGATCAGGACGTGAGCGGAGCTCGATATCGGCAGGAACTCTGTGAGCCCCTGAACAACCCCCAGGATGACCGCTTCGAGCCACCCGATGGGTTCGTCCATCAATCAGCCAGTCCCGACGCTTCCAGAACCTGCGACATCATCCGCAGCGTGCCCACGCGCTCGTCGATGGTTCCCGCGAAGGAACTAATGCTGAGAGTGGTGACACCCGCCTCGGCGTATGCGTGGAGTCGTTCACCGATTCGTTCTGGCGGCCCCAACAGTGACGTCTTGTCCAAGAATTCGAACGGCACCGCCGCGGCAGCCCCCGCGTAGTCCTTGTTCATGTATTTGTCCTGGACGTCGATTGCCGCTTGTTCGTATCCCATGCGACTCATGAGCTGGTTGTAGAAGTTCTTGTCTCGCGAACCCATACCCCCGACATACAACGCCGCGTAGGGGCGCACCAACTCTGCGCACGCCTCGACGTCTTTTCCTGGAACGACGGGCACGGTGGGAACAACATCGAACCCCTCCATCGTCTTGTCGACTTTCGCTCGACCAGCGACGATCGGCTCCATCAGCCCGGCCGCGTCCTCGGGACTGAAGAAGATAGCGAGCCACCCGTCGGCGATTTCGCCACACAGTTCGAGATTCTTCGGCCCGATCGCCGCCAGATAGATCGGCAACGAATCCCGAACGGGGTGAACGGTCAGCGTGAGCGACTTCCCTGGACCGTCGGGCAACGGCAGCTGCCAGAACTCTCCGTCGTAGGACACTCGCTCACGACGAAGAGCCATGCGCACGATGTCGACGTACTCCCGTGTCCGCGCGAGAGGCTTGTCGAACCGCACTCCGTGCCAACCCTCGGATACCTGCGGCCCGGACACTCCCAGGCCGAGACGGAAACGCCCCCCGGACAGCGTGTCCAAGGTGGCCGCGGTCATCGCGCAGTTGGCGGGTGTTCGACCAGGAATCTGAAATATTGCCGATCCGACGTCAATCGTCGTCGTTTGTGCGGCGATCCAACTCAGCACGGTGGCGGCATCGGAGCCGTAAGCCTCGGCTGCCCAGGCCACCGCGTAGCCCAGACGGTCCGCTTCGCGAGCCACTTCGAGATTGTCGGCATCGTTACCGGCGCCCCAGTAACCCAGGTTCACTCCCAATTTCATAACGCCACCCTAGGGCCAAAGCCGCCTTCACGGCCCGTTGACCAATAGCGTGCGGTTATGCAGCAACGACCGCTCGGAAAATCCGGGCTCTGGGTGGGACGCATTGGCCTTGGCACCATGACCTGGGGACGCCAAACCGATGAGTACGAGGCGCGCGATCAGTTGGCTGCGTTCTTGGATGTTGGCGGCACATTGATCGACACCGCCGACAGTTACGCCAAGGGCGTCAGCGAGGAAATGCTCGGCATGCTCATCCAGGAATTCGATTGCCGCGCCGACATCGTGCTTGCCACCAAGGCAGTGCAACGTCCCGACACCGAGCGTCGGCTCGATGCGAGCAGAGGCCACCTCGTGAGCGCCCTGGACGCGTCGTTGAAGCGTTTGGACGTCGACCACGTGGATCTATGGCAGCTACATCGATGGGACTCCTGGACACCGATCGAAGAGACGCTGTCCGCCGTCGACCACGCACTGCGGTCAGGGAAAGCCCGCTACGTCGGAATCTCCAACTACAGCGGGTGGCAAACAGCCCGCGCCTGCACGCTGCAGGAAACACGCGGCGTCGCCCCATTCGTCACGACCCAGATGGAGTACTCCCTGCTCGAGCGGGGAATCGAGCGAGAGATCGTCCCCGCTGCCCCGTCGCTGGGAATCGGCATTTTGCCGTGGTCTCCCCTTGGCCGAGGGGTTTTGACAGGCAAGTACCGGCACTCCATCCCTATTGATTCTCGCGGCGGGAATCCGGACACCAGTGGGTTCGTCAACGCCTACAACAATGAACGCTCTCATCGCATCGTGGACGCGGTGTGTACCGCCGCCGAGGGCCTTGATGCGACACCGGGTGAGGTTGCCCTCGCGTGGCTGCGCGATCGTCCCGGCGTCGTCGCCCCCATCGTCGGTGCTCGCACTACGCAACAGTTGATCTCCGCTCTCGCCAGTGAAGAACTCGACTTGCCGAGCGAGATTGTCACCGCCCTCGATGACATTTCCGAGCCTGATGCGGGATATCCCGAAAGTGGATGGGCGCAACGCCGGTAGGCGTGCGGTTCTCGGCGTAGGCTCGCAGAGTGTCGCAGCGCCACAGCACCTGGGAATTCCGCGAGGTAAGCGTCTCGCGCGATACCCCACGCGAGGAGGCCCGGCAGATTCTCACCTCCACAGCCGAAACCGGCCGATGGGAGCTCGACCGGACGCGCATTTTCCGTGATGGCAGACGTCACTATCGTCTCCGCCGGCGGATCTACCGTGTAATGCGTACCGCATAGCGAGAGTTAGCAGGCCATCAAGAATCTGTGCAGCGTGCGCACACCGAACGTAAGACCATCGATCGGCACTCGCTCGTCGACGCCGTGAAATAACCGCCAATAGTCGAGGTTCTCGGGCATTCGTAACGGAGAGAAGCCGTAACAGGCAAGGCCGAGGCTGGACAGAGCCTTCGCATCGGTCCCACCGCTGATCATGTACGGAACGGCGCGGGCAGCGGGATCTTCGTGACGCAGAACGCTGGCCATCAGCTCGAAGGTCGTCGTTTCGAAAGATGTCTCCACTGCGACATCGTCATTGAGTGTCTCGATCTCGATGTGCTCGCCCACCAGTGACCGGATGGTCTCGTCGAACTCAGCTTCGTATCCCGGTAAGAATCGCCCGTCGACGTGTGCCTCCGCCTCGGTCGGAATGACATTGACTTTGTAACCCGCTTCCAACATCGAGGGATTCGCCGTGTTTTGCAAGGTCGCGCCCACCAGCATGCCGAGCGTTCCGAGCTTGGACAGTATCGCCTCCGTGTCATCCTCACGGAGTTCTAGCCCGTAGGCCTGGGAAAGATCCGCAAGGAAGCGTTCCACGGTCTTCGTTCGACGAATGGGCCATCGATGACGTCCGATGCGCACCACAGCGTCCGCCAACTCGGTCACTGCATTGTCCGTATGGATCATCGAGCCGTGTCCGGCGCGCATGGATGCCCGGAGCCGCAACCACCTAATGCCCTTCTCCGCTGTCTGTATCGGGTAGAGCCGAAGATCGTCCGAGATGGATAACGAGAAGCCACCGACCTCGCCGATGGCCTCGGAGGCGCCGGCAAAAAGATCGGGTCGATTGTCGACGAACCAACGAGACCCATGCACCATGCCGGCTTCCTCATCGGGGAAGAACACCACAATGACGTCACGTCGGGGTCGCTCTCCGGTTCGACCCCAGTGGCGCACGACAGCCGTGATCATTGCGTCCATGTTCTTCATGTCCACGGCGCCTCGGCCCCAGATGAAACCGTCGTCGACTTCTGCCGCGAATGGCGGATGGGTCCAATCACTCGCCACAGCTGGCACAACATCTAGGTGCCCGTGCACCACCACCGCTGGTGCACTCGGATCCGTCCCGGGTATTCGTAAGGCGACACCCCGGCGTCGATCGTTGCTCGTGACGATGACCTCGGGATCCCACCCGGTTTCGCGAAGCCGCTCTGCGCAGTACTCCGCGGCGTCTGCCTCGCCCACTGTCCGGGGGTCTGGACCCCAATTGCTCGTATCAATACGAATCAGATCACGGGTAATGGCAACCGCATCGCCTTCCATTTCGGATGAAAAGGACTCGCCTGGTGCCGTGGACACGCTTCCATCCTGCCGCGTCGGCGGTCGTGGGCGCAGGGATATGCTGTGCCCCGCTTGATTCCCGCGTCCGGGTGGCGGAATTGGCAGACGCGCTAGCTTGAGGTGCTAGTGCCCTTTACGGGGCATGGGGGTTCAAGTCCCCCCTCGGACACAGCAGTGGGGCCTGGGGCCAATCCCCAGGCCCCGATCTCTCCACCCACGGTTGCGCCACGAGGCTCACGCATGGTGACGTCAAGCGACGAGATGGTGGCGTCTAGCGAATAGCCGGTGCGGGAACCCGGCCGATCACGGCGAGTTGCCCTCCCTCATTGCGCACCACGATTCCCTCACCCGATGTCGGTGCGATGCCCGTCAAGTCCACAATGTTCGCCTGGTGGCTCGAGACCACGATAACTCCCGAGCGGTTCGATTGACGGGCAATCGTTTTCAACGCGAAGGACTCCCGGCGTTGGGCCACTGCAGACGGCGCAGTGAAGGTTGACCCAAACCGCATCATGGTGCGAACGGGACCAACGTTCATCAACTCGGCGGTTTCGCGTGACCGACACCACGGGCTACTGAGTACCCGACGGACGTTGACCTTGTTCTGACGAAGTGCGGCTCCCATGGCACGAGCTTGGCGGCGTCCCGCATCGGACAAATTTCGTTGAGTGGAGCAGTCCTTTACATCAAAATCTGACGGATCTCCCCCTCCCGGAGCCAGGGCGTGGCGATACAAGATCACCATTCCCGCGCCTTCCCGGAGGTCTTCCCAGACGCGCTCGCTTGCCGTGGCAGGTGCAGCGGAGATACAGATGGCCTGAACCGCCACGAGCAAGGCGATCAGCCCTGACACACCACGGACTTTCGACGGGTGCACCTGGCGTGCGCCTCGAAGCAGCATGTCCAATACCTAACACCCGTGGAGAGGAACCGCCATCAGCACACTCGTCTCCTACGCTCGGAGAGTGCGAACACGCCTAGCGCCAACGCCCAGCGGTTTCGTTCATGAAGGAAACCTCGTCAATTTTTTGGTCATTTCGCACGTGGCACAGACCTGCGACGCCGCTGTCGCCTTGAGGTTCGACGACATCGACCGCCTGCGTGTTCGGGGCGAGTACATCGACGACATCTTTCGGGTCTTGACGTGGCTGGAAATTCCGTGGACCGACGGACCGCGATCCACCGCCGACATGGCGCAGTGGACCCAGGACCAACGCCTCGACCGGTATCAATGGGCACGACAGGAGTTATGGGTGACAGGTCTGGCGTACCACTGCACGTGCTCGCGAACGCAGTGGAACGCCTTCACGGGGGACTCGTGTCCGCAGCAATGCCGTCAGGGCGATCACCCCTTCCAGGTAGGCCGCACCGCAACTCGACTCCATCTCGACGGAATTCCCGATCCCGTCATTTGGCGCCGCGACGATCTCCCCGCCTACCACCTGACGTCCATTGTGGATGATTGCGACGGCCGCATAGACCTTGTGGTGCGCGGAGAAGATCTCGCTTCCTCCACTGACATTCAACGCCGTATGTCGCGCCTCTTACCCGGCAACACGTTCCACCAGGCGCACGTGTTGCATCATCCACTCGTCACCAGCGAGGGACGGAAACTATCTAAGAGTGCAGGCGCGCAGGCGTCACCGTTGGCGCTGTCGGACGAGCTCCGTGCGACAGTATCGAACGTAGCCGCTACGTACTCGGCGTCCGCCCAGGCTCATCTGCTTCGAAGTCGCGAATGTTGAAGTACCAGACGTAGTAGCCCGCGAGGACGGGTCCGCCCACCACCAACAGGTAGGGAACCACGCCCCCTAGGCCTCTGCCTATGTAGTCGAATGCCTGCCAGACGAGTGCACCCGCAACAAGGATGAAGATGACGCTGAGGAACAGGCTTTGAGGGCGCCGCGCGCTCCACGGGCGCGATGACATCTGGGCTTCTTGGTCAGGATCCACGACAGGACTATGGCACTTGCCGACGGCCAATGGCAGGAAAATGCATGGGAAACCTGCGCGCTTGCCGGATTGGCTGCTCAGCAGCGAACGGTCTCCTGCTCATCGGCCATGTGGTTGGCTACCGCCATGACGAACGTGACAGAGGATCTCGACACCATTCTCATCGATCGCGATGCGCAAAATTCCTCTGTGGCCATCATCACCCTCCATCGACCCGATCGCCTCAATGCGTTGACCCCGGAGATGGGCCCGCTCTACGCGGCAACGCTGCAAGAGCTCGACGCGGACCCGTCAGTGCGGGCCATCGTCGTCACGGGAGCTGGCCGCGGATTCTGCTCAGGGGCCGACCTCAGTTCTCTCGCCGGCAGCACCGACGATCTCCTTAGCTACGTACGGGGCCAGACAGTCCAGACGCTCCCCCTCGTGGCGCTCACGCTCGCGACACCTGTGGCCACTGCCATCAACGGACCGTGTGCCGGGATCGGCTTTGTGCTGGCCATGAGCGCGGATGCTCGCTTCGTTGCATCGAATGCCACCCTGAGCACGACGTTTGCGCGTCTGGGACTCGTCGCCGAATACGGCATCGCATGGCTCCTCCCGCGGCTGGTCGGCCTGCCGGTCGCCACCGATCTTCTGCTGTCGGGGCGGACGGTCACCGGCGAGGAAGCCGCTCGCCTCGGACTAGCGACCAGCGCTGATGATGCTGTTGCCTCGGCCCTGACCTGGGCTCGCGAGATCGCCACCAATAGTTCCCCGCGGTCCACCGCGATGATGAAGCGGCAGTTGCTCGAGGCTGACGGCCTCACACTCACCGACACAGTCGCGAAGGCTCTGGACGCGATGGCGGAAGCCTTCACCTGGCCGGACCTGGCGGAGGCTCTCGCGGCTCGCGCCGACAAGCGCGCTCCACAGTTTCCCGATCCACCCGGACGCGACTAAGGCAACTGTCCGGAATAGGCGAGGGCCATCCGAATCAGCCGGCCTTGGCCGCCACTCATCTCCTGCTGAAAGGCGGGGCTAGTGGCCTCCTGGGGAGTCACCCAAACCAAGTCGAGAGCGTCTTGACTGGGGGCGCAGTCGCCGTCGATCGGAACAACATATGCCAAGGACACGGCGTGCTGGCGCGGGTCATGAAAACCCGTCACGGTCTCGTCGGGGAAGTACTCGACGATGGTGAACGGCTGAGGAGAAGTGGGCACCTCGGGTAGGGCCATAGGTCCAAGGTCTTTTTCCAAGTGCCTCAGGAGGGCGTCCCGCACCCGCTCCCCGTACAGGACGCGACCGGACACCACCGCGCGACTTATCGAGCCGTCGGGTAACCCACGCAACAGCAAACCGACCGTGGTGACCTGCCCCCGCTCGTCCGTGCGTACGGGAACAGCATCGACGTAGACCATCGGAACCCGTTCTCGGGCCGACTCCAGATCCGATTCCGATAGCCAGGCCGCGCGAGTATCCAGCATGTCGCTCATGTCTATCCCTCCACCAGCAATTCGGCCGCGCGGGTGCCATGCTGAGACGCGTGATCGCGCGTGGTTCGACTCTGGACGGGACCGTACCGGAGTCGGCGCCGACCTTCGCTCAACGTGTCGGCGGGCGTTGGGTCATCTCGTGGCAGGCCTACACGCTCGGGGCAACAGTCAACACCGTGCTCCTCGGTCTCACAGGTGGTTCTGTTGGCGCCGAATCGGTGTCACTGAGCGACTTCCCGCGGTGGTGTGCGCTTGGAGCACTCACATCAGCGGTGGTGGGTGTCTACGCGTTCGCCGCAAACGCGACGGTTTTTCGCCGCAAACGCCAAACCCCCGCGGCCCTGCCGGTCAGCGTCACCTTCCACGCCAGTGTGGGCTTGGTGTTCGCGGCGGTCGTTGTCGGCTTCGCGGAAGATTTCGACCTTCAGGCCCCCTCCCCTGCCTGGACCTTCCTGCTGGCGACGTCGGGCATCGCTTTGTGGTGGGGCCTGACCATGGCATCCCTATTCGAAGGACGTGAACGGTTCCGGCAGCGTCGTCAAGCGCTCCTCGAGCGTGCCGTGGAAGAGGAGTTTGCCGGCATCATTGCAGCCGACGCGTCCACGGAATTCGAAGAGCGCGTCCGCGCAGAGGTGACGGCAGTGCTCGGCGATACGCACGAAGAATTGATGAAGCAACTTCCTCCTTCTGAAGAGGACGAAGCACCCAACGCGACACCCGACAGCGCGCCCGAGAGCGCCTCCGACAACCATGCGTCTCCGAAGTCCTGGGGTTCGGTCGCCGACTCTCTTCGTGAGACAGCGCGTGAATCCGTACGTCCGCTCAGCCATCGACTGTGGGTGTCGACGGAAGCTGAGTACCCGGCCCCACGCGTCTTCGATGTTCTCGCGCGAACCGTGCGCCAACCCCGGCCCGCTCCACTCGCGTCGTGCTTCATCGTGCTGGTTGGGTATCTGCGAGCATCGCTCGAGGCGTCCGGACCGCTCCTCGGTGTGGTCGCCGCGGCCCTGCTCGCATCGAGCGTCGCTCTTGTCCTCTACACGATCCGGTGGGTACCCGAAGCGGCTGCCACAGCGACATTTTGGTTCGTGTTCGCGGTCTGCGAGGGCATCGGCCTCGCGTTCTTGTCGGCGCTGCCGCCTGAGGTCGGGAGTGCGGAGGCGGGCGGATCTCTACTCGCGATGGGTCTCTCCGTTCTCGCGCCCACCGCCGTGGCCAGCTTGAAGGCCACCCGACGGGAATCGTTGCGCGCTCTCGAGGAGTCGTCGCACACCAACCTGGCGCAGCGGCTCGCCCGGGAGCGATCGTTGGCCGTTTTTGCTCGGGCGAACGCCGAGCATCTGCACGGCACTGTGCAAACGACGCTGAACGCCTGTGCCGCGGCTATCGACCAAGCGGCCGCGTCCGGCAATGCAGCGGATTTCGCGCTCGCGGTCGAACGCGCGATCTCCATTCTGAACACTGACGCGTACCACAATGCGGCCGAAAACGCGCCATCCACTGCCGGCGAAGATCTGACCACAGCGCTTCAGCATGTTCGCGACCAATGGTTTGGTCTCGTGGAGATTTCTGTCACCGTGACGCAGACTTCGGGTGACCCACCCGACACACAGGCCGCATCACGTGTCCGACGGATCGTGGAGGAATGTGTCGCCAATGCGGTTCGACACGGCGGTGCGGGTCACATCG
>WLWL01000285.1 GCA_012103605.1 Candidatus Nanopelagicales bacterium
GCGAGCACTACAAAGACGACCGGATATCGGACTACCACGGGGTGGATGTCCAACCCGACCTCATCGACTGGGCGCGCACCAATCTCACCGCCCCGGGCTTTCGCTTCACCTGCGTGGATGTGGCCAACGAGCGCTACAACCCCGCGGGTTTGCCCGATCGCACCCTCGCGGCCGAGCCGGCCAGCGTGGATGTGTTCTACGCCTACTCGGTCTTCTCCCATATGAACGATGAGGACACCGCTGCCTACCTGAAACTCATCGGCCAGGCGCTCAGCGCCCAGGGCAAGGCGTTCGTCACCTGCTTCGTTGAAGAGGGTGTGTCGGACTGGCAGGAGAACCCGGAAGGTTACGGCCCACTGGAGTGGAAGGGCCGGCTGCACTGCACGCGGTTTGCCCGCCAGCATTTCGAGGGACTCGTGGCCGCAGCCGGCATGGCGGTGGACCGTTTCGTCTACGGCCGAGAAACAGACGGCCAATCTTTGTACGTCCTGCGCAAGGTCTAGGGGAGTCACCGGGGCACCAGTCCCCCGAAGCCGTGGCAGGCCCTCGTCAATACCCCATCGTTCGCCGATCCTGGGCTAGCCTGCGAGCACGCCTCAAGGCCCCGCCCTTCCCACTGAATGAAAGGCCGTTTCTCATGCGTCGAGCGCTCACCGTCGCCATCGCCAGCGCAGCCCTCCTTGGGTCCAGCGCCGTTGCGGCCCCGGCCGCCACCGCGGCCAACCCCGTGCCGGATGTCGCATTCGGCATGCACGTGCCGCAGATCGCCAATGGCGAGAAGCCGAACGCCAACATCGGCAGCGTTCGGCTCTGGGACGCTGGAATCGCGTGGGGTCAAGTGCAACAAAAGAAGAAGACGTTCTGGTGGAACGGAATGGATGCGGCCATCGCCAGCGCGAATGCTCAGGGCATGTCCATCACCTACGTCCTGGGATCCACACCGAAGTGGGCGCAGAAGAAAGCACCCAAAGGCAACTACCCGTACGGCGGCACCGGGGCAGCCAACCCCGACATGAAGGTGTGGAAGAAGTGGGTTAAGACCGTCGTCCAGCGGTACGGGAACAGCATCGATGCCTATCAGATCTGGAACGAGGCGAACCTCAAAGACTTCTACGACGGTTCCCCGAAGCAGATGGCCAAATTGACAAAAGAGGCCTACAAGATCATCCGCCAGTACGACCCCTCTGCGAAGGTGGTCGCCGCGAGCAGCACGGTTCGACTGACGAAGTCATACAACCGCTTTTTCCCTGAGTACCTCAAGCAGCTCAAGAAGCAGAAGTGGCCGGTCGACGCCATCGCGGTTCACACCTATCCGCCGGGTAAGGACACCCCTGGAGACCGACTGAAGCTGCTCGACAAGGTCAAGAAGGACATGAAGAAGGGCAAGGTCCCCAACCGAGTCGAACTGTGGGACACCGAGGTCAACTACGGAATCAAGGGACCAGGCAAGGTTAAGGGTCAGAAAATTACTGGAGGTCAAGCAGCTGACTGGGCAGCAAGCACGTTCCTGGACTCGATCCTGCTGAACGTTGACCGCACCTACTGGTACTACTGGTACCGCCCGGACGGTCGCCTCGGCATCATTCTGGACAACGCACCCG
>WLWL01000286.1 GCA_012103605.1 Candidatus Nanopelagicales bacterium
CCGGCCGTCGTCTCCGCAGCGATGGTCCTCTACGGCTGTGCCCTGGTGGCCTTCACACTGTTTCCCCTCCCCGATTTCGCTGGTGACTACTGCGATGCGCACGCGGATGTGAATCATTGGCAACTCACCCCTTTTCAATCGCTCGCAGACATCGCGGAGTACGCGGCGAGCAACGGGCTGCTGGCAACCCTCACCTCCAACGTGCTGCTCCAGGTGACGATGAATGTCGTCTTCTTCGTTCCCTTGGGGTTCTTTCTCGCCTACCGGGGCCGTCGTTCACTCGGCGCGACCGCCCTCATCGGAATCGTGATTTCCCTGGCGATCGAGTTGACCCAGGGAACGGGCTTGTGGGGCTTGGCGCCCTGCCCCTATCGACTCGCCGACGTCGACGATCTGCTGACCAACACCACGGGAGCATTGCTCGGGTGGCTGATCGGTCGAGCGGCCATCCGGTTTTTGCCCGACCCGACGCCGGTCAAGCGGTCAGACGTCGATCCTCCGGGGCCAACTCGACAAACCGTTGGATTCTTCCTGGACATCTACACGTACCTGCTTTTCGACGTCGTCATCATCATCACCCTGGGCTTGCTCGGCTTTGATCTGCTCGAGCAGCCAGGCTGGCCGATAGCGCTACCCGCCACTGTGTCCTTGGTGATGTTCGTCCTCATCCCCCGGCTACGACGTGATCGCGCCGGACCCGGAATTGCCGGAGTCCACCTCGCCGTCGTGCATGCCAACAAAGCATCCACGCCAGCAACTCTGACCGCGCTTGTGGTGCGGTGGTTGATCGTGTGGCTCCCCGCGGCCGTCGTCGGCGTGTGGTGGCTGGCGGTATGCCTCGTCGTCGACGGTCTGACCACCTGGCGCTCTTCCGACCATCGACCACTCACCCTGCGGCTGACACGAACGCGACAGGTCACCCTCGAGTCGATGGATGGCGCGAACCGGAGTGAGACCGTCGAAGCAACGCCCTAGCGTTACCCCGTGTCGTCCAACAGTGTTGTCCTCGCATGCCGCGCCATGCACACTGCCGGCGGACCCCTACCGCTCGCCGAGCTCGCCGATTACGCCGGCTGCAGCGTGCGCCAACTCCAACGCGACTTCGACGACACCCTCGGAGTCTCCCCCCGTGAATACGGCGCCAGTGTCCGCGCGATGAACGCCCGCCACACCCTGCGCACATCACCGTCGATCACCGATGCGATCTACGACGCCGGCTACGGATCTGTGCGCGCCTTCTACGAGCAAGCCTCCGCACGCTTGGGCATGACACCGTCAGACTTCGCCGCCGGAGCACCCCAGCACCTCCTCGTGTGGTCGACGAGCGATTCGACCGTAGGAAAACTGACCTGCGTCGCCGGCCCCCGCGGTATCTGCCTGCTCCTGCATAACACCCCCGCAGCAGACAACGAGCGACGCATCCGCGATGAGTTTCCGCACGCGATCTGCGAGCGCGACGATGACGCGATGCGAGACGTTATGCACGCCCTGCGCCTCATCGCCGAGGGGAAGAAAGCACCGGAGTTACCGATCGACGTCACCGGCACCGCGTTCCAAGCGCGCGTGTGGGCGGCGCTGCGTGAGATCCCCTA
>WLWL01000057.1 GCA_012103605.1 Candidatus Nanopelagicales bacterium
GAACTTCGTCGATGTGCTCGACGTGTTTGCTTGTCACGTCATCGAGTTGCTTTTCTGCGCGACGGACATCGTCCTCGCCAGCATCGCCGTCCTTTTGGAGCTTGTCGAGAGCTTCCTTCGCATGACGCCGGATGTTGCGAACCGAAATACGACTGTCTTCGGCTTTGGACCTGGCCATCTTGATGTATTCCTTGCGACGCTCCTCCGTGAGCTCGGGAAGAACAACGCGGATAATCGCCCCGTCAGTGTTCGGGTTCACTCCCAGATCACTGTCCCGAAGCGCCTTCTCGATCTCCGCCATCGCGCCCTTGTCGTAGGGACTGATGACGATCATCCGAGCTTCGGGCACCTGGAAAGACGCGAGTTGATTCAAGGGAGTAGCAGTGCCGTAGTAGTCCACAACGATCTTGTTGAACATGGTGGCGTTCGCGCGACCCGTCCTGATCGTCGCGAAGTCCTCGCGGGCCACCTCGATGGCTTTGTCCATCTTCTCAGTGGCCTCGAGCAGGATCATCTCGATCTCTTCACTCACGGGTGCTCCTCACGTTTCCGATGAGACTAACGTGCCGATCCGCTCCCCACGGCACGCTCGGGCGATGTTGCCTTCTTGAAGAAGGTTGAACACGACGATCGGCAGCGCGTTGTCCCGACACAGACTGATGGCCGTTGCGTCGGCGACTTTGAGGTCGCGGGCAAGGACCTCGTCGTAGGTCAAGCGGTCGTAGCGCACAGCCTGAGGGTTGGATCGAGGGTCGTCGTCGTACACACCATCGACGCCCTTCGCCATCAAGACGACTTCGGCACCGATCTCCAGTGCTCGCTGGGCGGCTGTGGTGTCGGTGGAGAAGTACGGCTGCCCGAGTCCTGCTCCAAAAATCACCACCCGGGCCTTATCGAGGTGTCGCATCGCCCGTCGAGGAACGTACGGCTCGGCTACCTGGCCCATCGCGATCGCCGTCTGCACACGCGTTTCGATGCCCGCTTTCTCGCAGAAATCCTGCAGGGCCAGACAATTCATCACCGTGCCGAGCATGCCCATATAGTCTGCGCGGGCCCGTTCCATACCGCGCTCAGACAATTGCGCGCCACGGAAGTAGTTGCCTCCACCAATGACGACCGCTACTTCGGTACCCGCACGCACCACATCAGCGATTTGCCGTGCGATCGACGCCACCACATCGGGATCGACGCCGAGCCCGCCACCGCCGGAAAAGGCTTCACCGCTGAGCTTGAGGAGAACCCGATCCCAGCCACCCTCGGGAGCACCGGGCCATGTCTCGATGGTCCCGTCGAGGGAAGGCTGAACCGGCTCCCCTGCCGTGGACCGATCCATGAGACTTCCCTTCCGCCGAGTTACGCCTGGCCTGGCTCGAACCTAGCGAATGCGCGGACCGTTGTTCCGTTTTCGGCCAGCACATCGGCCACCGTCTTCTTGTTTTCCACGACGCTGGCCTGCTCGAGCAGCACGTTGTCCTTGAAGAAGGCGTTCACCCGACCCTCCACGATCTTGGGGATGGCCTGCTCGGGCTTGCCCTCTTCCTTGGCCGCCGTCTCGGCAATCCGACGCTCGTTCTCCACCGTCTCCGCAGGCACATCGTCGCGGTTCAGGAAGGAGGGCCGCATTGCCGCGATCTGCATCGCGATTCCCTTTGCCGTTTCCTCATCTCCGTCGTAGGCGACGAGGACTCCCACCTGCGGCGGAAGATCGGAGGCACGGCGGTGCAGGTACGTGGTGGCCGGAGCCTGCACCGTGGTGACGCGTCCAAGTTCGATCTTCTCCCCGATGACACCGGCCATATCGGCCACCGTCGCCTCGACGGTGGCACCGGTGTCGAGAGTGCTCGCCAAAAGGGCATCCCGGTCAGCCACCTGGGCATCGAAGGCTGCCTGCGCCAGAGTGCCTGCGAGCGCTTGGAATTCCCCACCCTTGGCCACGAAGTCTGTCTCGCACAGAACTTCGACCATGGTGTTGTCCACGGCAGCGACGACACCGTTGGAGGCGGTGCGCTCGGCGCCTCTCTTGGCAGCCTTGGCCGCTCCAGAGATCCGCAGAGCCTCGACGGCCTTATCGAAATCGCCGTCGCTCTCCTCGAGCGCCTTCTTGCACTCCATCATTCCCGCGGAGGTCATCTCCCGGAGCCGCTTGACGTCAGCAGCGCTAATCGTTGCCATCTTCTTCCTTCGTGTATCGGTGGGTCGCGAAGTTCGGAGTCTCGATCCGCACATCTCCAGGCTCGGGCTTCGCGGTGTGAGTCAGGTTGACGCCCTACGCCTGCTCGGCCGGGGCATCGGGGGTTGCGGCTTCTGCGCTTGTTGCGTCAGCCGGCGTGCTTTCAGCGGGTGCAGCATCGGCAGGCCCAGAGTCAGTCGGCGGGCTGTCGGCAGCTGCCGCGTCGGCGGCGACCGCTTCATCGGCGGCACCCTGGCCTGCGAGCAGATCGCGCTCCCACTCAGCCAGTGGCTCCTCGGTGGCTCCCTCGGCAGACGAGGCGCCGGATCGTGCCATCAGGCCTTCGGCCACCGCATCGGCCATGACGCGCGTCAAGAGCGCGACGGAGCGAATCGCGTCGTCATTACCCGGAATCGGGAAGTCGACCTCGTCGGGATCGCAGTTGGTATCGAGCACAGCGATTACCGGGATTCCGAGCTTGCGAGCTTCACCGACGGCGATGTGCTCTTTCTTGGTGTCGACGACCCACACTGCGCTGGGAATCTTGACCATATCGCGAATACCGCCGAGTGTCCGCTCGAGCTTGTCCTTCTCACGACGCATCATGAGCAGCTCTTTTTTCGTCTTTCCGGAACCGGCAACATCGTCGAAGTCGATCTCTTCCAACTCCTTCAGGCGCTGCAGGCGCTTGTGAACGGTATTGAAGTTGGTGAGCATGCCGCCGAGCCAACGCTCGTTGACGTATGGCATGCCAACACGATTCGCCTGCTCGGCGATCGCTTCTTGTCCCTGTTTCTTAGTGCCGACGAACATGATGGATCCACCGTGCGCGACGGTTTCCTTCACGTATTCGTAGGCACGATCGATGTACGACAGCGATTGCTGAAGATCGATGATGTAGATGCCGTTGCGCTCGGTAAAGATGAAGCGCTTCATCTTGGGGTTCCAGCGCCGGGTTTGATGCCCGAAGTGGACACCACTTTCCAGAAGCTGGCGCATCGTGACGACGGCCATGGTCGTTCTCCTTCTTCGGGCGCGCGCGCCCGTCGGCGGTGGCATGCCACCGCGTGCGGTTGTCGGTTCACCCGGCGGGCGAACCCCTGGCGATCTCCGTCCACTCGCCCGCCGAAGCGGGACCGTCGAGCCGACGGGCTGCGCGAGGCGCAGCGGTAGATCGCGCGAAATATGTCTCCCCGAAGGAAGCCGCCTTAGTCTAGGGGGCTGGGGTTGCACCCCAATGCCCAGGGCACGGCTTGACTATCCCCAGCCTGCCGGGTTGATCTGGCTTCGGGTGGCACGCCCGGGCAGCGTTGAGGTGTGAATACACCGCTGCTGGCGCTCCTGACGGCCACCTTCCTGGCGCTTGGCTCACCGGCCTCGGGCTGGACTTCTCCCCTGACCACCGGTTGGGAGCAGGTGCTGCGGGCCTTCGAACGCCCGGATGACCGTTTCGCCGCCGGCCATCGAGGCATCGACTTTGCGGCACCCCCGGGGGCCGAGGTGCGAGCAATCGGGCCCGGTCGTGTGGCGTTCGTCGGCCATGTGGCCCGCACGCCCACGGTCAGCATCGGGCATGACCATCCACCGTGGACATCGACGTATCAGCCGGTCGAGGCCCTCGTGGCCGAAGGCGACCGGGTGGAGACGGGGACCATCATCGGCCGCCTCGCCGCACACGGCGCGCACTGCTCCCGGAGCTGCCTTCACCTCGGACTGCGACGGCCGGCGTGGGAGGCCCACGATGCCATGACCGATCCGTACGTGGATCCGTGGGCGTGGATCGAGCGACGCCCGGTTCTCAAACCTCTAGTTCCCTGACCGAGGGTGCGCCTGCTCGAACGTGCTGCGCAATCGCTCAACCGAGACGTGGGTGTACCTCTGCGTGGTCGCCAGATTCGCGTGACCGAGCAACTCTTGAACCGACCGCAGATCAGCACCACCTTCGAGCACGTGAGTGGCAGCGCTATGGCGCATCGCGTGAGGAGAAATCATCGGAACACCGGCCGCATCACTGATCCTTCTGACAATGGTGCGCACCACGCGCGGATCGATGCGTAGACCTCGATCACCGACGAACAATGCCGTTGTGGATTCCTTCGCCAGTTGTTGCCGTGCGTCGACCCACGATTCCAGTGCACGTGCGGCGGGCAATCCGATCGGAACGACGCGTTCCTTGTCTCCTTTGCCAAGGACCCGCAGGGTGCGGTTTCCGTCGTCAACATCATCGGTGTCAAGACCACACAACTCCGATACGCGAATCGCCGCACCGTAGAGGACTTCGAGCATCGCCTGATCCCGAATGGCGCTGGCCGATCCGTCATGCCGAGCCGCGAACTCCAGGACTTGGTGCGCCTGACTCTGATCGAGAACCGTGGGCATCCGCACACCCACCCGTGGGCTCACGAGTCGGTGCCCCGGGTCGTTCTCACACATGTCCTGCGCACTGCACCACGCCGTGAATGCGCGAGCCGAGGCGGCCCGGCGCGCAATCGTGGAACGAGACAAGCCATCCTGCGTCGCGTCGGCCAACCAGGCGCGCAGTGTCGGCAGAGCGAGCTGCGCGGGTGTCTCGATGTCTCGATCCACGCAAAAGCCAACAAGGTCGTTCACATCGGACAGATACGCCCGGACCGTATGCGCGCTGCGATTTCTCTCGTCACGCAAGTGCTCGGCGAAGCCATCCACAGCCTGCTGCCACGCAAGCGACATGGAATCGGCCATGCAGACATGGTGGCAACCTCGGAGACGAACGTGCGTCAGGCTCGCCCATGGGCACCGTCGCTGGGTGCGTAAACCCATCGATCCTGCCCTCGTCGCTGCACCAAGCCCATGTCTTCGGCCTGCGCAAGGCACGTTCGCGCCTGAGAACCGGAAACACCGCTGCGCACCGCGATGTCGTCCAGGCTCATCCCCTCGGCAGACCAATGGGGCGTCGGCACGGCATCAAGCACTTCCTGCAGAACCCGACTCATCGATTGTTTACCGGAGTGCACCCGCGACTCATCGTGGGTCGCGTGCCCGCGGGAATGACTGCGCGAATCGTGCGGCACAGCGTCGTGCGCTCGCTCGAAGTCGGGGAGCACCGCGCGAACATCGGTGACATCCGCGGCAAGCATCGCGACGCCCTCGTGCACCAGCCGATGGGTGCCCCGAGACATCTCGGACGTCACCGGTCCGGGGACAGCGAGCACAGGGCGATTCAGCTCGGCGGCGTTGGACGCTGTCGTCACCGAGCCCGACCGGTGCGCTGCTTCGACCACGCAGGTCGCGCTCGCCAGAGCGGCAATCAGGCGATTTCGCGTGAGGAAGCGTCGTCGTCGCACCGTCTCTCCAGGCGGCGCCTCGCTCACGAGCAGGCCACGATCAACGATCTCGGCAAACAGGCCTTCGTTCCCTCGCGGGTAGGGCGTATCCACTCCACCGGCCAGCACACAGATCGTCACCCCATCAACGGCGAGAGCACCCCGATGCGCTGCCGCATCGATCCCGTAGGCCCCACCGGAGATCACCGTGACATCGTTCTGCGCCAGTTGAGCGGACCATTCCCGCGCAATCCACTCTCCGTAGCGCGTGCATGCGCGCGCGCCCACGATGGCCACCGAACGCAGCGCCATCAGTCGCGGATCTGCCTCACCCCAGCACCACAAAGCCAGTGGTCGATGGGCTCGGAGTTCATTCATCCGTCCCGGCCATTGGCCATCACCCGGCACAACAACACGCGCTCCGATGTCTCGGCCTCGATCGATCAGCGCGTCCAGATCCAATTCCTCCAGGCGACGCCGCAAGGCGTCAGCTCGTGGGATCTTCGGGCGCTGACGACCGGCATCGAGGAGCGCCGCCACTGTCGCTGTCGGTCCCCGCGAGTCAATGACGTCGGCCAAGCCGGCCTCCCCCGGTTCGCAGACGGCGGCCAAGGCAATGCGGGCGCGGCGACGAACGTGCGCGTCCGTGCACGCGGGATCGGCTTCGGGGCTGGTCGATTTCACGACACCTCCTGCTGCGGGAGTCGGTGCCGTTCCACCGCTTCGTGCACGTGGGCGAGGGTCATCTCACACCGCGCGTAGGTGTTCGACGACCGGCTGACCCGCCGGTGGAATGGTCACCGCGACGACATCGAAACGCAACGCCGGCGCGTGGATCGATCGCTCGTCGAGCCACGCCAGCGCCAACGAGCGCAACCGTCGGATCTTCCGTCGGGTCACCGCCCGAGACGGCGCGCCGAAAGCCAAAGACCGGCGCGTCTTGACTTCGACGATGACTAAGGCGTCAGCATCGCGTGCAATGACATCGATGTCTCCGACCGCCTCGAAGCCGTGGGGCCGCCAGTTGCGATCCAAAATGAGCATCCCTGCATTGCGCAGATGGGTGGCTGCGATCTCCTCGCCGCGTATGCCGAGCGCTCGTTGGTGATCGACATGGTCCGCGGCGGGCATACCGACAGCGTTCGTCACCGTGCAGAGGGCGCGCCAGAGAGCAAGAGACCTCTGTGGACGGAGCGGCCAGGGGTATGTGGACGGTGTTACGTGGGGAGCAGATTCCAACTACGGCGGTGGATCGTCGTTACCCCGTGGGTGGCGATAGCGGACCGATGACCGGCGGTTCCGTATCCAACGTTTCGATCCCATCCATAAACCGGATAGGCCACATGAAGATCGCGCATCAGGCCGTCACGTTCCTCCTTGGCCAGGATCGATGCCGCCGCAATGCTGATGCAGGTGGCATCGCCCTTGATGACCGTACGCACCGACCACCGGGCATCCACGGGCGTGATGAAGTCGTGCCGTCCGTCGAGCAGGACACAGCCCACAGCCCTTCGATCACTGATCGACTCCACTGCCTGCGCGGCACCCTCACCTAGCGCCTGCGTGATGCCGACGTCGTCTATTCGCTCGGCCGGTATGTGCACCACGGCAGCATCGATCGCCCACGCGCGGATGGCCGGGCACGCGTCCTGACGTCGCTTCTGACTCAGGGCCTTCGAGTCTCGGATGTCCGTTGGTGGCGTTCCGCAGGTTCGATTCACAGCTACGGCACCGATGGTCACCGGACCGGCGAGCGCTCCCCTGCCGACCTCGTCCACGCCGATCACCACACCTGCCCCCGGCGGCGCCACAAGCGACCATTCAAGGTCGAGCGTCGGGGCTTGGGGTGTCGCCACTATCCGAGTGCGGGGTTATCGAAGATGGCGGGAACCGACTCCAGGGATAGGCGAGAGAACGGCCACACCACCAAAACGACCCGGCCCACAGCATTTGACTCCGGCACGGCACCTTCGGACAAGTCAAGGTGGTAACGCGAGTCCCGCGAGTTGGCTCGGTTGTCGCCCATCACGAACATCGACGCGGGTGGAACAGTCACGTCGAAGCGGACCTGGTCCGTGCGGCCGACGATGTAGTCCTCGTCCAGCGGTACTCCATTGACGACGATTCGACCCTCCGCGTCGCAGCACGCCACACGGTCACCCGCGACACCGATCACTCTCTTGACCAAATCGTCACCGGAATCGCTGGGAAGAACACCAATGAACGTCAACCCATCCCGAACACGCGCGCGCCAACTATCTCCCACCGGCACAGGGTCCGGAAGCCAATCGCCGGGATCTTTGAAGACAACGATCTCTCCCCGAGTGACTCCCGAAATTTCCGTCGTGATCTTGGACGCGATGATCCGGTCCCCCGGTCGCAGCGTGTCCTCCATGGAGGCACTGGGAACGTAGAAGGCCTGGATGAGGAATGCTCGAAGCAGGGCCGACAAAGCAAGGGCGACCACAACGATGATGACGATCTCGCGAAACCCACGCCAGAACGGGTGGGCGACTTCCTTCTCCCGAGCATGCTTGCCGCGTGGCTTCTTTCCCATCAGGTGATCACATCATCCTCAGCGCAGATCCATCACTCAACAACGCCGACGTCACTCGGTTGTCGCGTAGTCGGGCAAGGGGATGTTCTGGATCCGCGAAATCGGCCACACCACCGTCATGGCTCGACCAACCACCGAGGGCTCCGGCACGAAGCCACCTCCCGGGTCTCCCATGTGCGAGCGAGAGTCGGCCGACGCGGAGCGGTGATCACCCATAACCCACAGCATGCCGTCTGGGACTTCGACATCGAAGGGTTGCAGGCTCGGCGCGTCTCCAGGAAACAGGTAATCCTCGACAAGTGGAGTGCCATTGACCGTGAGTTGCCCCTGAGCATCGCAACATGTGACCCGGTCTCCACCGGTTCCGATCACCCGCTTGATGAAGTCGGTCGAGTCGGGGGCGACAAGGCCGAAGGACTGGCCGACCCAGACCAGCGCGCCCGTGATCGGGTCTCGGTCTGGCGCTACCTGAGGCGGAACGAACGACCCGGACCCATCGAAAACGACAACGTCCCCGCGCTCGATATCGCGGACCTTGAACACGGCCCTGTTGACCAGAACCCGATCACCAACCTGCAGTGTGTTCTCCATAGAGCCGGACGGGATGGAGAAGGGCTTGACCAAGAACGTGGTGATGAGAAGGACCACTCCCAGGGCAACGGCAATCGTTACCGGGATGTCCCACCAAGGTTGCCGACCGCGATCGGCCAATGTCAGTTCTCCGAGGTCGTGGGCGCGGCGTCATCCGACGGCGCAGCTTCATCCGTCGACACGGCTTCATCCGTCGACACAGCTTCATCCGTCGACACAGCATCGTCCATCGGCGCTGCGTCATCCATCGACCCAGCGTCATCCATCGGAGCTGCAGTGGCGGCCGCTGCCGGTGAGTTGTCTCGACGCTCCCGGATCTTCGCGGCCTTACCGCGCAAT
>WLWL01000287.1 GCA_012103605.1 Candidatus Nanopelagicales bacterium
GTACACCATGCGGTGTGGCGTGTAGATCCGCTCCCATTCGTCGGACATGTCACACCTGAACGCGGTCGTGGATGGCAGTGACGATTTCCTCGATGGCCGCATCGATAGCGACGCCGTTGTTCTGTGTTCCGTCCCGGTATCGGAAGGAAACGGCCTCGGCGGCGACGTCATCGTCGCCGGCGATCAGCATGTAGGGGGTCTTGGCCCGTTGCGCGTTGCGGATCTTCTTTTGCATCCGATCATCGGAGGTGTCGACTTCGACGCGAACGCCTCGCTGGCGCAACTTTGTGGCGACGTCCTCGAGGTAGTCGACGTGATCATCGGTGATGGGGATACCGATCACTTGAACAGGAGCGAGCCATGGAGGGAACGCTCCCGCGTAGTGCTCGAGGAGGACCGCGAAAAACCGTTCGATGGATCCGAAGAGGGCCCGGTGGATCATCACGGGGCGCTGCTTGGTGCCGTCGGAACCCTGATACTCCAGATCGAAGCGCTGCGGCAGTTGGAAGTCCACCTGGATGGTGCTCATCTGCCAGGTTCGACCGATGGCGTCCTTGGCTTGCACCGAAATCTTGGGTCCGTAGAACGCGGCGCCTCCCTCGTCGAGGATCAATTCGAGATTCTGTTTGGTGGCTGCTTCGCGGAGCGCCTGGGTTGCCTGATCCCATTCGTCGTCGCTGCCAACCGACTTTTCCGGATTACGGGTAGACAACTCGAGGTAGAAGTCTTCAAGCCCGTAGTCGCGCAGCAGGTTCAGCACGAAGGTGAGCAGGCTGTCGAGCTCGCCGGCCATCTGCTCGTGGGTGCAATAAATATGGGCGTCGTCTTGGGTGAAGCCGCGAGCGCGAGTGAGCCCTTGAACGACTCCGGACTTCTCGTATCGGTACACGGTTCCGAATTCGAACATCCGAAGCGGAAGTTCACGGTAGGAGCGCCCGCGCGCGCTGAAGATGAGATTGTGCATTGGGCAGTTCATGGGCTTGAGGTAGTAGTCAGCTCCCTGGCGACGCACCTGGCCTTCCGCATCGACAACGGCGTCGAGGTGCATCGGCGGATACATGGCTTCGGCGTACCAGTCGAGATGGCCGGACTTTTCGAACAGTTGACTCTTAGTGATGTGCGGGGAGTTCACGAACTCGTAGCCGGCTTCTTCGTGCCGGGTGCGCGAGTAGTCCTCCATGACCCGACGCACGACACCACCTTTGGGGTGGAAGACGGCAAGGCCGGAGCCGATGTCCTCGGGGAAGGAGAACAGGTCGAGTTCGGCTCCAAGTCGGCGGTGGTCTCGCCTTTCGGCCTCTTCCAAGAACTTCAGGTACGCCTTCAGCGCGTCCTTCGACGGCCACGCGGTGCCGTACAGCCGTTGCAGTGACTCGTTCGCTTGATCGCCGAGCCAATAGGACGCCGACGACCGCATGATCTTGATCGCGTTCGGCGGGATGTACGAGGTATTGGGTACGTGTGGACCGCGACACAGGTCGCTCCAACACACCTCTCCGGTCTTTCGGTCCACGTTGTCGTACACCGTGAGTTCAACGCCACCAACTTCCATGACGTCTGCGCCGCCGTCACTTCCGATCAGTC
>WLWL01000288.1 GCA_012103605.1 Candidatus Nanopelagicales bacterium
GATTTTGCGCCCGTGGGGGTCGTTACGAGCACTCGCACCGGTCGGTGTCGGCGCTGAGTACCTGCGCGACCCGGCCCAAGCTATCCACTGCCAGATCCGCTTCCCCCGAGGAGACCACCGAGTACGGTTCGAGTCCGGTCATCGCGCTGGTCACAAACGAGGCAGTCAGCCCGTTGACATCGACCACCGCTCCGATCGCGAAGAGGGATCGAGTCTCGGCGATTGCGTCACCGGTGCCGGCGCGAATGACCAGCCGGGTATTCGGGGCGATCGCCAGTGACGAGACCGCGACGGCAATGTTGTCCCATTCTGCGGACCCTGCCGCGATCAGAGCCTCGGCCTCTTCCACGCGAGCAGCCTTGAGAGTGGACCGCGATGCGGCGTCTCCCACGATGACCGGGATGCTTCCGGCCCGGGCGAGCTGAAGGGTTCGGGCGTCGGGCTTGACCTCGATGCCGATGACGGCGACACCGAGAGCGCGCAGTTCCTCGGCCAACCGCAACCCCACCTGGCCCATGCCGGCCACGATCACGTGGCCGAAGCGCGGGGCGACCCGTCGTCCGAGCAACGCGACGTGTCGACCGGAGAGAAGGTAGTTGACGATGCCGGCAGCGAACATCGCGGTGAAGGTGAGCACGGAAAGCGCGGCGATGGTTGCCCAGACCAGAACCCACGGCTCGTCGTCGGACAACGCAGGAGCGGAAATCGTCGCCGTGGTTCGTGTCGCGTCATACAAGGCCCGCAGGAAATGCGCGTGCTGGAGACCGACGATCGTGTCCAGGATGATGATGGAAATCAAGCCGATGATTCCGGTCAAGAGGACCTTGGTGCCGGCGTCGTACGCGCGCAGTTGTCCCGAGAGCCGTCCCAGTCGTCCGTATCGCTTGACGCCCTCGGGGGTGAAGTAGTCCGTGATGGTGACGTCATTGTCATCGTCATCGGTCGGGGTCACCGACACCCAGCGACTCTCGTCCTGGGTTCCTCGTCGCCGGATTGCTGCTGCTTCGGGGTGGATGGCGGCGGCGACCAGGCTCGGGACGGTTATCGCTGCCGGGGACAAGACAACAGAATCGGGGACGTGGCTCCGAAGTTGCTCGCGCGCCGTGCGATCGAACATCGCGGCGAAAAGCCGGGCCGAGGGTCGAATGTGATGGGCGGCGAGGGAGTAGCGCAACACCTTGATGTCGTCGTGCAGGAGCACGGCGATGCCGTCGACGTCGGGGGTCAAGGCCTCCCGCAGATCCGCGTCACTGGGCTCGTCGAGGTGGACGGTGTTCAGCCCCGACTCCTGGAGAAGTCCACATACCCGCCGCCCCACCGGCGTCTTGCCGACGACGAGAATTCGACCGCTCATGTGGTCAGGCTAGGGGGTATTTCAGGGCGAAGTAGACCCTTCCTCGCTGTCCGTGGGGGATTCGTAGCCCTCGGACTCCACACGTGCTGTGTTCTTCGGCAACGTGAGGGACGTCAAGAGCCCGAGGAAGACCAGAGCGCCGGCCACCCACGCCACCGACTTGATCGCGTTCGCGAATCCCTGAGACGCGGCCTCGACCAAGACGTCTCCGTCGG
>WLWL01000289.1 GCA_012103605.1 Candidatus Nanopelagicales bacterium
CGGCACAACGGCGGTTCTCGTGACCCATGACCAGGAAGAAGCCCTATCGATGGCGGACCGGGTGGCGGTGATGTCGGCGGGGCGGATCGAGCAGGTAGATGCGCCGTGGACTGTCTACGACGACCCCTCGACCCTCAACGTTGCCCGT
The DNA here is from genome assembly GCA_012103605.1 of Candidatus Nanopelagicales bacterium. Classification (GTDB taxonomy): domain Bacteria; phylum Actinomycetota; class Actinomycetes; order S36-B12; family S36-B12; genus S36-B12. The sequence goes on from WLWL01000289.1 coordinate 149, forward strand.
TTCGTCGGCGATCTAGTCGAACTGCCGGTGACCGAGATGCAGGGATCAAGTGCCCACACAGCCGTCGGGTGGGTGCCGATTCGTGATTACCGCGAATCAGAATCGAGTAGTCGGACAGTTGTCTTACGCCCCGAGCAACTTGTTCTGGTCGCGGATCGAGGTGTTGGTCCGGACCCGCAAGGTGTCCCGGGAACCGTGGAATCCATTCGCTATCACGGTCACGATTCGCTGGCGTCGGTCCGGTTGGACGACGGACCCGTGGTGGATGTGCGCTCGGCTGGAGGTGCCGGGGTCGCGGTGGGTGATCCGGTGCGGGTGGTCGTGACCGGAACGGCACGAATGTTCGCCGATCCCGTAGTCTGAGCGCGTGCCGCGCGGAGATGGGCAACTAACCCACGAGCTCCTCCCCGGCGAAAAGGGTCCCCAGGATGCTTGCGGGGTTTTCGGAGTGTGGGCTCCGGGTGAAGAAGTCGCAAAACTCACGTTCTTCGGCCTGTACGCACTGCAGCATCGCGGACAGGAATCCGCAGGAATCGCCGTTAGCGACGGATCGCACATCGTCGTCTATAAAGACATGGGTTTGGTGTCACAGGTTTTCACCGAAGCGAGCTTGGAATCGCTGCAGGGACACGTCGCGATCGGTCACACGCGCTACTCCACCACGGGTTCGAGCGTGTGGGAGAACGCCCAGCCGACGTTCCGTCCGACAGCGACGGGCAACCTGGCCCTCGGGCACAACGGAAACCTCACCAACACCGCAGACCTGTCCGAACGGCTGGCGGAATTGGCCAGCACATCAGGTGAATTGCCGATCAACGCCGGTCTGCATGCGACCACCGATACGGAAGTCATTTCCGGTCTTCTCGCGGCTCACCCCGATCTGCCTCTCGAACAGGCGGCACTCGAGGAACTTCCGAAGCTTCTTGGTGCGTTCTCGTTGGTCTTCATGGACGACGACGCCCTGTACGCCGCTCGTGATGCTCAGGGAATACGCCCCCTCGTCCTCGGGCGGCTCGAGCGTGGGTGGGTCATCGCCAGTGAGACCGCAGCCCTCGACATCGTGGGCGCGTCTGTTGTTCGTGAAGTCGAACCGGGCGAGCTGGTCGTCATTGACTCCAACGGCTTGCGATCTCATCACTTCGCCCAGGCTGACCCGAAGGGATGTCTGTTCGAGTATGTGTATTTGGCAAGACCGGACACGACCATCGCAGGACGCAGCGTGCAGGCAACCCGAGTTGAAATCGGGCGACAACTCGCGCGCGAGTACCCGGTCGAAGCCGACCTCGTGATTCCGGTGCCGGAATCCGGACGGTATGCAGCGATCGGATACGCCCAAGAATCAGGAATTCCCTTTGCCGAAGGTCTTGTCAAGAACTCCTACGTAGGCCGTACATTCATCCAACCCAGCCAAACGA
>WLWL01000290.1 GCA_012103605.1 Candidatus Nanopelagicales bacterium
AACATTGGTGACAGATGCGCCAGTCTTTCTGACAAGACGAGGGGTCAAGGCGCCGGAGGCTGCTGCGGAGAAATTGCTCGCATCCCGCGGCCGCACGATCTTGTCGGCTAGTTGTTCTATGCCGAGCCGGACGCGACGGTCGAACGGTCCACCAAGTGGGATGACGTCGGGGTCCTGAGAAGACAGGGAATCGCCTGCCAAAGTGGCTTCGACACCGTCTGATCGCAGCGACCGAAGGAGTCGGTGGGCTGCTCGACCGGCGCCGCCACCCCCGTCGCTGTGGGAGACCAGGAGAGCCTTCACGAGGCATTGCCCGTCACAGCTCGGCGGGCACGCGCTTGGACGCGTGAGGCCGCTAGGCGGGTCGCCCATCGCACCGGTGGCTCCCACAGCCATGCGATCCGACGCAGGCTTGGTGACAGGGCTGCACGTTTGGCCCGCTCTGACTCACGCAAATTGCGGGTCCGATCGTCGACGGTCAAAGAGTCTGCATGCCAGCGAAAGCACGAAACCGGCTGATCGACTCTGACGAAGTGACCACGCTTCTTCAGTCGCAACAGCAGGTCGAAGTCGAATGCCATGGAATAGGACTCGTCGAGGCCACCTACCTCGTTCCACGTGGTCGACCGGACGAGCATCCCTGGTTGTGGCACTAGCTGTGGTCCCCACGAGAGAACGGGAACGACCCACGGTTGGGCGGAATTGGTCCATAGGTTCGTTCCTGCTGCGTCGATGTAGATGCATGGCCCGTAAGCCAGGACGGCGGTTGGCGACTCATCGAGGGCGTGGGAGGTGTGAGCCAGAGAGTCAGCGGTGAGGAGGTCATCGTCGCCCAACCAGGACAGGTAATCGAACTGCCCCTGAGCGCCGCGCGCCCCTGCGTTGATGGCTGCAGCAAGCCCCTCCTTCGGGTCCTCGACCCACTGGGCACTGACGGAGTCGGCAAAGGCCCGAATCGCGGGGTTCGGTGGAGAAACAATCACGACCTCCGCGGGCGTCGACTGGCTGCGAATGGAACGAAGGGAGGCTTCTAATAGATCGTTCCTTGTCCCGAGGGTCGGAACTACGAGCAGGATGCGGTGAGTCATGGCGCCACCACGCGCGTTCTGGCACCATGATCTTGCAACTGGCGCACAATTCCTTGATAGACCTGTTGCAGTCCAATCGGAAGCGCGCGGGCACCGCTGCTGATGAATCCACGTGGTAGGTCGGGAATGAATCGTGAGTCCTGAGCCTGACTTGCTGCGGAACTTGATGTGGAAGCGGCAACGGGAATCCTCCGGTGGCTCACATCCGTCATCATTCGAAGCAGAGAGGCGATGCTTGTCCCCTCTCCGCTAGCCACGATGACCTCGTTTTGCGAGGAAGGATCGCTCGAATCGACGAGACGGTCCCGAATGTGTCCTGCTACGAGTCTCGCTGCGTCGTCGGCATGTATGTAGTCTCGAACCGTATCTAAGGGAACGTAGATGCGAAGAGGTTGCCGAGTGGCAGCCGAGTAGGCCAATTGGGAAATTAGTCCCTGTCGCTTGTCGAGTCGCTGGCCTTCGCCGT
>WLWL01000058.1 GCA_012103605.1 Candidatus Nanopelagicales bacterium
CACCGCCTGGGTGCGATCGCGGTACCCAGCATCCGGATCTGCGGCGGGATCGACCGCGTCGAGAGCACCTGACACGGCCCATCCACCGGCGTGGTGATCTGAGGCGCTTCACCGGTCATCGTCGTGAACTCCACCGGCGAGTACCCGTATCCGAGCACGTTCCCGGTCTCCACCGGTAGCCAGGCGTCGCCACCAACGGTCAGCGAGAAGTTGTCGGCGAACGGCGCGGGATTCACCACCGCCGCGCGAGCTGCAACGTCTTGCGCGCCGCTGCCCTTCTCCGTCACTCGCGCATACACGACCGCGTCGCCGTAATCCTGCGGCACCAGATCCAACGAGGCGCGCGCCACCGTGATGCTTTGACCATCCACCGTGACCTGCTCCTGCACCACCGGAGCCGATCCGAGAATCCGCACGGTCTCCTCGCCGTTCAGGTCGATCTCGCGAACAGCGAACTCCACAACACCGTCCGTCGTCGCGGGTGTGACCGTCGCCTCTAGCTCCGCCGGCACTCCCTTGAACGCCTCCGCCGGAGCCGCTAACGCCACCCGCAAACCACCAGCGGCACCCGAGCCGGAGCCATTACCGGAGCCACCCGAGCCGGAGCCATTACCGGCGCCACCACCGGTGCCCGATCCGTTCCCGTCACCGGAACCGTCACCGGGATTTTCATCCGGTAAAGGCCACAGCGAAACAGTCGGAATGTCGATCTCGCCATCACCGGTGCAATCCAGGCCCTCTCCGGCCTCCAGGACACGAGCTACGGCCAGGTCAACCACGATCTCCGGATCCGGGCCAACCACGATCTGGCCCGCACCCTCGGCGTAATCGCCTCCATCCTCGAAATCGCTACCCGGCACCGGATAGGTCACCGGTACTTGCTCGCCATACAACTGCTCCAGCAACGCCTCACGCTCCGCCTCAGTCAAGCCGATCGGCATCGGACGGGCCACCGGCGGCGGACCCTTCGGGAAGTCATCACCCGCGTTCGGCGTCCCATCACCGTCCATGTCCGGGTCCGTCACGTTCGGTGTTCCGTCACCGTCCATATCCGGATCCGTCACGTTCGGTGTCCCATCACCGTCAATATCGGAGTCAGACTCATTCGGCGTGCCATCGCCATCAATATCCGGGTCGCTCTCATTCGCGACCCCATCACCGTCCGTATCACCCGCGCGCCGCTGCACGTCACCCGAACGAGCGGACACCACCACGTCGGCTGTGCCCGGCGTCGCCAACTCTCGCTGCAACTCCTTCAACGCGTTATCCACCGAACAGATCAGGTCCTTTGACACAAGCGTCTCGAACGACACATCAACGGTCTCAGATGACCCACCACCACACCCGTCTGAGGGGCCGCCGTCACCCTGATCCGCACCCCACGTGAACGTTCCGTCCATGGTTCCCTGAAACAGCATCACGATGTCTTCCGAACTCATGGTCGCCACAGAGTCAGGCGCTGGAACATCTATCCGCGTCGTCGTGGCCCATGAGCGTTCACCACCACCAACGTCAACAGTCGTTGCTTCGGGTCTTCCTGAAACGCTCAACTCCACCCGTCCAGGCGGAACAACCCCATAGTCTGCAGTCAACTCGACGTCGACCTCGACAGAGTCTTCTAACGGAACGCCATCCCACCGAAGATCCACGAAAACGTCACCGTTCTCCTTGCACGGAGCGAACACAGCGAACGACGTCGAGGTTCCACCGTCCCCTTCAGACGCAGTGGTGACCTTGATCTCCAGGGACGGATCAAACATCTCGCTGGCTGGCACCTTCATGAATCCGGGAACGCCCTGGGCACCAGGTTGAAGCTCGAGCTCTTCCTCAGAATTTCCGCCCGTGGTGACCTGACCGAGAGGGCCCTCACTTACGGAGTAGGACAAGGGGTAGGACTCCAAAACTCGCGCATCAGATTGGCTCCCTGACACCTTCCAATCAAGTGAAAATGAAAAATTGTTCTCAACGTTGAAATGGTCATCGCCCAAATCGGATCTGACAGCTCGCACCCGGTCAAACGCGCTAGCCAGGTTCAGGGAACATGCTGACCCGTCCGTGCCCCACGCAGGACGACCGTCGTTGCACCACTCGCCATTCCATGCATCGGCGTCTAGATCAAACTCTAACGGCTCCTGATCAAAGTTCTCCACGTTCCAAGAACTGAGATCCTGATTAAAGACCTTAGCCCCGCGAAACATTTTTTCCATATTCGTAACGTTGCTGACGTCCCAACCACTTATGTCTTGATTGAAGATCTTCGCGTTGCGAAACATCGCATTCATGTTGGTGACGTTTCCAGTTTCCCAGAGACCGATGTCCTGGTTGAAGAGCTGTGCTTGGTAAAGCATGCCGCCCATGTCAGTCACGTTTTCGACATTCCAGGCGCTTATGTCCTGGTTGAAGACCTTTGCATAGAAGAACGTCCTGCTCATGTTCGTCACGTTTTCGACATTCCAGGCGCTCATTCCTCCGTCGAACTTCTCGGCATGCTCAAACATGCTGGACATGTCGGCCACGTTGTTGACTTTCCACCCTCCGATGTCCGCCTTGAAATTCTTCGCGTAATAGAACATGTGGGACATGTTCTCTAGGTTGCGAACATCCAAGGCAGCGATGGCGCTACCTCCTGGCCCGGCCATATGGTCGAGTGCCCGATTACCGGTTTTTAATTGATTTGGAACTCGATTCGCCACCGTGACGTCTGTCAGTCGTTCCTCGTCAACCGCAAGGGAACGAGATCCAAATGAGGTTACCGTATTTAGCCACTCCAATTTGTTTCTCGTCGAGTACGGGCTCGACCACGATTCGGGGTTTTTCTTTGCGTTGTCCCAATCGAAGACAGCCCGAACTATCGGTCCTTCCTGAGAGCAGAAAATTACCGTTGGTGTTGGAAGTTTTTTGCAAGGAGTGTCAGCCGAATTGTCAATCTCTAGAACATTCGACTCCATCACGTGGAAGTCGGCGTACTCGTACTCAACTTCGCCGACGGTGCACGTCCAGCCTTCGGTGCTCTTGGCGGCGTCCCAGCGCTTAACGGACTCACAGTCTTCTTGATTGCTAGACGCATCGGAAAAGTCCCAGTAACCGATCAGGTGCCCTGTATTAGAACTCGAGCTAAGCCAGTAAATGGGCAATATTCCATTCAGCGACGTATCCGTAGGAATTTGGAAATTCCGAAACCAGGTCCCCGCATTGTCATCACCTGACATGCAAGTGGGATTACTTGAACCCCACCGTACTCTCCCGGCAAAGAGTGGTCCATTGTCAATACACTTGTCCCTCGAATCGAAACGGAGTTTTACGGTGTTATCCCATATGGATTCCTTCACGCCTCCGTATCCCTCACCCAGGAGGCAATACCGCCCTTGCATCAATCCACCCTTGGGTCCCGGAAAGAAACCTCCAGCCTGTTTCCCATGAAGCTCCTGCCCCCCATCAGTCTTTGGAGGATTATTCGCACACCATTCGCCGGCATACATCAGGTCGTGGTCGTCGCTCCAGGCTCCGGCCGTTAGGAGCGAGGTCTCATCAACCGAGCCGTCCCCCATGTAACGGGCAAACTCCGTGATCCCGGCTGTGTTTCCGGTTTCATCATCAACGGAGCTATCTGAGTCACCGCCCGAGTCGTCGAACTCCCCGGCTGCATAATTCGTAACCCTCAGAAACCTATCTTCGTGTCCATTCCAGATATATATGTACGCAAGGTCACGCCCGTCATCGCATCCCCAGTCATGAGCTATCGCGGACGCCTCATCAATCTGGTCCGCCTGGGTTGCTCGCTCTTTGTCGTTGACCGTCGACGGAGGGTCTTTGGGTACACCGGTGTTTCGATCCCGTTGCGTAGTGCAGATGGTCATATCGACTGGGTAAGAAGGCCCCGCTAACGTGTCGGGAGCTTTCCTAGTGTCTACGGTTTCGTGAAAAGTCTGGCCGTCAACTGGGTGAGCCTGCGCGGGCGCCGCTAGAAACCCGGTCGGCACGAGTAGCGCAGCGGCGGTGGTTGCTGCGATGACGAGTCGGGCGCGTGCCCGGCCGGAGGCGAGGCGTCGCGAGAATGTGCGTTGCATGGTCTTTCCTTCCCAAGGCGATCTCCGTTCACGGCATAAGCCACCCCGATTGAAACACGGGGAACGTCGAAGTACCTAGCAATCGGCTCGCCTGTGAGACAAAAACCCGTGTTTTGTCTCACTTCTCCCCCTGGGGAGTGGTTGTCGACCGCGCGACAGGAGGCACCCCAACGGTGGGGCTCTGGGCTGGTGCCGCACGGACTTGAGGACTACAGAGTGCGGATCCGCGCGGCGCCACGTGCATACCTACCGCGGCTTGGTGAATAAACCCCCGGGTCGAATCCTCGGTCCTCGCTTACTTCGCGGGTGCGCCAACGAAAGTCGACCGTATTGCGTTGCGCCTGACGAGGATTGGCACGCCGCGTGGCTGGATCGCGCAGCATTCTCGACGTAAAATACGGGGAACACGACAACAGCAGCCCGGTTTGTTGGCTAGAGCGCTTCCCTTACAAGGAAGATGTCATCGGTTCGAGTCCGGTTCATCCCAACACGCATACGTGGCAAGTGGATAGCACTTGCTCTTGCGATGCCGGTACGAAGAAGCTTCAGTCGTCGCGAGTTCTGGTCTTTACACGTACTCGTGCTTGCGCAGATAACGAATCCCAAAGAAGCCGTAGATCGGAGGTAGGTAGAAGGTGACGAGGCGGAACGTGGTCGCCGTGGTCAAGGCGACGTCGGCGGGGACTCCGATGGCTTGCAGGCACAGGGTGTAGCCGGCTTCGGCGACGCCGACGCCGCCGGGGATGGGCATCAGGCCGGCGAACAGGCTGACCAGGGTGTTGATGAGGATGAGTTGCGACAGGCTCGCGTCATACCCGAAGCCCTTGAGGCAGATTCCGAGGACGATGGCTTGCATAACCTGTGCTCCGGCGTTGCCTCCCAGCAGCATCAGGATTTTGCGGGGCTGGCGGACAACACTGAAGGATTCGCGGACGTTGGTGAAGGAGTCCCGGATCATCTCGCGGATCTTGGGGAGTATCGAGCGAACGAAGGTGCGTACTCGGCGGATGATCAACGCCACGAGTATCAGGAGCAAGATCAGTACCAGAACGACTTCAACGATCGTGACCAAGCCGGAGAAGTCTCGACCGGTGCTTTCGGTGAAGATCGACGCCAGGCTGACGGTGAAACCCGAGAGGCCGAGAATCCAGATGGTCAACAACAACAGCACCTGAACGATGAACCCGCTGAAACCGTCAATGACGCCGACCGACACAGCCTGAACAGGCGGGAAGCCGAAACCTTGGAAGAAGCGAATGTTCATCGCCATCCGCGCCGCCGTTGCCGGCATCGTGACCGCGATGAACTGGATCGCGTACTGCAACATCAGGGCAGGGAAGTACTTCACCGGACGACTCGCCGCGCCCAGTGTGGAAAAAGCGAAGAAGACCTGCACCACCGGTGCCAAAAGGAATGCGAACAGAATTACCTGGGAGTCAGCGTCCCGAATGCTGCGAAGGATCTCCACGAAATCCACACCGGTGAGCAGGCCGTAGAGCGAAACGCTGATGATCGCGATGACCGCCATGGTGATGACGGACCGCAAGTCCACCAACCGAATTCGCGCCAGCTGGACATCTTCACCGCCAGTGGCATCGACTACCCGCAACCGGAGCTCTTTGGCGTCGACGTTCTTGGCTGCGCTGGAGGAACTACTGATGGCCGCCTTCTGCAAGTAGGGAATCAGTTCGCGCAACTCGTCGTTGGTCAGGACTTCCTGCGCAATCGATACCGACTCATCAACCGACAACCCCATCGCGGTCAACGCGAGGACATTGACCTTGTCCAGTACTTGACCCGTGTTGGAGTCCGTGATGTAGGCCGAGCGAAGGTCGTTGAAAGCGATATCGCCGTCGTGATCGACGGAGAAAGCCTGCAAAGAGATCTCCGAGTGGACCAGCCCGGCCCGGTGCAGGCCCAGCGCAAGGCTCCACATCTCGCGGGCGAGGTCCGCGGTCATATCCCTGTCGGCGAGTGTTTCTCCGTAACCGTCACTCACGACGAGAACGTCGGATCGCTCGGTTTCTAGAAGCCGTTGAACGCAGATGGCCGGCACGTCGTGTTGGCGAGCCAATGCCGTCATCAGCATCGCGTGTTCGGCTTGATCCAAGCGCGCGCGAACGAGTCGGGACTTTGTTTCACGGTTCTTAAAGTGCGACGTCACCCCACCCCAGAGTTGTGAGTCGAGTGCGTCGTACGCGAAGACATTGACCGAAATGGGGGAGCCGTCGGTGAGCCTGCCGCGCATGCGGTGAATTCCCGGGGCGACGACGTCTTCTTCCACCTCCTGAGCGTCCACCCCTGAGGACACGAGGAATTGGCGAACCTCGTCCGGAGTGGGGCCGCCCGAGGGTGTTCCAAAGATGAGGTGGGTGATAGCACCCGCGCCGACAGCGATGAGGACGAGCGCCACGGATCGCGTGGGGAGGAAATCCGCCAGGGCTACGGAGCCAACGAGCGCCCCGCCGATCAGCACTCGGCCGACGATCCGTGCGGGACGGCTGAGGAACGGTGATGCCGCCGACACGACCGCCGCGCACACCGGGATGACAAGCGTGTAGGACCAGCTCGGCGTCCAGGCGCCGAGTGATCCGATCTGGAAGACCTCGATCATGTCGATCTGGCGGGCGAAGAAAATAGAGAAGACCCAACCGATGGCGACCGCGATGAGCAGTTGCACGACGAGCACACGGTGGGATTTACTCAGCGCGCTGGCACCGACGATGACCAAGCTCCACACGATCAACGCGATGGACCCGATCAAGAGCGTGGAGTCGACGACATTCGCCAGTCCCTCGTTGACCGACAATCCGGTGAGAATGTCATCGGGTAACAGGAAGAAGATGAGAATCAAGCCGACAGCGCAGGCCGCCAAGACCAGCAGGTCGGTCGGTCGTCTCGCGACGTTGGCGATCTGCGAGCTGGACCACAACTGGAATTGCGACAACCGTGACCGGAGAGGATCGTCTAGGTCCACCTCACCGATGTTGGGTTCATCGAATTCTTCAGCCATGGTCTAGGTCCCGGAACCCCGCGGTAAAGCCACGTGTTCCACCAGTTCTACTGGCGCGATGGCTGACCAACATCACGGCAACTGCACTCCTCGACGCGGGGACGAGGACAAACGTAGCGAACGCACGCGTGCTAGGCCGTTACCTCGATCTCACCTGGGCGCCATGTCTTGTCGAACCAGGCCTCTTCTGGGCCGTAGAGGCGCAAGATCGCGAACCACCCCTTCTGCGGGCGGGTCTGAATCCAATTCCCTTCGCCCTCCGCCGGCTGCTTCGGCCCGATGGTGAGCAGCACGCTGCCATCAGGCTCGGTCTGCAACCCCTCGCGCATGCTGTTGACGCTTGGGAACTTCTGGTCGGGGGTCTGCAGCATGGATCGTGTCTGCGGGTCGTAGATGACGAAAGACCAGAAGTTCTTGGCTGGGACGTTAGCCGGGATTCTGAGGGTGTAGGTCTTGTCCCCGTCGAACCACTCACCGTTGGCGTCGCGCGCGATGATCGCGTACTGCGAGCCGACACCGGGAATCCGCCACACCATCGCCGGAGTGTTCACGGTCGCGACGTAGAAGAACGCGAGGCGGGAGTCCATGTCGGTACCGCCGGCGCCATCGTCCACCAGGAAGCGGTAGTCCCACTCGGGGAAGAGGGTGAACCACTTGCTGTTCTCTTCGCCATACAAATACGCGGCGGGGTTTCGTGGGGCGAAGGCGACCGCGCGTGCGTACGCACTGCCTGTCGCGGCGGCCTCCTCAAACTTCTCACGCTGGGGACCCTCCATCGAGAAGGGCTGCCCCTTACGTATCCCCAAGGCACTGGCGACACCGAGCACTTCGGGGTCGAAGGCGTCCGCTGGCTCCTTGTTGATGGCTCGGTGGATTTCCTCGTAGAAGGACGCGTGGTTGGAGTGAATGGTGTTGTGCACCAGGCCGGACCCGTTCACCCAGTTCATGGCTGGCGGGTTCGCTTCGTCCTTCAGTGCATAGGCGTGGATGCCCGTGCGGAAATTGGTGGACGCTGGTTCGGGATCACCATTGACCAGCAAGCCACGACACGGGACCACGTTCGTGTAGGTCGGGGTGTGAGAGATGAAGTAGTTCTCACCATCAACGTCTGCAACCTCGCCGTTGGCGACCTCAGTCAAGGGTCCGTCGTAGTTCGGGCCGAGGATCAAGTACTTCCCGCCCTCACCGCGGTCCGGGCCAGGGGCACCCATGTCGGTGACGAATCTGAATGTGGCGTCGTTAATGGTGCTCGGACCACACCCCGGTGGAACCTCGATGACGACGGGGCCGGACTTCTCCAGATCCAGCACGCAGAACGCATACACCGTGTCGGTGTTACCGGTTAGGTAGAGGCTGTTGGAGTCCATCAGGTTGTCGAAAATCATCCAGTTCTGCTCGGGCTTTCCTCCCGAGAACTGCTGCGAGACACCCCGGCGAATGGATTCCATGCTCGCGACCGGCACCATGTTGATGAAGAGAGATACCGCGCGATGGAAATCAACCTCACCGAACGACGCGGCGACCGTCGCGGGCATGGGCATTCCGTCGCGGAACTGCAAGCTGACGCCGTCGACGGATGCTTCGTCGTCCGTCAAAAGGTCCGACGGAATCTTCGTGTTGTAGCCATCGCTCGACATAACATCTCCCTCCAAACG
>WLWL01000059.1 GCA_012103605.1 Candidatus Nanopelagicales bacterium
GGCTTCCCGATGGCTTAGCTCAGTCGGGATTCAAGCGCCTCACGTAGCTTCGGCTTCGGCCAACGTTTCAACGGCTCAACACCGACGGCAACGAGCGCTCCCGAAGCCCGGCGTCGATCGCGTCCCAGAATCCTCGATTGGCTAGTGATTCGGCCCGCGGGCGCACCGCGGCAGCCGATTCCGCGAGGACTCCGGGCTCGGCTAGGGCCTGAGAGATGACATCCGGTAGCGCATCGAGGTCACGAAAGTACCGATAGTCCACACCCGGTGAGAAGAATCTCGAGGTGCGATCGACGTCGTCGGTGACCACGACTGTGCCCGCGAGCATTCCTTCGATCACCCGAGTCTTCAGTTGCTGAACAGGTCTCGCGTTCGACTGTGAGAAGTTGATGGTCATTCGGCTTGCCGCCAGCGCACCCATGTAGTCGAGCCAGGATGGTTGATCGGCTGTGGTGCTTGCGTAGTCCCGCGCGTCATCCATGCGATGGGGGTTCAGCACAACATCAACACCGCGGCTGCGGAGCCTCTCGAGTGCGTCAACTCGGTGCGGGTACAAGACACCGATGAAGGAAACGTCCCATTGCTTCTCGATGCCGGCACACCGCTGCCGAATGAGGTCCAGCGATACGGTCGACATCGGCATATTCACCGGACCCACCTCGGGGCGTCCGCGAAGCATCGAACCATCCATCGGCATGCAGATGTCCACGACCATGAATCGCGGTGACATTCGAGCAAGCCGCCTGCTTTGGGCGTTGATCCAGTAGTAGGCCGAATCGAACATCACGCCTAGGAGAACCCCATCCCAGGACCGCAACAGCTCAGCCCAGGCAATGTCCCAATGCCACGTTGTTGATTCACTCGACGGATCGGACTCGATGTGCGTGATGATGTGGGTCGCGCCCACCTCGTTCGCCATCGACACGAGACGAGGGCTCCAAGATTCCCACGGCTCACCGCGATCCACATCCAGGAAACTGACCCGATCAGCCCCCAAGATCTCGACGACTGTCTGCCATGCCTCGAAGTAGAAGTTCCGTGTCCCTGGGCGCCAGGAATCGAAAGCTGGACCCTCTTGGGGGACCACCACCACGTGCACACCGCGATCGAGGATGGCTGGCAGCGAATTTCTTACGCGGGTGGAGGGGAACTGCCTGTCTCGTTGTCGATTCCATATCCGCTCGTCAAGCCCCGGATAGACCTTGGAGGCCAAGCCACCAACCTGCGAGCGCACACTCATTGCGGCTGGGCCTCGAACAGGGGTTGCCCAATAGCCCACTCGGGCCGATAGCGATCCAAGAGAGACTCCAACGATTCGAGTCCCACAACTTCGTTGCTGTCATTCAACAAAATCACCTGGCGGGTGAGCAGGTCCCGCGGCATGTTCCGCAGATTGGGCCACTCGTTGGTCCACGCATCCTCGTTGTTCAGCCATTCGCGGCGCAGCCAATCCACGACCGGTTGCCCTTCCGAGTCTTTTCCTGCCAGACCCATAAGAATCCGCGAGCACGAATAGGTCAACTGTCCGTCTGGTCCAGCAGCGGGTTCGGTAGCGCCCGGAGGGAAATAGATGCAGGCCACCGGATTGGTGGCAATCGGCTGATCGGCCACTGCACGAACCTCTGCGGGCCACCAGTAGCCCTTTCTGTCTTCCCCGAAAGTCTCGTACGTCTCGCGCCAGCTGTCAGGAGCGACCCGGATCATTGCGCGGGGGAGAACTCCATCGACGACCAAGAGGAAGATCACGGCGGCAAAGGCAACGACGGTGAGAGGGGAGGTCGCCGCTCGCCGACCGCTCAGACGCACAGACCATTGACCGAGAGGCGCTAGTGCCACCGGCAATGTCACCGCGAGCCCGGCAGCCGTGGTGAGCATGATCGTTTTGACGGCTCCGTAGTTGGGGCCACTGCCTGCGTACCAGGTGCCGAAGGTGGCGATCGCAATTCCGTATCCGAGCAGAAGTGCCATGGGAGCGACCGGCACGTAGCGGGCCCAACCTGCCTGTTTTCGAGAGCCGAGCAATACCGCGCCCCCACCCAACACGGCGGCGGCCGACATGACGCCCAGAATCGGGCCGACAATCTCCGTCCCACCTTGACTCTCGAGAAGAATGAGAGCGGGCGTTCGAATGGCCGACACCACACTTCTCCCGAAGCCTCCACCCAGGAGCGAGGTTGGTAACGCGGTACTCGTGGTGAGGAAGATGTACATCAACGCCCGGCGCATCGGCTGCGCGACCAACACGACAGCCGTCGCCCATAAAATCACCGACACCCAATCGATTCGCCTGCGTTGAAGCAGATCGACCAGGAACTTTGCTCCGTAGGCCGCCAATGCGATGAATGCGACGGGTGCGAGCGGGAACCAGACCAGGGAGGTGAGTGCGAAGATCGCCGTAGTCACCACACGGATTCTCGGCATCGGGAAGGTGATCCAAAACGCGCCAAACCACAAGGTAACCGTGACAAACGTGAATTGCATAGACAGGTGGCCGAATCCCATGGCCGCGATACTCATGACACTGAGCACCAACGCACCGCTCCACACGGCAACCGGTGACACCACGGTCTTTCGTTTGTCGGACGAGCGGCTCGCAAAGGCTCGCTCTGCCACAGGGGCAACAGCCATGGGCGCGAGCGCGGCGAGGAAGAACTGTGCATACAGGACGGAGTCGGCTGCGACAAGGACCTCATTTATCCCGCCGAACGCAAGTAAGGACAGAGTTGCCGCAAGAGTCGCGGTGAAGACGAGCAACAGCTGAAGGGGCCCACCAAGGATGGTGATCTGGTCGACGGGCCCTCCGCTCGCTAGCCGACCTGTGAAGTCCAACCAGTCAGCGTTGTCCTCAGCTCCCCGGTTCAAAACGAAGTATCCGACATCGGCAAACGGTCCGGCAGCAGGCGCCAGCACTCGGCTGACGATCAAAAACCCCAGGACCGCAGCCGACGGCAACAGCAGGGACGACACTTGAATCCGCCATGGCACAGGCCGCGGGTTGCGCCCCACAACAGCTACGACAAGAACAATGAGCATGGCCGCGGTCAGGGCCCACTGCAGACCGACCATGGTCCACCTGGTTCCGAACGCAGCGCTCACCTGAACGAAGGCCCCCACGAAGCCGACCGACAGGAAGGTGACGACCAGCGTCCACGTGACCGACTTCAGCCGCCACAGTGCGATGATGGGGATCACGATGAACGCGATCAAAAAGGCGATATTCCCCATCACGCTCCTCACCGCACCGGATCCGCGGCGAGGGGAGACCCACGCTCACGACGAGACCTGAGTCTAACGGCCGATGCGCACCTCTCCCGGGCTCCGTCACGCGCTTGTGCGCGTCGCTCCCTTCGTCGGAATCGCGACTTCACTCGTCGTGGTCTGGTGGATTGTGATGGGACCGATCATGGGGTCGGATCCATGGACCGGTTTCCGTCTGTATTTCGCCAACGACCAGTTGAGCTACGCGCGAATAGCCACGAATGTTGCGAATGGCGGTCCATGGTTCAGCGAACCCTTCACGCACACAGGAACGAGCTACTACCCATCACTGTGGTACTTCACCATCGGCTTATTCAGTGCCGCGACAGGTCTCTCCGTTCCTACTGGCTGGACGGTGCTCGGAGTCGGACTCGTCTCCGTCACGATCGCGCTCTTCGCAATCACCGCATGGAAACTCAGCGGGCGCTGGTGGGCCACCATCACACCCGCTCTTGCCATCACCGCAGGGACCAGTTCGTCTCTCCTTCAGGGTCCGAGTTTCGAAGGCTTCTGGCAGACCAGGCTCGATCATCACGCCGTCTTGTGGGGCCCCTTTGCGACCCTGTTCACACTCAACGCTGAGGTGGCCGCCCTCAGCCTCGCCGCCCTCGGGCTACTCGCTTTCCTACTCGCTTCACTGCCGAATCCCATGCGGCCACTACCGCTACTACTCACTGCCGGACTGCTGATCGGGATCACGGCCAACATTCAGACGTACACATTCCTGACCGGCTTTTTCCTCCTTGCGACCTGGGGAACAGTGCTCGTCCTTCTGCGAGAACGCTCCAAAATACTCGTTGTTTCAACGTCCATTGTTCTCGCCGCCGCCCTCCTCAGCGGCCCCTTAGTCGCCGCGTGGATCGGTGAGCTCGCCACATTCGTTTGCGTGATGTTCGCGGCTCTTCCGGCTGCCCTGCACCAACTCAAGTATCGGCCTCAACCTTTGCTCGTTCTGCTTATACCACTTGCGGTGGCCGCCTCACCTCAACTATTTCGCACAGCCATGGGTCTGCTCTCGAATGATCCCTTCCTGGCGTATCGATCGACGAGCACCGAGCGCCTCACGGTTCCCCTGGTGTCAGGACTCGCGGCGGCCGCTATCCCCATCCTCATCTGGTTCGCTGCGTGGATAGCCCCGCGCATGGATCGCCACCTTCGGGCACCTCTGCTGGCTTTACCCGTCGCCGCCAGCATTCTCGTGCTCAACAACTACTGGGGTTTCAATCAAGAGCCCTATCGCTTCTGGATGCAGATGAATATTCTGTCGCTTCTGCTATTGAGCGTTGTGGTCCCGACAGTCTTCGTGCAGTGGTATCGGCGCCGACGCCACTACCCACGCCGCTTGCCCGCGGCCTACCTGATCCTCACCATGGCCGGCTCCCTGTACGTGGCGGGCTTGGGCGATCTGTTCGGCTTCTGGAACTACGCCTCGAGGCAAGGAACGATCACTATCTCTACCGACCCCGGATCTGATCAGGCCGTCCTGCAGTCACTCACCCAGGACCTCGAGGGCCTGGTCGCCACTGATCCGTGTATCGACCCACAAGAACTAGGTCTGCTGACGTCCACCCCAATCGGCTACTACAACCTCGGCCTGGCGTGGCCCACCGAGGCGCTGGCGCTCCAGCGATTCAAACTGGCTCGCGACGAAGGCGTTTTCGATTCTGCGACAGCCCAGGAGGCAGGCATCTCGACCTTGATCACCTACTCGGGGTGTGATTCCCAGTGGAGGCCTGGCCCGCGGGAAGGGTTTTTCCCCCTCGAATCGCGACAGGGATTCTTGGTATGGCAATCGCGCCAGTAATGCGTCGCCGTACTGCATCAATCGCACATTAAGAATCGTCACTCCATGATCCACCGCGATAAGGCGTTGGAGGAGGGACCGTGTCCTTCTCCACGACAACCATCGAGTCATAAAAGTGCAGACCCCGGATCGAACCGTGCGTGAGTCCGAGCTCAAACTCATCTACCCGAGCATTGGTGTACGGCGTATGCAACACATCAACAAGAGACTTCAACTGCTCCACGCTGCTGTGTCGAGACTTGAATCCGCCACCCCAATCCTCCCAGTAACTCGTATGCAGATCCTCAATGATGTAGATACCCGGGCACGCGAGAGTCGGATACAGTAACCCCAGCGTTGTGAGAACATCGTCCGAGCGGTGGCTCCCGTCATCAACAATCACATCTGCGCCACCCATTTCTTCAAGAACCCCACGCATAAATGCCTCGTCCGTCTGGGACCCGAGTCGCACCTGGGCGACATCGCCGGAAACCTTCGCGCTTTCCGGATCAATATCGACGCCGAAAATGATCGCTTCATCGCCGAGAAAATCACGCCAAACTTCTAGTGACCCGCCCCTCCAAACTCCGATCTCGAGAACTCGAAGCGGATCGCTTATGCCACGCCTGGCGCGCTCGGACTGCAAGTCATTCAGATGGCGGTCGTAGATATCGAAGTAGTGCACCCACTTAACGAAACGAGTTCCAAGATGGCGAGATGCAATAGATCGAAGGCTTTCGGGCTCCGCCGTTGCCTCTAGCTCAGTCGTCGGAACGAACTGCAAGGTCGGATCCTCCGCCGATTTACGGGATCCGAAAAAGCGATTCAACACCATGGACGTTCCCCACACCTTTGATCACTCACCGTGACCCGCAGTTTAGCGGTCATGAACGATAAAGGCCTCTGTAATGGACGCCCATGTCGATCGGCAAAGACAGGAGCACGACGAGTCTTCAAGCACGGCGGGTAGCTGCCACCTTATTCTGCTCGTGTGTCGATCCCATCCAGAGCAGCAGAGCAGGCGCTGTTTGCCACCATCCCAACCGCTGGCCGTCATCCAGAACTCCTCGCAGGCATCATCACATCCTCAGGTTTGCCTCCAGAGCGAATCGTCATCATTCGCACCAAGCCAAACGTTGATTTGCCTAGCGGTTGCATCGTCGTTGATGATTTTGATCCACCCAACATTCAACGTTGGTGGAAACGTGGGATCGACGAGTCAGTAGCCCGAGGGGCAACGGCCGTAGCCGTACTGAACGACGATCTAGGAATCGAGCCGGACACCCTCGAGAAACTTCACGACCAACTCCTTGCTACCGGAGCCACTGTGGCAACACCGAGTCGACCTGGGCTGGAGCGTGGACTTCACAAGCGCCGGCTGATTCCGTACGAACCGGTGATTTGGGGGTGTCTATGGATGGTTGATGCAACAACTGACCTGCGCCCCGATTCTCGTTACGTGTGGTGGTACGGGGACAACGATCTAGACATACGGGCCCGGCGCGACTATGCGGGCATCGTCAGTTGCGAGGTTGATTACGAACACTATTTCCCTGGTGTGGGCACGGCGCAATCCTCTGAACTCGTTCGGCAGTCCGATGTTGACGCTGAAACTTTCCATCGTGATTACTCGCGCCTATTGACTTTGTCCCGCTGGTATCGACGGATTTTCAGGCGATAACAAGGCGCGGCACCACCGAATCAGCACGTACGTCGCCTGCCCCACGACAAGGCTTGCCACGACGACACCAGCCAGCGTTGCGAGAACCGTGTTCCACACCACCACGAACGAGATCAGTAGCAGGGCGATCGCCACCAAGGTGCTCCACACGGCGATCCGTGGCCAGTGGTTGCGCACACGAAGCCCGGGAACAAGGAGAACCAGGAAGACTGCCTTATACCCGTAGGCGAATCCGGTGAGAGCGACGCTAGACAGGTAGAGCAACCCGCCGGCGAGTGCGAGTATGACCCACACCGGAATCCGCTGGGATGGCGGGTTTGGATGCTTAATGCGACCGAGAAACCAACCCCAAGCAATCGCGACTGCGCAGATAGCCACAAAAAGAAGATCCCCCGTGCTCCACGTTTCCGGCAGTCTGGCAACGACAGGAATGCGCCCCAAGACAACAAAGTCTCCCAGTTCCGCCATTCCCGAACTCGCAGCGAGGCTCAACAGGACGTTGTCCCACGTAAGGACAAAGAATGCGACCGTGGCTGCGGCAAATCCGGCCAGCACAATCCACCCTCGTCGCAGTCCCACCACCGGTAACAGAAGGATCGCCAGAACAAAGGGGTAGTACTTCCACGTCCCTGCCAGCCAGATTCCAAAGGCTGCAATTGACCAGGCCCAATAGGAGTTCCGGCGACGAGTCAGCCACACCGCGAAAACGGCGATCATCAGAACCAAGGCGTCGACATTTGCCCGCTCGAGTAGCAGTTGCCATGGGGTACCGACCGCCGCGGCGAGCAGCACTACGGCGGCCAGACCAAAACTCTGCTTGGCGACCCAGGCCAGGGCAATACTGGCTCCGACGATTACCGATAGCCCCCATACCGTCGTGTTGGATTCTGTCAGCAGACCGAACGTGAATCTCCACCACGTGATGCCGGGGCCGTAGATTGATGGGTCAGCCAGGCAACCATTGTTGGTCTCGAAAACATTGAAGCCCCATCGAGCGCAATCCACTGTCTCCAGCGTCAATCGAAGATCCCAGAACTGCACCACTCCCTGAGGAAGACGGATGGCTCTGTAGAAGGCCGCCCCGGTGGCTGGCGAGACCACCACCAACAACCAGCCCATCAGACCGATCAGGGCTGATACTCCACCCACGATGTACGGCCACCCTCGGGTAACTCGCACATCCACCCACGTGAAAGCTGTCGGAATCACGAAAGCCAACCCGAGAATCACCGCAGCCGTCATGCCGAGGGTGGCAATTACCGGTCCTGACCCTGCTGGATCTTCCGACGCACGGGAGGCGACACCGATGGTGAAGATCGATATCAGGGCGACGGTAATCAGGGCCAACCCCGCTACGAACCGTGCATCACGAGCTGATCGGGTCCCGCTCGTCACGCTCGCCGACATGTCGTCAGTCTAGGAGCGCGGTGGCCAGGTGGCAGACTGCGCGCATGACGGAACTGGCATCCATCGTGGTGCCGGTATTCAACGGCATGCCGTACCTACCGGCCACAGTCCAGTCAGCCCTCGACCAGACCCATACGAACCTTGAGATCGTTCTCGTCGACGGTGGCTCCACCGATGACTCGTGGGCCTGGATGCAAACTCTCACCGATCCTCGTATCCGCCTAGGACACCTCAATTCTGGAGCCACGGCTGCAGACAATTGGACGGAAGCCAGTCGCCAGGCTCGGGGGGCATTCGTCAAGCTTTTATGCCAGGACGACGTTCTGCACCCGCAGGCCATGGAAACTCAGATTCAGGACCTCCATGAAAATTCAACAGCAGTCATGGCCTTGGCTCAACGCGACATCATCGATGCGCAGGGCCACGTCATTTTTCGAGGATGGGGAACCCACGGGCTGAAGGCTGGACTCAATGACGGCGAAGAGTCTCTCACTCGCTCCTGCATGCGGGGGACCAACATTTTCGGCGAGCCCGTAGCCGTCATGTTTCCCCGACACGTGTTA
>WLWL01000291.1 GCA_012103605.1 Candidatus Nanopelagicales bacterium
TCCGTGCGATCAATGCCGAAGCGTTCGTGTTCGCGACCCATCTCACTCGACTCACCGGGCAGCTGTCATCCATGCACACCGAGCAGGCGTACGCGAAAGCCGCTGCCGCAGCCAACGATTGGTCGGGTGGAACCCGCATCGGCGTGTCCTTGAAGTCCTTCATCGACCGATATGGGCGACGGGGTATGGCCCGTGGTGCCGTCGTCGTCATCGTCAGTGACGGGTGGGAAAGCGATCGACCGGAATTCCTCAGCGATGCGATGGCGCAACTGGGCAGACTCGCCCACCACATCATCTGGGTGAACCCGAGAAAGGCGGCCGAGTCATTCGAACCCCTCACTGGAGGAATGGCGGTCGCCCTGCCGCACGTCGACACGTTCCTGTCCGGTCACAGCCTTCGGGCCCTGAATGACGTCATGGCGGCGATCGCGGCGGCTGGGGATCGGGTGGATCGCGGCACCCTTGATCGGGCACGCATCACCGGCGCCGCGTGAATAGGCTGGTTGCATGCTCGTTTCCGTAGACGATTACCGCGAGGGAATCCTCGCGGGCCTTGAGCCGCTCGACCCCATCACCTTGCCGCTGGCTGATAGCCATGGGTGCGTGCTGGCAGAAGATGTCGTCGCCCAGTGGCCTCTGCCCTCCTTCGATAACTCGTCCATGGACGGCTACGCGGTAATAGCCAGTGACGTCTCCTCTGCGAGTGAGGCCTCGCCGGTGACCTTGACTGTCATCGACGATGTTCCCGCTGGCTCCCGAGCGGACGTTGCTTTGAGGCCAGGGTGTGCGGTGCGCATCATGACCGGTGCCCCGATCCCGTCCGGGACCGACTGCATCGTCCCCGTCGAAGTGACGGATGCGGGAACCGACACCGTGGAAATCCGTGAGCAAGCAGCCCGCGGCAGTTACATCCGGCGGGCCGGGGAAGACGTGATTGTCGGAGACGTCGTGGTTCGGTCCGGAACGTTGCTTTCGTCGCGCCAGTTGGCCGTCATCGCTGCGGTGGGCAAAGGGCACTTGGCGGTGTACCCGCGACCGCGGGTCGCGGTGTTGTCCACGGGAAGTGAACTCGTGGAACCTGGAACGCCATTGAGCAAAGGAATGATCAGCGACTCCAACAGTTTTCTGCTCGTGTCAGCAGCCAACGAGGCCGGCGCTCAGGCGTACCGCGTTCCGCCGGTGCCCGATGACGCAGAAGCGTTCTCTGCAGCCATCAGCGATCAACTGCATCGAGCCGATCTCATCTTGACGAGCGGCGGCGTCAGCATGGGCGCATACGACACCGTCAAGGAAGTGTTCTCCTCCTACGGCACGGTCGAGTTCACCAAAGTCGCCATGCATCCGGGTATGCCGCAGGGCCATGGGTTCGTCGGCGAGAGTGACGATGAGCGGATCCCGGTCATTACGCTGCCCGGCAATCCGGTCAGTTCCTACATCTCGTTTCAGAATTTCGTTCGCCCCGCCATCAACAAGCTCCGGGGTCTCGGGTCGACCGATCGACCACGCCTGCCCGCTGAAGTGACGAAACCTCTTGATTCCCCCCAAT
>WLWL01000292.1 GCA_012103605.1 Candidatus Nanopelagicales bacterium
TGACGTACCCGGGGACGCGACGACCGCTGGACAGTTCCCGGGTGAAGAACTCCAGAATCGACCGGTCACCACTCGGGCTCCAGCCGAAGAAGTTCGTTCGCGCGATCACGGCAGATGGATGCGCGGCAATGACGGCTTTTTCACCGGCGGCTTTCGATCGACCGTACGCGGACGTCGGCGAGACCGGCTCGTCTTCCGCGTACCAGCCGCGGGCACCGTCGAACACCGCATCGGTCGAGATGTAGACGAAGCGTGAGCCGACCGACGCGGCTGCGCCGGCCAGTGCCCCGCTGGCGTCGGCGTTCAGCCGGTGCGCGAGATCGGGGTCCTGTTCGCAGGCACGGTGGTCGGCCAGCGCCGCGCAGTGCAGGACGACGTCCGGGCGCACCTCGTCGGCCGCACCGGCAAGGCTCTCGGCGGCGAGCAGATCACCCGTGACAGTTCGCTCGCACCACGGCGCAGAACCAGCGTCGCGCACCATGCCGACAATCTCGGCGCGAGGTTGAAGCGCCCGCACAGCGTTCGCGCCAAGGAATCCGCTCGCACCTGTGATCAGCCATCGCACGCTCTGATTGTGCCCTAGCGGGACTATTCACACGGATGACACGATGGGGCCATGAGCGAGCATGAGGTCGCTGCCCACACTCGACCGGCGTGGGCAGCGTCGGCCAATGCCTGAGGTCGTTACCTGTCGTCGTTCTCGATCGCTGCTCGCCGGATAGGTTAGGCCGGTGATCGATTCGGCCATCCTGCGTTCTGATCCCGATCGGATTCGCGAGTCGCAACGCCGTCGAGGCGAAGACGTCGCAATCGTCGATCAGCTGATCGAGGCGGACAAACACTCGCGCGAAGCCCGTCAGCGCTTCGACGAACTCCGCAACGAGCAGAAGGTCCTCAGCAAGCAGATCGGACCGCTGCAGGGACAATTGAAGAAGGCAGACGACGCCGCAAAGCCCGGCTTGCAGTCCGATGTCGACGAGCTCATGGCGCGCGCGCAGGACCTCGCCGACCGCGTGAAGGCCGCCGAGGTCGACGCGGACGAGGCCGCCGCCGCTGCCGACGTGCTGTGGCGCGAGGTGTCCAACCTGGTCGACCCGACCTCACCCGTGGGAGGCGAGGAGGACTTCGCCGTCCTCGAGCACGTGGGCACGCCGCGGGATTTCTCCACCGAAGGGTTCGAGCCGAAGGACCACCTCGAATTGGGAGAGGCTCTCGGAGCGATCGATGTGGAGCGGGGGGCGAAGGTCTCGGGTTCGCGGTTCTTCTACCTCACTGGTCCGGGCGCCGAACTCGAATTCGCGCTTCTGGGCCTAGCAATGCAGCACGCCCGGATCAACGGCTTGGTTCCGGTGATCACCCCAGCGCTCGTGCTGCCCAGCGCGATGGATGGCACGGGCTTTCTCGGCCAGGCTGCCGAGCATGTGTATCGCATCGAGTCCGATGATCTCTACCTCGTGGGCACCAGCGAGGTTCCTCTCGCGGCGCTGCACTCGGACGAGATCCTCGAGGCCGACGATCTGCCGCGCCGGTATGCCGGCTGGT
>WLWL01000060.1 GCA_012103605.1 Candidatus Nanopelagicales bacterium
ATACTCCGGTACCCACAGATACGGCCAGGGTGCTGCCTCCGCCGAGATGTTCTGCGAATTCGCTGATGGCGAGGAAATCGGAACCATCCAGGTCAACGGCCTCACCGGCAACTCCGTGGCGACGCTGCGCGGAAACGGCTTCAGCGAGACAGTTGCTGAGCTGTGCCCGAACGTGACGATCCTCGCCGACCAGCCCGGTAACTGGAACAAGGACGAGTCGCAGCTGGCTGCGTCCGAGATGCTCACCGCAAACCAGGGCAATGTCCAGGGCATCTACGCCGCTGACGACACCATGGTGGCGGGCGCCATCGACGCAGCCAAGGCCCAGGGCCTGAAGGTCGAGGACTTGATCATCACGTCGATCGGCAACACGTTCCTCGGGAACCCGCTGGTTGCGTCCGGTGAGCTCGACGGCACCGTCTTCCAGTCGTCCGCATGGGACGGGGAGAACGCCGTGGTCGGTATCTACCGTGCGATGACCGGTGACACCAGCCTCGGTCGCGACGACGACAGCTCGGTGCTCTACATGCCGAACCCGGTTGTCACGATCGATAACTGGGATTCACCCGACGTAGCACCTGAGTGGTAAACCGCACTCACGTGCCGCAACCTTCACGGTAAGCGGCTGGTGGGCTGCGTGGGATCTCCATCTCACGCAGCCCACCTCCCACAAGCCTCCGTGACGGCGGGTACTCCCCCAAAGGAACTTCCTTAACACCGACTCACCGAGAGAGCGCCGCTGATGACTATCGCCCCCGCCAGTGAATTCGCCCAGACGTCAATTGCCGCACCCGGCATCATTGGCGTCGATTGGGAAGAGCGAGTCGACTATGCGCGCTTGCGGGATTATCGCCTTGCCCGTGCACGTCAAGCTCTCGAAGCTAGCGACCTCGGGGCCCTCCTCGTTTTCGAGTCCTCAAACATTCGCTACGTCACCGCCACACACATCGGGACCTGGGGCCACAACAAGACCGAACGGTGGGCGCTGCTCACCCGCACCGGTGAGCCGTGGATCTGGGACTTCGGGTCGGCGGCCAAGAATCACCGGCTGTACTCGCCGTGGCTGAAGCCCGAGCAATCCAACGGTGGCAACAACGGTCTACAAGGCGCCATCGCCCCCACATCCGGGCTGCCTCAGGGAACCGCCCAACAGATCGCATCCATCTTGAAAGAAGAGGGCGTCGCGGGCATGCCGATCGGCGTCGACGTCATCGAGATGCCCATGCTTCGCGAGCTCGAGGCCGCAGGCATTACCGTCAACGACGGCCAGCAGGTCATGTTGAACGCCCGACAAATCAAGAACAAGGACGAGATCCTGCTCTTGAGCCAAGCGGCTTCCATGGTCGATGGCGTGTATCAAGATATTTCCGAAGCACTCAAGCCCGGTGTTCGCGAGAACGACATCGTGGCCCTGGCTACCCGCCGCCTGCTGGAGATGGGGTCGGAGCAGGTGGAGGCCATCAACTCCATCGCCGGTGAACGTTGTTCACCGCACCCCCACGTCTTTTCCGATCGCCTCATCCGACCCGGTGATCAGGCGTACTTCGACATCATCCACGCCTTCAACGGCTACCGAACCTGCTACTACCGCACCTTCGCCGTTGGGCGCGCAACTAACGCCCACCGTGATGCATACAAGAAGGCCCGCGAGCTCATCGACTCAGCGATCGCCATGGTCAAGCCCGGTGTCACCACCGACCAGATCGCCGCACTCTGGCCTACCGCCCAAGAATTCGGCTTCTCGTCCGAGATGGAAGCTTTCGGCCTGCAATTCGGGCACGGCCTCGGGCTTGGCCTCCACGAGCGCCCCGTCATCAGTCGCCTGAACTCTTTGGAGAACCCCGTCGAGATCGAGCCGGGAATGGTTTTCGCTCTGGAGACGTACTGGCCAGCCAGCGACGGTCACTCTGCTGCACGCATCGAAGAAGAGTTGGTCGTCACCGACACGGGTGCGGAATTGCTGACGCTCTTCCCCGCCGAGGAACTCTTCGTTACGAACCCGTACTAAAGATTTCTGGATGGCGCACGAGTTCCTTTCTCGTTCGCCGAATGTGACCGAGTAGGTATAGCTCAGCGTCTTCGATGTCGCGACGGTCCATCGCTTCCATCAGAAGTCGGTGTTCTGCGTTCACGATCTGTGCGCGCCCTGAACCAGTGAGCGACATGAAGGCTCGTCGGTAATGCTGAGTTGAATTCCACAGCCGGACTACGGACAGCATCAGATGTTCATCGGTACAACCGGTGTAGCTCGCCATATGGAATTCCCGATCCAGAATCAAAAACTCCGTGACATCCACTCCTTGCTCGATTCTGCGTTGAATGTCGGAGATTTCGGCCAGGTCCGCTGAACTCAGATTGGCCATACTTTCCGATAGCGCAAGCGGCTCGAGGCGTTCGCGCATTCGATACAACGTCTCGACTTCACCTGGATCGAGCAATGGAACTCGCGCACCCTTGTTCGGCTCAATCTGAACCAAGCCTTCGGCAGCCAATATGCGCAATGCTTCGCGCACAGGTAGACGACTTCCGCCGAGGCGTTCGGCGATGTCTTCCTGGCGCAAGCGCTGCCCCGGGGCGATCGAGCCATTAAGAATGTCATCGCGCAGCGCCTGCGCGATGCGCGAACTCGCAGCGGACTCCGCTGGCACGTCGGACATGGTCTAGGCGAAGCGCTCGGGATCGTGGTCGAAGGCTTTGCCATTGGGATACGACACCAACTCGAACTGCATTCCCCACGGGGCCAGGAAGTAGATCCAGCGCTGACCCTCGCTGGCGTTCTTGCTGACTGTGGGCTCCCCCAGCACCGTGACGCCCTTGCTCTTCAAGTACTCAACCGCCGCATCGAGATCGTCGACGTACACAGCCACGTGGTGCCCTCCAATGTCCGAATTCTTCGGGACCTGTGTTTGCTGATCCGGAGCCTCGTACTCGAAGACCTCGAAGACCGCTTGGCCGCCGAGCCGGAAGAAGTGAAGTCTGCGCATCACTGTTCGTGGGTGAACGTTCAAATGCTCGAGCATCCAGTCCGAATCTTCATGGACGAACGGACCCAAGGGATACATGTATTCGCATCCCAAAACGTTGACGAGGAAATCCTCCGCCTCCGCCAAATTGGGAACCGTGAAACCGATGTGGTCCAGGCGTTGTACACCAGGCAGGGCCATGGCTGTTCCTTCCGTCGCGTCCCCTAAGTATGGATCCAAAATGGCAATATTTCTCGTAAAATTGCGAAATTTAGGTTGTTATTGGATCCAATTCATGCCACCCTGCCCCTATGACTACGCGAGCCAACCTCTCCCCCGAGGCTCCTTGGATCCAAATTTCCACCACGGAAGACGATTGGGATGAGGCCGAGCCCTCCCTGCTCACCTCGATGCTTAGCCAGCTCGTTCTCATTCGGACCTTCGAAGAGGCGGCGCTGGAACTGGCTGCCGAAGGAAACATCCACGGCCCGGCTCATTCCAGTATCGGTCAGGAGGGCGGCGCGGTTGGGTCGGTGTTGCCACTGACGAGTGCCGACACCGTCAATGGTTCCCATCGCGGCCATCATCAATTCATCGCCAAGGTCCTGGCTCACGTTGCGCCCCACGGCATCGATCCACGCGAAGAGTTCGCCGCCGACATCCGTGCCGTGCTGCTCACAACCATGGCCGAGATCTGCGGGCTCGACCGGGGTTTCAGCCACGGACGCGGTGGCTCGATGCACCTGCAGTGGGAGGAAGCCGGCGCCATCGGCACGAACGCGATCGTCGGCGGTGGTGTTCCACTCGCAGCCGGTTCAGCATGGGCTCACAAGCACGCCGACACAACGAATGTCGCGGTCACCTATTTCGGCGATGGCGCGGCCAATATCGGATCGACGCTCGAGACGTTCAATCTCGCCGCAGCCTGGGATCTGCCGTTGTGCTTCTTCGTCGAGAACAACCTGTATGCCGTCTCGACTCACGTCTCCGAGGTCACCGGAGAGTCGCGATTGTCCGCCCGCGGCCCGGGATTTGGGATGGCAAGTTGGAAAGTCGACGGCATGGACCCGCTCGCTGTGTACCTGACCATGCAGGACGCCCTCGAGCATATGCGCAGTGGACGTGGACCCGCTTTGATCGAAGCCGACGTCTATCGCTTCTTCCACCAAAACGGGCCCTTCCCCGGAAGCGCTTTCCGCTACCGGTCCAAGGAGGAAGAGGCCGAGTGGCGAGCACGGGATCCGATAGATCAGGTTGCCCGTCACCTGGTCCGACGCGGCATCATGAACGACGAGCAAGTTCAGAATGTCACCGCCCGAGCGAAGGATCTGATGGCCGGGATTCTGGGCGAACTGACCGAAGCCGTTCCCGGCGGTAAACCGGACGAGCGCCGAATCAAGCGCGCAGAGTGGCCCGACCCAGCCTTTGTGGATATCGGCGTTCGCGGGGATCTCAGCGAACTCGAGGGGATGCGCTGGTCTGATCGTGAGGACTTCTCCGCGGAAACGGCCGAGGTCAAGTTCATCGACGCTGTAGCTGGAGTGATGAATCGTCGGATGGAAACCGACGATCGCATCGTCGTTCTGGGTGAGGACATCCACCGGCTCAATGGCGGGACGAATGGCGCTACCCGTGGGCTGAAGGATCGCTTCCCCGACCGAATTCTGGGGACCCCGATCAGTGAGAACGCGTTCACGGGGCTCAGTGGCGGCATGGCGCTCGATGGTCGCTTTCGCCCGGTCATCGAGTTCATGTATGCGGACTTCATGTGGGTGGCCGCCGATCAGTTGTTCAACCAAATCGGTAAGGCCCGGCACATGTTCGGCGGAACCGGTGACGTACCCGTGGTCTTGCGCAGCAAAGTTGCCCAAGGAACCGGCTACGGCTCCCAACACTCGATGGACCCCGCCGGTGTCTTCGTCACCAATCCCGGCTGGCGAATCGTGGCGCCATCAAATCCCTTCGACTACGTGGGGCTGATGAACACCGCATTGGCCTGCAACGACCCCGTCGTCATTCTCGAGCACGTCGACCTCTACACCAGTTCCGGAATGGGTCCCGTCGAGGACTACGACTACTACCTGCCCGTCGGAAAAGCAGCTCTTCGTCGCTCCGGCGACGACGTCACCATCATCAGTTACCTCGCCATGACCAACTACGTGCTCCAGGCCCTCGACGAGGTCAACTCCGTCGACGCGGACGTCATCGACCTTCGCTGGCTTGATCGCGCCAGCATCGACTGGGACACCATCGGCAAGAGCATCAAAAAGACGAACAACGTCCTCATCGCAGAGCAGGGTGCCCTCGGGACTTCCTACGGAGGCTGGCTTGCCGACGAGATTCAGCGGCGCTTCTTCGACTGGCTTGATCAGCCCGTTCAACGCGTGACCGGAGGCGAGGCGTCCCCGAGCATCAGCAAGGTGCTCGAGCGCGCGGCCATCGCCCAGGATGGAGAAGTTGCCCACGCTCTCCGCGAGATGCTGGAGGTGACCCATGGCTGAACTCCTTCGCATGCCCGAGGTGGCTGCCGGAGCCTCGAGCGCTGTCTTGTCCCAATGGCCGACAGGCGTCGGTGCGTCTTTTTCCACCGGCGACGTCATCGCGATCATCGAGACCGACAAGGCCGTGGTCGATGTCGAGGCGGAAGCGGATGGAACCCTCGTGCATCTGATCGCCACAGAAGGACAAGAGGTCACCATCGGTGACCCGATCGCCTTGATCGCTGCTCCGGGAGAGGATGTGGGGGACGTCGACGCTGCGCTCGCAAGCCTCGGCGTCGATTCGAGCTCCGGCAGCGACGCGGCGGCCGCTCCCACGCAGGCTCCGGTTCCGGCCTCACCGGCCAACGATCCGGTGCCCGTTTCCGCAGCGCTTGCCCCCGCGCCTGCTGCTGACGTCACGTCAGAGGCCGCTTTGCCAACCGGCCGGCTCTTCGTCAGTCCTATTGCCCGTCGAATCGCGAAAGAGGCAGGTATCGCGCTGACCGGGATCGCAGGGACCGGACCCAACGGCCGCATCCGACGTCGCGACGTCGAAGCGGCAATATCCGGAGCGCCATCGGCTGCCCCTGCTTCCCCGGCGCCCGCTATCAGCGGTGCACCGGCCTCAGGCTTCGTGGATATCCCCCATTCGCGGCTGCGTCGCGCCATCGCCAATCGGCTTGTCGAGAGCAAGACGACGGCGCCACACTTCTACCTACGGGGCTCAGCACATGTTGATCGCCTCATGGCTCTGCGAGCCGAGATCAACAACGGCGAGGACGCTCGCGTTTCCGTCAACGATCTGGTCATCAAGGCAGTGGCCGCCGCAATGGTTCGAGTTCCGGCGATGAACGTGATCTGGACAGCCGACGCCATTCGACAGTTCCACACCGTCGACATGGCGGTAGCCATCGCTACCGAGTCCGGGTTGGTGACACCGGTATTACGCAACGTTGATGACATGTCTGTTCGCCACATCGCCGCAACCACCAAGGACTATGCCGAGCGGGCACGCGCCGGAGGTCTGAAGCAGGCGGAACTCGAAGGGGGATCGACCTCGGTCACCAACCTCGGAATGTTCGGCACCGAGGACTTCGATGCCATCATCAATCCGCCGCACGCCTCGATCCTGGCAGTCGGCGCAGCTAAGGAACAACCCATCGTGGCCGATGGACACGTCACGGTGGGCTCGGTGATGAAGGTGTCGCTGTCCGTCGACCACCGGCCTGTCGACGGTGCTACGGCTGCTGAGTGGATGCGGGAGCTCATTCGTCTGTTGGAGCAGCCGGCGAAGATGCTCGCCTGATCGGCGAAGGCATCCGCACACCGGTCACGGCGTGTCTGTCGTGATCGACGATCGATTTCTCGACGTGCCCACGGCCGTCAACGCGACGGCCCCAAAAGAAAGGAGCGCGCCCGCAATGAGCGGTCCGTCAACGACGTCGAGGATGACGACGTCGAGCACCAGCGCTCCCGTGAGCTGCCCGGCCGTCACCAGAAGACTGATGGCCAATACACCTACTTTGCCAACCACCCAGGCCGTAGTGGCGATGAAGGTGGCGCCGATAATTCCTCCGAGGTAGAGCCACCACGGACCTGTGGGAAGTGGCTCGAGTGCACGCGCACCTGTCGCAGTGATCATCAGCAGGGCCAACGTCAAGATGAAACTGCCTACAGCAAAGTTCGCCCAGGCGGCAGCCATCGGTTCGCGAGAAATCGTTGTCAATCGCCCGTTGATCGCCTGCTGAATGGCGACGCCGATGCCGGCGATGAAACATAGCGCCACGGCGGGAGCGGACAGTGAGTCCTCCCCGACGCGCCCAGAGACAGCAATGCCGACGGCGACGATGCCGATCATGGAAGAAGCCATACGCACGACAGTTACGGGCTGTCTGCCGCGGGGGCCGAGCCCGACGGCATCCACTATCAGCGATGCGAGGTTCTGACCCGAGACCAACGCCACCGCAAAGAGCGCCACACCGATGATGCCCACCGTGAAGCTCTGGGAAAAGATGAATAGAGCCCCGAAGACCCCTCCCATTGCCCACCACCACGGCATCTCACCGGATCGGAGTGCGGCAAGGAGGCGGACCATTCCAAGCCGAATACGCCTCACCGCTAGCCCCACAAGGGTCAACACGGTGAGCCCGACGGCAAAAGACACAACGGACGCATGAAGGCCACTTTCCAGAATCGTCCCGAGTGAGCCGTTGGCTCGGGACTGCACGGCGGTCAGCGAGCCAGCCCCTGCGGCCGCTAACCACGGAATCCACGAGCGAGCGCCACCGCTCATCGACGCAGCCCTACCCCGTTCATGCAATCAGTCATCAATGGAAGAAGTGCCGGGTGCCGGTGGTGTACATCGTGATGCCGGCCTCCCGAGCCGCCGCGAACACCTCGTCGTCTCGGACCGAGCCCCCGGGCTGGACAACAGCCCGTACCCCGGCATCGATCAGGACCTGAAGCCCGTCCGCGAAGGGAAAGAAGGCATCCGAGGCAGCCACGGCTCCCTTCGTCCGACCGGCGGCTCGTTCGACCGCGAGTCGGGCCGAGTCCACGCGATTGACCTGCCCCATGCCGATACCGACGGCGGCACCATCGTGGGCGAGCAAGATGGCGTTGGACTTCACCGACCGGCAGGCCGTCCAGGCGAAGTGCAGATCCCTGAGGGTGTCTGCATCACCGGCGTTCCCGGCCACAAGCGACCAATTGCTCGGATCGTCGCCCTCGGCGGACACGTCGTCGATCGACTGCACGAGCATGCCTCCGGAGACGATGCGCCCTTCTGTGCCTTCACTCGAGCCCGGACCAGGTGTGCGCAAAATTCGAAGATTCTTCTTCTGCTGGAGAACCTCGAGCGCCGACGGCTCGAAGTCCGGAGCGATGATGACCTCGGTGAACACGTCCGCCATCGCCTCCGCGAGAGCACGCGAGACCGTGCGATTAGCCGCGACCACTCCCCCGAAAGCCGACACTGGGTCGGTCGCAAACGCCTTGCGATACGCCTCTTCTCCGTTCTCGGCAACGGCGATGCCGCACGGGTTCGCGTGCTTGATGATGGCGACCGCTGGTTCGGAAAAGTCGAAGGCAGCACGAAGGGCGGCATCGGCATCGACGTAGTTGTTGTAACTCATCTGTTTGCCGTGGAGTTGGGTCGCCGTGGCAACACCCGCCTGCTGAGGGTTGGCTTCGTACACCGCTGCACCCTGGT
>WLWL01000293.1 GCA_012103605.1 Candidatus Nanopelagicales bacterium
GTCTCGGCAGCGTCGATCATGGCTGCTGATTCCCGTCCGTGAATCTCGTCCGTGAATCCCGAATGTGATTTTGGATTGCGGGTCTCAGTACGGGAGTCCGTGACCACCTACACTCGCGTGACATGAATGCATCTGCTGATGGCGGCTCGACACCGCCCGCACGTCCGCCGGGGGTTTTCTGGCTCTACCTCGTTCTGGCGGCTATCGGCCTGGTCGGAACCGCGTGGTTCAACATTCGCAGCGTCGTCGAACCCGGTGGGGATACGTTCTTCGCCGCGTGGTTCGCGAACCCCGCGGTCAGTTCCCTGTCGATCGATCTCTTGATCGTCGCGGCCGCCGCATCGATCTTCATCATCATCGAAGGTCGTCGTCTAGGGATTCGCTGGTACTGGTTGTATGTCGTCGCCTCGTTCGTCACCGCTATCGCGTTCACGTTTCCGCTGTTCCTGGCGGTGCGGGAACGTCACCTGGCTCGCACACCCGAGGCATAACTGCAGCAGGCGGGCTGACCGGTCAACTCAGGTTCTTCTCGAAGGCTAGGAGGGCGACGTCAGGAACCGGATGCCAGTCTCGCTCGGGCAGGCGCTGGAAACCGTGACGTGCATAGAGCGTCATCGCGGCTGCGTTGATGTCCCGGACACAAATCACGAGTCGATTCGACCCGGTCAAGCGCGCGTGCTCCTCGCACGCCGCCACGAGAGCGTTGCCCACGCCGTACCCCCACGCCTCGGGCGCAACAGCCAGGAATCGGAACTCGACTTCTCCGTCGCGGCCAATCTCCCGAAACGGTGATGCCGGCGGGCAGATCGTCACCGTCCCCACCACCTGGCCCTGCCGAACAGCCACCAGCAGCAACGCATCGCTCTCGCGGGAGCCGGTGTCGGCGAGCACCGTGCCGTAGAAGCCGTCCGGGCCGTCGTCAAGCTGCCCGGCGCCGACGTAGGCCTCAACACTGATCCGGGACGCTGCCGCCAGATCATCGGCCGTGGCACGGCGCACCACTACGGGGTTGGTCATGACCCCACTATCTCGACACAGCAACGGTCAACGCCGTCCCGCCCCCCGCGTGGGCCATCAGGCTCAACGCACCAACGGCTGCCATCCGCTGCGATCCCATCCCAGAGATGACGTCACCCAGACCGCGACCGTCATCGATGATCTCCACCACGATGTCGTTGCCGTCGGCCCAGATGTTCACATCAACGCGCGTCGCGTCGCCGTGCCGGTAGGCGTTCGCCAAGCCTTCTTCGACGATGACGTCCACCGATCGTGCGAGAGAGCCACCGAGCGCGCCGATCGACGCGGCCATGTCGCAGCGGACATCGAGCAGACCGGTCCACGCCGCGACGCGCTGATCGACGCATTCTTGGATGGAGCCGGCCTGCTCTTGTGCTTCCAATGGTGTCTTCAGTACGTCCCACGCCTGGTTCAACGCATCACGCCGGGCGTCGGCGTCTTCGTTCGCTAACGCGCTGTCGATGGCGCCCGCACACACCAGCAGCCGGGTCTGTAAAGCGCCGTGCAGTTCCGAGCCCA
>WLWL01000061.1 GCA_012103605.1 Candidatus Nanopelagicales bacterium
CCGCAGCGAGGATTGCTGCGGCGTATTCGGCGATGCGAGGGCCGGCGTGGGCTTCGTCGGACTCCGCCTTATGCACCAGGGCGGCCTTACCGGCGTAGGCATCCCACTGCGGGTGGTAATCCGGCCAGGGCATGGCCGGATAGAACGCCACTGCAGACGACACCGCGCCGACGGTGGGGGCGAGCAGCGACAGCCCGCCACCCATACAGAAGCCGATGGAGCCGACGCTCGAACCCGCGACCTCCGGGCGGGAGAGCAGATAGTCGGCTCCCGCGGCAAGGTCGGCTGCCGCCGCGTCGACCTGGAGCCCCATCATCAGTTTCTCCGCCTCGTCGGGTTCGGTGGTTTCGATCCCGCGGTAGTGGTCCACTGCCATGGCGACGAAACCCGCCTCGGCCAGACGCTCCACGACCGATCGGATGTGGGGAACCAATCCCCACCATTCCTGAACCACGAGCACCCCCGGGCCGCGGCCACCGTCCGGAACGGCGAGGAATCCCTCGACCGGTGCCCCACTCACGTCCATCGAAACAACGGTCATGACGTCCTCCTCATCAACAGTCGCCGATACCACTCGGCGCTGTCCTTCACGGTTCGCTCCCCCGTCTCCGGATTCACCCGGATCATCCCGAATTTCTTCGTCCAACCGGATGCCCATTCGAGATTGTCGAGAAGACTCCAGGCGCTGTACCCGCGGACATCGATACCGTCGGCTCGAGCTTGCAGCACTTCACGGATGTGATCATGCAGATACCGCGTGCGAATCGGATCATGTATTCCGTCGGCGCTTGTTGCTTCCTCGACAGCGGCGCCGTTCTCGCACACGTAGATCGGTAGCCCCGGAAGGGCGTTGCTCACCTGCTCGAGTGCCATGCGAATTCCTGCCGGGTAGATCTCCCACCCCATGTCGGTGAATGGTGGTTGGGGATCAAAGGCGTGCTCGGGGGCACCGGGGAACATCGAGGCGTCCTGGCCGATCGCCTGGGAGCCCGCCTTATCTGCTGCCACGACTCGGTTGACCGAGTAGTAGTTCTCTCCGATCCAATCGATGGGCGTCGCGATCACGGCGAGGTCCTGGTCACGTACGAAGGACCAATCGGTTAGGTCTGCGCAACGACGTCGGATGTCCTCAGGGATGCCTCGACCTGCGAGCAAGTCCAGCCACAGGCGATTCTGGATGCCGTCGACATGAGCGGTGGCTTCCGCCGTTGTGGGATCAGAACCCAGGGTCGGGATGACGTTGAGGATGATTCCGATGCGACGAGCGCCCATCTCACGGAGCCGATCAGTAGCCAACCCGTGTCCCAGCATCAAGTGGTACGCGGCGGACAATGCGGCACCGCCATCGGTCCTTCCGGGAGCGAAGTAGCCGGCGGCGTATCCGAGGAAGGCCGGGCACCACGGCTCGTTCACCGTTGCCCATCGATCGATGCGATCAGCGAAGTGTTCTCCAAGAATCGTGGCGTACTCGGCAAAAGCCTCCGACGTACTCCGCGACGTCCACCCACCGGCCTGTTCGAGTTCAGATGGCGTGTCCCAGTGGAACAACGTGGCGAACGGTCGAATACCTCGGCTCAGCAAGCCGTCGACCAAACGGTCGTAGAAGTCCAACCCAGAGGAACTCGCTTTTCCTACGCCGCCGGGAATAACGCGGGGCCAACTGAACGTGAAACTGTAGGCGTCGACACCCATCCAGGCGAGAAGATCGAGATCCTCCTGCAGTCGGTGCACGTGATCGCATGCCGGGTCAGCAGTCGCCCCGTCGACGATTTTTCCCGGAATGTCGGCGAAGTCATCCCAGGTGCAGCGACCCCGTCCGACGCTGTCACCCTCAATCTGCCACGCGGACGTCGATACCCCCATTTCGAAATCCGGCGGGACGGTGAGCTCGTCCAGGTGCGATGCGCCTTCGCTGGTCACTACGGAACGCTAGCCCTTGACAGAGCCCGCGAGAAGACCACGCACGAAGAATCTTTGCAGCGCGAAGAAAACGATGAGCGGAACGATGATCGCGATGAACGCTCCAGCCGTGATCAGGTGTAGTTGTGCTCCGTAGGTTCCCTTGATGTTGGCCAGATAGGCCGTGACGGGTGCAACGTCGGGCGTACCTCCCGCGAAGGTCAACGCCACCAAAAGATCGTTCCACACCCACAAGAACTGGAAGATGGCGAAGGAAGCGATGGCCGGCACGGATAACGGTAGGACGATCTTGCGGAAGATCAGAAAGTGACTGGCGCCATCGACCCGTGCCGCTTCCATCAAGTCCCGCGGAAGCTGGGCGATGAAGTTGTGAATCAAGAAGGTCGCCAGCGGCAAGGCGAACATGGTGTGCGCAATCCATAGGGGGATATACGTGCCTGCCAGCAGCGACTGTTCCGACCCGGGTCGATTTAAATCAGGGAAAATGGGAATCGGCCCGAGGTTCCAGCCGAGATTGAACATCTGCAGCAACGGGAGAAGTGACATCTGCAGGGGAATGACCTGGAGAGCGAAAATCGTGAAGAACACGACCGTCGACCACTTGAAGCGCACCCAGGCCAGTGCATAGGCGGCCATGCAGGCGATGGTCAGCGGGAAGATCGCGGCCGGGATGGCGATAGCGAAGGAGTTGAAGAAATACGGCGTAATGCCACTCGGAATGGTCGAACCACCCGTGATGACTTCCGAGTAGTTGCTCCAGGTAACAGCCGGGTTGGCGAAGAACGTCCACCAGCCCGAGTTCTGAGCATCCGCAGCCGGTCGGAGTGAGGTGATGAGTAGTCCAAGAGTGGGAATGGTCCACACGAAGGTCAGGAGTATGACAACGAAGGACGCCCAAGGGCTGCTCAACTTCCGACGGGCAGCCTGCGGAATCGACTCTTTCTCAAGCGGATCGACCTCGGGCAGCCTCGGTATCTCCTGTGCTTCCACGCTCATCGTGTGGCCTGGTCCTTCCTCAGTTGAACGACGTTGAAGATGATCAGCGGGATGACTGCGACGAACAGCACCACCGCCAACGCGCTTCCTCTACCTATGTCGAATTGAACGAAGGCCTGCGCGTACATCTCATTGGCAACGATTTGGGTTCCGTAGTTGCCGTTCGTCATAACGCGGACGATGTCGAAGATCTTCAGCACCGCAAACATGATCGTGGTGACCACGACGATCAACGTCGCCCGGATCATCGGGATGGTTACTTTCGAGAAGAGTCTCCAGCCGGTTGCGCCATCGAGCTCTGCGGCCTCGACGACGTCACCCGGGATGGCCTTGATCGCAGCGGAGAGGACCACCATGGCGAAGCCCACTTGAATCCACACCATGATGACCATGAGCAGGTAGTTGTTGAACGGTTGCCACAGCAACCATTTCGGTGGGTCATCGACGCCCAACCACATGACGATCTGGCTGAGCAGCCCTACCTGAGGCTTATCAGGAGCCCGGTACTCGTACACCAGACTCCAGATGATGGATGCGCCGACGAAAGAAATCGCCATCGGCATGAAGATCAACGACTTGGCTATGGCTTCGCGCCGCATTCGGTCTAGGAGGAGAGCGAGCGTCAATCCCAGTGCCGTCGCGGCGATTGGTGTGATGACGATCCACAGAATCGAGTTGACGATGATGTCAACCTGCGAATCGAAGATCCACTGATAGTTCGCCCAGCCGACAAACTCTTTGCCCGACGAGTTTTGAGTGCTAGCCCAGATGGTCCGGAAGGCCGGCACGATCAGGCCCATGATCAACAAGATCACGGCGGGGCCGAGGAAGATGACAATGGCAGCCGGCCTACTAAGTCGGCCCCGAAGGCGCGAGCCGATGAAGAAGAGAAGCGCGATCAGCAATCCAAAGACCGCGACGCCCAGGAATCCAGACCACAACTTTTCGAGTCCGGTGAGCAGCTCCTCCACCCGCGAAACCTCCCTTCCGCCGAAGCCTGCTGGTCGATAAACGCCGACTGCCGGGGCTCTAGGACGGTATACCCGTCCGGCCCCGGCAGTCAGCCGTTCACTGAAGTGTGGTCGTCAACTTTCTACGACGACGGCCACGCTGCGTCGATATCGGCGAGGACCTCAGCCGTTGGCTTGTCCTCGGCGAACCATGCAGTCATCTGAACCCATTCCTCGCCCGCACCGACAGCGGCCGGCATGAGGTCGGAGGCATCGAAGCGGAAGATGCCATTCGGGTCGGTCAGGTACTGCGCCGACAGCTGATCGATGGAATCAGCCGCGTAGGTGTCCAGCGGGACGCCGCTGTTCGCGGAGACCCAGGTACCCCGCGAGGCCTTGCTCGTATGGAACTCCGGGCTGGCCATGTAGGTCTGCACCGCCTGAACTTCCGGACGGTCCGCGAAGGCCGCTACGAACTCGCCACCGCCGACAACGGGCTGCGGGAAGTCGGAGCTGATCTCCGGCAGGTAGAACGCGTAGGCGGTGCCGTCGGGACCGACCGTGGCGCTCTCATCGAAGTTGCCCCAGAAGTTGGCGTAGAAGGACGCCTGCTGCAGCATGCCGCACTCGCCCGTCACAATGCCTGCACCGGCATCCTGGAACGGTGTCAGTGCGATCGTCTGCACGTCTCCGTAGCCACCATTGACATACTCGGGGTTCTTCATCCAGCCAGCGATGACGTCCATCGCGGCTTCCACCTCGGGCGAGGCGAAGTCAAGGTCGCCTGCGACCCACTGGTCGTACACGTCGCCGCCGTACAGACGCAGCATGACCTGCTCCAGCCAGTCAGTGGCCGGCCAGCCGGTGGCGCCACCCGACTCCAGGCCGCCG
This sequence comes from Candidatus Nanopelagicales bacterium, assembly GCA_012103605.1. GTDB lineage: Bacteria > Actinomycetota > Actinomycetes > S36-B12 > S36-B12 > S36-B12. Next base: position 4,758 of record WLWL01000061.1, read on the forward strand.
CACCACGGCTTGATGCCGTCGGCAACCATCTGGTCAGACAGGGCCCACATCTCATCCCACGTAGTCGGGACGGCGTAGCCGTTGTCCGCGAAGACCTGAGGCGAGTACCACACGAACGACTTCATGTTCGACCCCAAGGGGGCGGCGTAGAAGGTGCCGTCGATAGTGCCGTAGCCCTTCCATGCCGGGTTCCAGTACTCGTCGACGAGAGCTTCGGTCGACGCAGGTGCCGGCACGGGTCCGCCGTCAGCGACGAGCTTGGCCAGCAGACCGGGCTGCGGAATCCAGGCGATGTCGGGAGCATTGCCACCGGCGATACGCGTCGGAAGCTGCGCTTCAAACTGGTCGCTTGCCTCGTACACAATGTCGATGCCCGTGCACTCTTCGAACTCTGCCCACGACTCTTCGAACAGTTGCTGCTCGGGGGGAAGGATCGATGTGAAGACATTCACCGTGGCGCCTTCGTTGCCCATGTAGTCGGCGTAGGCGTCGCACGCCCCACCCATGGCGTCGTCGCCGTCGTCGGCGGCCGCCTCTTCTTCTTCGCTTCCGGTGTCCTCAGCCGTGGTCTCCTCGGCTGCGGCCTCCTCACCGGCACTATCGCTCGCAGAATCGTCGCTTCCCCCGCATGCAGCGAGCAGCAGTCCCGCTGCCACTCCACCCGCGAGGAGCGCCATTCCACGACGCCGCTTGATTGCGGTCATGGATTCTCCTTGCCTAAAACGACGCCGAGGGAGATCCCCGACGTAAACGCGTTCATAGTGACCCGAGTGATGCCCGTAAGCAACATGAAACAGTGAAACGTCAGCGTGCAACAGGTCACGATTCTGCAAATTGACGACGCCAAATAGGGAGAAGACCGACATCTACGGCAAGCGCCATTGCCACGTGTCATGTGAACGCTTACACGATGACGGATTCGGTCACCGTGCAAGTGGTGGTCGTCATGTGCACAACGACTCCCCCACCGCGCGTTGCGCGATACCCTCAGCCCACAATTTCATCAGCACCACCTTTCTTCTTACAACGGATCGTCCGGCACGTTCCTGCCGGTGAGAGGACTTGTCATGAGTCAACCTGTACGTTTCGACGACGTCTCGCTCGTCTACCCCGGGTCTACAGACCCGGCCGTCTCCCACCTTGACCTGGAAATAGACCAGGGAGAATTCCTCGTCCTTGTTGGGCCTTCCGGCTGCGGGAAGTCAACGTCTCTTCGCATGGTGGCTGGCCTTGAGCCGATCAGCGCGGGCAGCATCTTCATCGGCGACCGCAACGTCACGAACGTCGCAGCCAAAGACCGCGACATCGCCATGGTTTTCCAGAACTACGCCCTCTACCCACACATGTCGGTAGCGGAAAACATGGCATTTGCCCTGAAGATTCAAAAGGCGAGCAAGGCTGAGATCGACCGGCGTGTCAAAGAAGCAGCATCTCTCCTGGATCTCACCGACTACCTCGATCGCAAACCCAAAGCGCTTTCCGGGGGCCAGCGTCAGCGTGTGGCCATGGGACGGGCCATCGTTCGTGAACCCCAGGTGTTCCTGATGGATGAGCCTCTATCCAATCTGGACGCGAAGCTGCGCGTGCAGACCCGCACCCAAATTGCAGCGCTGCAACGTCGCCTCGGAACAACAACCATCTATGTCACGCACGACCAAGTAGAAGCCATGACGATGGGTGATCGCGTCGCGGTACTCAAGGATGGGGTTCTGCAACAGGTGGCTGCACCGCGTTCTCTATACGACGAGCCGACCAACGCTTTCGTCGCGACGTTCATCGGTTCGCCCTCCATGAACATGATTCCCGTTGCGCTCAGTGAGGCCGGGGCGTCGATGGGTGACCACACGGTTCCCATCGAGCCCGACCGGCGTCAGAAAGTTCGCACTGCCACCGCGCTGCTCGGAGTGCGTCCTGAAGATCTGCACCTGACCGACCATGGTGCATCGATGACGGTCACGTTGGTGGAGGAGCTTGGGGCTGACACGTTCGTCTACGGCGAGATGGTCGGCGCCGACGGGGAAACGATCAGCCTCGTCGCCCGCGATCGGTCGCATCAAGCTCCACACATCGGCGGCACCGTGAATGTTGTCCCCGAACGCACCTACCTATTCCAGATGGACGGCGATCAAGATCGGATCGTCTAGCCGACTGGGCTGCTCACGAGGTCTGAAGCCACACCGTCGTATTCGGGCCGACCTCCACACCCGCGCCACCCGCGACCACCGGCCCCGATGCCACAAGGATGCTTCCTGCCACCGGAGACGGCATCCACTGATCCGAGGTGTTCGCGACAACGACGACGTCGGCGCCTCGCCGGAAGACGACCAACTCGTCATCGTCGACGGACCAGAACTCGATTTCCTCGCTCGCCAAACTCGGATGAGACCTCCGCAGAGCCAAACTCGAGCGATACAGACTCAGCATGCTGTCGGGGTCGTCCCCTTCGGCCTCCACCGTCGACGACCCCCAATGCTCCGGCTGGGGCAACCACAACGGAACATCAGCCCGGTCGGTGAAGCCGTAGGGCGGCTGCGTTCCCGACCACGGCAGGGGAACCCGGCCGCCATCGCGCCCCTTCTCCTGCCCGGCAGACCGAAACCACACCGGGTCTTGTCGAGCGGAGTCGGGCACCTCCACATCACAGAGCCCCAGTTCTTCACCCTGATACACGTAAACCGACCCTGGTAGCGCATGGGCGATGAGCGCCAGAGCGCGAGCCCGCGCCCGACCCTCCGGTCCGTCGCCCAGTCTGGTCACCACCCGTGGTGAGTCGTGGTTGCTCAAGGCCCACGTTGGCGGCGCACCAACCGCGGATACCGCATCGATCCCATGCCGAATGGCGTCGCGGATCAATTTCGCGTCCCACGCGACGACGAGAAAATCAAAGCCGAAGATCTGATGCAAAGTATCCGGAGCCACGTATCGCGAGGCACGCTCCGGAGCCACCCACGCCTCGACAACAGCCATCTTGTCGTTGCCGTAGGACTCCAGTAACGAGCGCCACTGGCGATAGATGTCTTGAATTTCGTCGCGATCGAAGAGCGCCGAATTAGCCAAGGCGGCACGGCGCTCTACCGCCTCGGCTGAGCCGGGGTCGAGGTCGAAGCGAAGCGATTGGCTCATGCCGATCGGATCGATCAGGTCCGGATACGTCATGTCCTTGGCCAGCCCGAGCGCCACATCCACCCGGAACCCATCGACCCCGAGATCAAGCCAGAAGGCGAGCGTGTTCAAGGCATCGATCCGCACCTCGTCGTTGACCCAGTTCAGATCGGGTTGGGTGTGGTCGAACAGGTGCAGGTACCACTGCCCCCAGGATCCGTCGGGTTCTTTGACCCGAGTCCACGCCGGACCACCGAAGATCGACTCCCAATTGTTGGGTGGCAGTTCTCCCGCCTCCCCCTTGCCGTCCACAAAATGGAAACGGCGGCGGGCATACGACCCAACCGGTGAACTCAACGCCTCGACGAACCATGAATGGGAAGCCGAGACGTGGTTGGGGACGATATCGACGATGACGCGCAAGCCGCGCTCGTGCGCCTGCTCAACAAGCCGGGCGAAGTCGTCCAACGTTCCGAACATGGGATCCACCGCACGCGGATCGCTCACGTCGTAGCCCGAATCGTTTTGCGGGGAGGGGTAGAACGGAGATAGCCACACGGCATCGATGCTCAGTGATTCCAGGTGTCCCAGACCGTCGATTACCCCTTGCAGATCACCGAGACCATCGCCGTCTCCGTCGCGGAAAGATCGTGGGTAGACCTGATAAACCGCCGCTCGGCTCCACCACGAGTCATGCTGTATTCCCACCCTCACCGCGCATCCTTCGAGGGCACAGAACGATGTCCGGCCACCGGGCCGGTGGAAC
>WLWL01000062.1 GCA_012103605.1 Candidatus Nanopelagicales bacterium
GGTTCGCCTCGGGATGTTCTTCGACGACGGAGAGTTCGAGCTCATCACTCCCCAAGACGACCGAGGCGTGCTCGTCGCCGTCGGTCGAGTGGCGGGCGCGCCCTGCGTCGCGTTCGCAACCGACCCCACGGTTCAAGGAGGGGCGATGGGCAACGACGGTTGCCGCGCCATCGTCACGGCATACGACCGAGCCTTCGCCGACTCGGTGCCGGTCGTGGGAATCTGGCATTCCGGCGGTGCGCGTCTGCGCGAAGGTGTGCTGAGCCTCGACGCAGTCGGACGCGTCTTCGCAGCGATGACCCGAGCCTCGGGGAAGGTCCCGCAGATCTCCGTCGTCCTCGGCCCTGCCGCCGGTGGCGCTGCCTACGGTCCCGCTCTAACAGATCTCGTCATCTTGGGCCCCAAGGGCCGCATCTTCGTCACCGGCCCGGAAGTCGTGAAGTCGGTCACCGGCGAGGCCGTCGACATGGACATCCTCGGCGGCCCGGAACCGCATGGACGACGAAGCGGCGTCGTGCACATCACCACCGACACCGATCAAGGTGCGCTTGACGAGGCGCGCGCACTGGTGAGCCTGCTTGAGCAGCAGGGTTCGCTGAACGTCGAGAGCGTCGAGGACACCAATCTCGGGGCGCTCATGCCGGAATCATCACGCCGAGCCTACGACGTGCACCCGTTGATCGAGGGATTCGTCGATCAAGGAACTTTCACCGAATTGCACGCCAAGTGGGCTCCCAACATCGTCGTCGGCCTGGGACGCCTGGGCGGGCGCACGGTGGGCGTCATCGCAAACAACCCCTTGCGCCTGGGTGGGTGCCTGGACTCTTTCAGCGCTGAGAAGGCATCGCGCTTTGTGCGTATGTGCGACGCCTTCGCCGTGCCGCTGGTCGTCCTTGTCGATGTTCCCGGCTATCTTCCCGGCCTCGGTCAGGAGTGGGAAGGCGTCGTGCGTCGCGGTGCCAAGCTCCTGCATGCGTTCGCCGAATGTGTCGTCCCCCGCGTCACCGTCGTCACGCGCAAGGCCTACGGCGGCGCCTACGTCGCCATGAATTCAGCCTCGCTGGGAGCAACCAAGGTGTTTGCCTGGCCCGATGCCGAGGTGGCCGTCATGGGTGCCGTCGCCGCAATCCGCATTCTGCACCGCAAACGTCTCGCCGAGGTCCCACCCGAGTCACGCGAGCAGGTGGAACTCGAACTCGCAGCGGAGCACGAGGTTATTTCCGGGGGGATCAAGCGCGCGGTCGAGATGGGCGTCGTGCACGACATCGTCGATCCCGCAGCGACCAAACGTGCCGTGGCTCAAGTCCTGTGGGACACCCCGGGTGTTCGCGGGCAGCACGGCAACATTCCGCTGTAAATCGTCAGGCCCGCACACCGTCCTCGTCGTAGGCAGCGACGCACTCCCCGTGGAAATCAGTACGTCGGCTTGTCCGGCTCGAACTCTGAAACCCAGGCGTTGATGCCACCACCGACGTGTACCGCGTCGAATCCGGCTCCCTTTGCGGCCATGAGCGCCTCTGCAGATCGACCACCCGACCTGCAGTAGAGCACCACCTGCTTGTCCTGCGGCAACTTCTCGAAGGCCTCTCCGGTGAGGAATTCACCTTTAGGGATGAACTCCGAACCATCGATAGCGACGATGCTCCACTCAACGGGCTCGCGAACATCCACTAGCACAAAATCCCGACTGCCGGCGTCTCGCTCGTCGAGCATCGCCTTCAAGTCCTGAACGGAAATCGTGAAGTCCTGAACTGCATTAGCTGCCGGATCTGAGGTCACACCGCAGAATAACTCGTAGTCAATCAGTTCGGTCACCGTCGGGCTTTCCCCGCACACCGCGCAGTTCGGATCCTTGCGGATTGTCACCTGTCGGTAATCCATCTCACGAGCGTCGTAGACCATAAGTCGTCCCAGCAGTGAGTCTCCGACCCCGGAGATCAGCTTGATCGCCTCGGTCACCTGGATGGAACCGATCGACGCGCACAGAACGCCGAGGACACCGCCCTCTGCGCACGACGGGACCATCCCCGGTGGTGGAGGCTCGGGGTACAGGCACCGGTAGCACGGTCCGTGCTCACCCCAGAACACCGACGCTTGGCCGTCGAAACGGTAGATCGACCCCCACACGTATGGCTTGCCCAGGAGCACGCACGCATCGTTGACCAAATAGCGGGTGGCGAAGTTGTCCGTGCCGTCGACAATCAGGTCGTACTGCGCGAAGAGCTCCATCGCGTTCGAGGAATCCAGCCGCTCGATGTGCAGGTTCACCCGCACGAAGGGGTTGATCTCCGTGACGGAAGCACGAGCGCTCTCGGCTTTGGAACGTCCAATGTCGCTGTGCCCATGAATGATCTGGCGTTGCAGGTTCGATTCATCGACGACGTCAAACTCGATGATGCCGAGGGTTCCCACACCTGCTGCTGCCAGATACATCAACGTCGGTGATCCCAGGCCACCCGCACCAACACACAGCACCCGGGCGTTCTTCAAGCGCTTCTGACCGTCCATCCCCACGTCGGGGATGATGAGGTGGCGGCTGTATCGGCGGACCTCGTCAATCGAGAGGTCTTCGGCCGGCGCAACCAACGGCGGCAGACTCACGTCATCTCCTTGATTGAACCGAGCTGCTTGATCCTTCAACGAAGGCTAACGACTGCTCGCTGATCGGCGTTCCCGCCCTCAACACTTGCCGATCTCTCGCAAGAAGGCCGACCGCCCTCGCTGGGCCTTCATGAGGTGCCATCCAGTGCTGGCGGAGATATTCGGGGCATGCGACTGGTTGGCTCGTCGCTGTGTTTCCGGGGCTAGCTGACGAGGTTGCGAAGCACCCGCAGGGCAACCGAGAGGGTCGCGAGGTCGGGTTCCTCCACAGCGTTGATCTCCTCAAGGGTGGCGCGAGCGCGGGCGAGGCCTTCGGCGTTGGCTTCTTCCCAGGCTTGGCAACGCTCTTGGGGGTCTGCCTGCGCATCGGTTTCGTTGATGACGGTGACGGTGAGTGCTGCAATGGCTTGGTAGAGATCACTGCGCAAAGCCTGACGAGCGAGGGCCGACCAGCGATCCCCACGATCGAGTGCCGTGATGCGCAGGAGGATCTGATCCATACCGTAGCGATCGGAGAGCGTGAAATACAGACGAATAACTGAGTCCGAAGACTCTTTCGTCCGAGCACAAATGTCTGAGATATCTAGCAGGAGGAAGACATCGAGGCTACTCGCAGCCTGACGAGCAAGTTCCTCTGGAGCGCCTGCTTCAACCAATCGCAGGATGACCCTTTCGTATCGCGCGGATTCATTGCCTTGGAGCATGGATGACACACCATGGGCGTGTTGGGAGATAACGGGCGTGAAGTATGCAACTTCTTCTGCGATGTCGATGTCCCCCGTGCGGTATTGCAAGAACCATCGGGTCGCGCGGTCAAGCAGCCGTCGGGTTTCCAACTGCAGTGCACTTTGCGCGGTGGTGGGGATCTGGTTATCGAGCTTGTTGACCCAGTCCCACATTTCGTCGATAGCGAAGACTTCCATCGCGGTCAGCGCGGCTCGGACTACCTGCTCGGCGCTGGCGCCGGTTTCCTCCTCGACTCGGAAGACGAACGTGATGCCGCCGACGTTGAGCAGTCGATTCGTGACGACGGTGTTGATGATCTGGTCGCGGAGCGGGTGCTCGCCGATACTGATGGCGTGGGCATCGCGCATCGCGGGAGGGAAGTAGTTCAGCAGCGTGCGCTCGAACCAGGGGTCTTTGCTGAGAGAACACTCGTTCAACTCAGCCAGCAACGCGATCTTGGCGTACGCGAGTAGCACGGCCAGTTCCGGCGAGGTGAGGGCGTCACCCGCGGCGCGGCGGGTGGCGAACTCCTCGTCGTCGGGCAGATACTGCAGCGCTCGGTCGAGGAGATCTTCGTGTTCAAGCTGGCGGATCATCCGTTGGTGCACGGTGACCAGGGCAGTCGCGCCGCGACGGGCGTTGCCGAGGACGACGTTCTGGTCGTAGTTGTCCTGCAGCACCTTGGTGGCGACCTCATCGGTCATGGCGTGCAGTAGTTCCTCGCGCTTGGGTGCGGTGAGGGTGCCGTCAGCCATGGCACGGTCGAGAGCAATCTTGATGTTGACCTCGTGGTCGGAGGTGTCCACTCCAGCGGAATTGTCGATGGCATCGGTATTGAGCTTCACGCCGTGCACGGCGGCTTCGATGCGCCCGAGTTGGGTAAGGCCCAGATTCCCGCCCTCGCCCACGACTTTGACCTTCAGTTGGGAGCCGTTGACGCGGACAGCGTCGTTGGCTTTGTCGCCGACGTCGTGGTTCTCTTCTGCTTGGGATTTAACGTAGGTGCCGACGCCGCCGTTCCACAGCAAGTCTGCTGGTGCTTGCACGATCGCGTGGATCAGTTCGGCGGGTGTGAGCGACTGCGTGGTCTCGGGAATATCGAGAACATCCTTCATTTGCGGGGTGATCGGGATGGACTTCAGTGTACGGTTGAATACGCCGCCTCCGTCGGAGATGAGGTGGATGTTGTAATCGGCCCAGGAAGAGCGCGGAAGGTCAAAGATTCGCTTTCGTTCGGCGAAGGACGTACTGGCATCCGGGTTCGGATCGATGAAGATGTTGCGGTGATCGAATGCGGCGAGGAGGCGAATGTGTTCGCTGAGCAACATGCCGTTGCCGAAGACATCACCGCTCATGTCGCCAATACCGATCACGGTGAAGTCTTGGGTTTGGATGTCGATGTCGAGTTCGCGGAAGTGGCGCTTGACGGACTCCCAGGCGCCCCTGGCGGTGATGCCCATGGCCTTGTGGTCGTAGCCGACCGAGCCTCCGGAGGCGAAGGCATCACCGAGCCAGAAGTTGTGTTCGGCTGCTACTTCATTGGCGAGGTCGGAGAAGGACGCGGTGCCTTTGTCTGCTGCAACGACAAGGTAGGGATCGTCTTCGTCGTGGCGGACCACGTTATCCGGTGGGATGACCTTTCCGTCCTTGAGATTGTCGGTGACCTCCAGCATCGCGGAGATGAACTCGCGGTATGCGGCGCGGCCCTCCTTGGCCCAACCCTCCCGGTCGAGCGTGGGGTCGGGCAGGCGCTTGGGAAAGAAGCCGCCCTTCGCGCCGACCGGGACGATGACGGCGTTCTTGACCTCCTGCGCCTTGACCAAGCCAAGGATCTCGGTGCGGAAGTCCTCACGGCGATCGCTCCAGCGCAGGCCGCCACGGGCCACTGGTCCGAAGCGTAGGTGCACGCCCTCCACGCGCGGTGAATAGGACCAGATCTCGAACTTCGGTTTCGGCAGCGAGAGATCAGGAATGGAGCCGGGTTTCAGTTTGAAGGCGACCGAGCAGCTCTCGTCACTGGCGCGGGTGATGGCGTAAAAGTTGGTGCGCACGGTCGCGCGAATGAGGGTGAGGAACTGCCGCAGGATCCGATCGGCGTCCAAGCTCGGAACGGCTTCCAGGGCTTGCTTGATGCGTTCGAGGAGACGGTCCTCGGTTTGCTGCCGGTCGCCTTTCTCCTCAGGGTCGAAGCGCGCCTCAAACAACTCAATCAACATTCGAGATATCTCGGAGTGATCGAGGACCACCTGCTCGAGGTAACCCTGGCCGAAGGTGGAACCGATCTGATGCAGGTAGCGGGCGTAGGCGCGAACGATCATCGCCTGCCGCCAATCCACACCGGCGGTGACGACAAGAGCGTTGAAGGTGTCGATGCCGCAGCGGCCATCCCAGCAGGCGCGGAAGGCTTCACAAAAGCGGGAGAACAGTGAGTCGAGTTCACGGCTGTCGCCGTCCGGAAGGATCACCCCGAAGGTGAGGATCCGCGCCGCTGGTCGGTTGACGCGGTTGATCTCATAGGGATGCTCGTCGATCACGTCCACCCCAAGGCGCTGCAGGATCGGCAGCACCTGGGTCAGTGGCATCGCCTCGCCCACGCGAGTCACGGTGAAGCGCAGCTGCCGGGCATCGCTGACGACCGGTCTGTAGAGACGCAGTTTCAGCTCAGCCGGTTCGAGTTGTTCGATAGCGAGCGTATCGTTCAATCCGGTGGTCGGATCGAAGTCCTCTTTATAGGACTCGGGGAAGGCGTCATCGTAGATCCTCAACAACGCTGGAGCCTGCGCCTCCCCCACACGCTCGATTAGGATGCGCGCGTACTCATCGGTCCACGATCGCGTTGCGGCCGCGACACGCTCTTGCAGGTAGTCCTCGTCGAAGGCCGGGATTCCCTGGCCGATGGGAACGTGCACGACGAAGTACAGGCGCGCGAGCACCGACTCGGATACGCGGGTGGTGAACTCGACCGAGATTCCGCCGAATGTTTCCTTCAGGATCGACTCAATCTTCAACCGGACCGCGGTGGTGTAGCCGTCACGAGGCAGGTAAACCAGGCAGGACAGGAAGCGTCCGTAGTCATCGGGGCGCACGTAGAGCCGAGTTTGCCGGCGCTCTTGCAGGTGCATGACCGATTCGGCGAACTGCGCGAGGAGATCTTCATCAATCTGGAAGAGCTCATCGCGTGGGTATGTCTCCAGGAACCGCAGCAGATCCTTCGCGCTGTGCGAACTGGGGATGTAGTCCAGCGCGCGCATCACGTGGTCGAACTTGTCGCGCAAGATCGGGATATCGACCACCGAGTGGTTGTAGGCAGACGCGGTATAGAGGCCGAGGAAGCGCCGCTCCCCGACCACGTTGCCTTCGGCATCAAACTTCTTGATACCGATGTAGTCCATGTAAGCGGCGCGGTGCACCGTGGATCGAGAGTTCGCCTTGCTCAGGATGAGCAGGTGCGGCTCGCGGGCCTTAGATCGCACACTCGAAGACAAGATCGCGAAGGACAGCGAGATGGCATCGTCTTCGTGATCATTCGCCGCTTCTTCGCGCAAGATGCCCAATCCACTTGCCGGCACCGGGCGCAGCGCAACCTCACCCTCAAGGGTGATCAAGTCGTATTCCCGGTATCCGAGGAACGTCAAGTTGTTGTCCACCAACCACTGAAGCAGCGCCCGCGCCTCGTGAACATCATGCGAATCGATACCGACCGGAGGGTGTTGGTTGAGTTCATGCGCAATGCTCTCGGCCTGTGCGCGCATCGGATGCCAGTCCGTTGTGGCCTTGCGTACGTCGCTCAGTACACGTCGAGTCGAGTTGATCAGCGGCTCAAGATCATTGGACACGAAATCGCTCTCGACTTCGACGCGCATCCAGGACTCGATGAGCGCATCAGACGGTGCCTGATCGACATCGATATCGAGCACGTCTTCGACTGTGCCGTCCTTGTTTCTCTTGACGGCTAGCTGTGGATGCACGATCAGATGAACGTTGCGTCCGCTGCGTACAAGGTTCGCGGTGACCGAATCGACGAGGAAAGGCATGTCATCGGTGACGATTTCGATGACGGAATAGTCCACTCCGGGAATGTTGGGAGTCCAACCACGTACGAGAGTCTGACCCGGCACGCGGTCGGTCGCCCACACCCGCATCGCCTCAAGATCGGCCACCATGGTCGGGACTTCGTGGCCGGACATCTCCTCATCGGACAGATACCGATAGAAGCGCGAAGCGAATGCCGCCTGCTGCTGGTCAGGAAGTTGCGTAAGGGCAGCGCGCCACGTCAAGCCTGCCGCGTCACTCACGAGTATCGCCTCTCGCTGATCGAATCGACCATCGTTCCCGCTCGTCGCCTACGGTAGTCCTACACACCCTAGCTGCGTCCATTTCGGGAAAGGAGGTCACGAATGGCCAAGGAATTCACCTACCGTCAATCTTTCGAAGCCGATCCGGCCACGGTTTTCGCCATGCTGCGCGATCCGGAATATGTTCGAGTCAAATGTGCCGCTACCGGTTCCCTGGAGACGACGGTGGAAGTGAACGCCACCCCCGATGATGCGGTGACCATCACCTCGACCAGAGTCTTGCCGGCTGACGTGCCCGCCCCGGCAAAGAAGTTTGTCGGTGAGACGATCTCTGCGACCGAGACCCAGGAATGGTCAGCGGCAAGTCCTGACGGATCCCGAACAGCCGACGTGTCCGTCAACTTCAGCGGCCCACTGTCGTTTTCGGGGTCCTTATCCCTCACCCCGGCTACCGACGGCTCCTACGTGGAAACGCGGGGAACATTCAAAGCGTCCGTTCCCTTCGTCGGCGGCACTATCGAATCGGTCGCAGCGGAACAGACGGAGAAATACCTGAAGGCAGAAGAACGCGTTGCGGCTGAGTGGAAACACGACCGCGGCTAGCGGTACTTGAGTAGTTTCACCCCGCCAGTCGTTCCGCGAACTCATCTCGCCATGCGTGCGCGCTGGTGCGCAAGGACGTATCAAGAACCAGTTTGCGCCGACTGGAGTCCATCAGATTGGCACCGATAGCCTCCAGGTCCTCTCGCCCGGGACCGAGTGCATAGACCCGAGCACCGGATGCACGCACCAAGGCCATTTCATCTCGGCACACCTTTGTGACTTGAGCTCGCCATCTGCGCTCGAGTCGCGCGGGAATGCCCGATGGCGAATCCATCTCGAAAGACACCATGGGAGCGATGACGTAGACCTCGTCGAGACCAGAATGGGCAATGACGTCGACCG
>WLWL01000294.1 GCA_012103605.1 Candidatus Nanopelagicales bacterium
CATCAAGCCCCGAACTGACCGCATTGAGATCACTGTCCAGCCCTCCCGGCACCCAGGCGGACACGTTGAACAACGCGCAGTCGATTGCAGGGTCACACGCAACGGCGTAGGAGGCGACCGTGTCGCGAAGCGCCGTCGGTTGCGACGCATCGACAACCAGCGTCGCTACCCGCCCACCGTCGGGGCCGAGGTGGGTCACCATCTCGTCGAGTGTGTCCGCTGAACGAGCGGCCAACGTGACGTCCGATCCACCCGCGAGGGCGCGGCGAGCGAAGGCCATCCCGAGTCCGGGCCCCGCCCCGACGATCAGGACGCGACCGGCCGAGTGGCCTGAGAGCATCTCGCTATTCGTCGTCACAGGTCCTCCCGATCGCCCACATTCTTGGTGATCACGTTGCCCGGGATGACACGGCCCCCGACCACCAGGGAAATGGTCGGGGGCCGTGCACGCTCGGTCAACGCTTGCGCTTGCGAACCTTCACCCGATCAGTCACCGCCGCCGTGGCGTACGGGGATCCGGCCGACGGAACGTACGTCGCGGTCACCCGGGTCTTGCCACGGGGCCACTTCTTGGGCGTCTTCCACCGGTAGTCAGCGATCCCGTCCTCGATCGGCACCGTCACCGTCTTCATCCGACGCTTCCGCTTGAACGTAAAGGTCACCGTTCCCGGAACGTCCGTCGCCGTGAAGAAGACCTCGTACAGCTTGCGCTTGTTGCGCCTGGTCTTCTTTGGAACGTCGAGCTCCATCGTTTGAGAGTTCCCGATCTCGGCAGTCGCACCAGCTGCTACCGCGCTACCACCGGTGGACGGCGGTGTTGCGGGTGGAGGTGGCGGAGAGGTGCGCTGGGCGACCTGCACGGGAGTCGTCGCGGCCTGCTGCGAGACACCCGAGATGTTGGTCGCTGTCACCACCACGCGCACGTACTTGCCAGCCTGGGCGTCGGTGGGCGTGTACTTCTCACTCGTAGCACCCGGGATGTCCGTGCAATCTGATCCGTCCGCCTTGGAGCACTCTTGCCACTGGTAGGTGTAGGTCGACGGATTGTTCGTCCATGTCCCTGGGGATGCAGTGATCTCTGTTCCGGCAGTGCTTCCCTGCGCGTTGGACGTGCTGGGCTGCTGTTGAACGCTTGGCGTTGCTCCACCGCTCATCCGTGCGTAGCCAGATTGACCCAGGACCAGCCACAAGTCTCCGGCTGGATCGATGCGCATGCGACGCGGAGGAATGTTCGTCGGATTGTTGTAGGACCCGAGGAGTTGACCATCGGTGTTGTAGTGCCACAGGACGGGTGCTGTGCTGAGCGACGCCCACAAGGTTCCGTCTGCTCCGCCTTCAAGCCCGCTTATGTTGTGAGTCACGGCAACTTCCGTGGCGGTGGGTGGGGATGTCAAGCGTTCAAGTTGATTGACGCCAGATGAGTAGGTGTTCGATCCGGCTACTGCCAGAGTCGTGAAGGGCGCCGGTACGCCGGGTGCCAACCTCCATTCGGTCACATTGGGCAGCGTGATGCCATTG
>WLWL01000063.1 GCA_012103605.1 Candidatus Nanopelagicales bacterium
CCTGATCTGGCCCGTGTCCATCGAGATCGTCGAGGACGACACCCCGCTCACACTCGTGGGGCCGGGTGGACAGACCGTCAGTGCCGTCGGGATGACATTTCAGTCCCCTCCCCCGTCGAGTTACACCGACCCTGATGCCTCTCCTGCTGATCGGGGTGGCCCTAAGCTTGTTGCGGCGAAACTCACGCGCATGTCCACGTCTGGCGAAGGCTGGGACGGGGGCCCGCGTGTGTTGACCGGTTCCACGCCAAACGACGGGGTGACGTTGTATGGAGACGACGCCGAGTATCGACTGCGGGTGTTCACATCCGGGGGAATGACGCGCAACGGAGTTCAAGGTCTCACGCCGGACGCCTTCGAGGATTACTTTCGCGTCCGTGCGGTTGCAGACGACGGCACGGAGGTTCACTTGACCGAAACAGGGGTCGACTACGCCGTCAACGGGGGGACGGTTCGCGTGGTGGGGCTCGCGGACTTGGGCACCGCTGCTGACGCGTACGACGACTGCTACCTCGAGGATCGAGACAATCAGATCGACATCATCCTTAGTGGTGATGACGCGGCCGTGCAGGCCATTACTCACGCTGAGATCCCCTCCACTGACGGGTATCTGCCCCTGTACAACCCGGGAGGGCCGGGCAACGTGCCCACTCCCGGGGTTCGGTACTCGGCAGGCACCGCTCCCATCAGTCAAGAGGTGTGGGTGACGTTGGATGATCCGCAGACGGTCAACTATCCGTGATGTCGAGGATCGACCCAGGACACCAGGTCGACAGGACACGAGGACAGTGAGTCCGTGAGTACCTAGGTTGTCGAGGGCCTGGTCAAGGTTGGTGCCGGTCGGTGGGTCGTGTGGACCGCCAATGGCTCGTACGCGGTTAGGGACTTCGGCCAGATCAAGGAAGGCATGCTCTCCTTTACCGCGTCGATCGACGCCGAATCCGACGCTGCAGCCATCGCTGAATTCGTCGGCACCTATTTCCCTATGAGCGATGACGGCCCGGAGGTTTTCGACGAGGTACTCATCCGCTCGTCGTAGCGAGCTACAAGCGCACCATCATTTTGCCGGTGTTGCCGCCGTCGAAGAGTTTCATGAGGGCGTCCGGCGCTGAGTCCAGGCCCTCCATGACGTCGACGGTGAAGGTCAATCGTCCTTCGGCAAGCCAGGTGGCGAGATCTTGGATGGCCTCACCGGATCGCTTCAAATAGTCCAGGACGATGAACCCCTCCATTCGACCGCGCTTGGAAATGAGCGCCGAGAGGTTACGCGGACCCGGTGACGGCGCCGAATCGTTGTACTGACTGATGGCCCCGCACATCACCACACGGCCCCGCAGGGCAAGGTGGCCGATGGCGGCTTCAAGAATGTCACCGCCGACGTTGTCGAAGTAGACGTCGATTCCATCGGGGCAGGTTTCCCGAAGTTTCGCCGCCACGTTTTCTGATCGATAGTTGATGGCGGCGTCGAAGCCGAGTTCATTGGTCAACCAGGAGCACTTATCGTCTGATCCGGCGATGCCGACGACCCGGCAGCCCTTGATCTTCGCGATTTGGCCGACGATCGACCCCGTTGAACCTGCGGCTCCGGACACGACCACCGTCTCTCCTTCCGTTGGCCGCCCGATGTCGAGCAGGCCGAAGTAGGCGGTGATGCCGGTGATTCCGAAGATGCTCAGTGCTGCCGTGGGGTCGACACCCTCGGGAACCACTTGATCGCGCTCGGTGACGATGGCGTACTCCTGCCAGCCTGGAGTGGCGAACACCAGTGTTCCGACGGCAAGTGCGGGGTTGTCTGACTCCACCACGCGCACCAGGCCGGCGCTTCTGATGGGCGCGCCGATTTCGATAGCCGGGAGGTAGGTGTCCATGGCCATCCACATCCGGATGGTCGGATCGATGGAGAGCCATTCGACTTTGCCGAGTGCCTCGCCCTCACCGGGGGTGGGCGCCGGGTTGTCATCGCTTCGAGAAAAGCACGATTGGGCGAGTTGTCCTTCGGGGCGGTGAGCGAGCGTGATTTGACGGTTCGCAGTGGTCATGCGATCACCGTAGAGGGTTGGCTGGGGGGACGGCTGGGAGGGACCGCCGGTCCTAGGAGGTCGAGTCGCCTTTACGGAACAACGCCGCGACGATGGCCACCAGGATCGCGGCGATCACGATCTGCGATGCAAACGTCAGCCAGAAACCCCAGTTGGCCGCGGAGCCAATAAGCCCGCCCGCAGCGCCACCGACAACACCGATGAGGATCGTCATAAGGCAACCTATGGGTTGCATGCTGGGCACGATGATGCGCGCGATCAAGCCGATGACGATTCCAGCTCCGAGTCCGGACAGGATGCTGTCTATTTCCACGCCATCATTGAACCACTAGGTGATGCGCTCGCGGCCCTGCCGCGCCAGTGCCACGATGCGTGAGATCGCGCGGTAATACTTCTTTCGATACCCGCTGGTGAGTAGCTGTGTCGAGAACAGTGCGTCGAGCGGTACGCCGCTGGCGACAACCGGCACGTCACGGTCGTACAGCCGGTCCACCAGCACCACCAGCCGCAACGCTTGGGCTTGGTCGTTCAGGGAGCGCACTTCCTGCAGGCCCACCAGGGGAATGCCGTCGACAAGGGCCCCGTACTGAGACGGGTGCACCTCGGGCAGGAACCTAATCAGGTCGGTGAAATGGTCGAAAGTCGCGCCTTCGGTGCGCTCAACGGCATCGCGCACCTGTTCGTCGGTGCAGGGTTCTGGGGCCTGTGGGGCGCCACGGTGGCGATAGTCCTCACCATCGATGCGCAGTACGTCGAAGTGTGCGGACAGTCCCTGGATCTCGCGCAGGAAGTCTTCGGCAGCGAAGCGTCCTTCTCCGAGTTTCTCGGGAAGCGTGTTGGAAGTCGCCGCGAGATAGACCCCTGCGTCAACGAGTTCACCGAGCAGGGTCGACATCAACACGGTGTCTCCCGGATCGTCGAGTTCGAACTCATCAATACATACGAGGCGGTTGGCCTTCAGCACCTCGACTGCTCGTCGAAAGCCCAACAGGCCCACGAGGTTGGTGTATTCCACAAAGGTCCCGTAGGTCTTCGGTCCTTCGACGCTTTTCCATAGCGACGCGAGCAGGTGGGTCTTTCCCACGCCGAACCCACCGTCGAGGTAGACCCCGGCGCGACCGGCCGGCGCCGACGAACGACGAAACAGCCCTCGCCGCGTTGAGCGGGGAGCGTCGACGCGGCCGGCGAAGGAACGCAGGGCCGCGAGTGCGGCCTCCTGGGTCGGGTCGCCGGGGACGTAGGTGTCGAAACTGGCGCCGCGAAAGTGAGGGGGTGGAGTGAGGTCTGTCAGGATGTGCGCGACATCGAGGTGCGGTCGGCGATCGATGAGACCTTTCGGCGACGACACGGATCGGAGCCTATTGGGCGGTGACATCCTCAGCAGTGCCAGCGACCGCCGGCCCAGTGGCGCGCACCCGAACCGGGTGACTCCCAGTTGTAGACGGTGCTGAAGGCTGCGTCCTGCCAGTAGCGCGGCCATGCGTTCGGCTGTGTCGCTCTCAACTGCTTCATCAGGGAGCGGGCCGTTTTCTCACCGAGGATCTTCTTGTGTTCCTTCAGCATCATGTGGGTGGCGCCGTCGGCGAGGGCGTTCGACATTTGGTACGCACCGAAGTACCGATTGCCACCGCCGCCGCGGACGTCGTAGTGACCTTCGCTCTCCCGCTTGACGATGCATCGCCGGATGCTTTCCTTCGATGATTCGAAGAACCGGCCGCGATACAGGCTCGGCTCCACGCCCCGCATGTCCCGTGTCGCTGTCGAGTGGGTGGTGAAGTGGAGCATGGCTTTGCGGACGCGGGCTCGCTGATAGCTGACCGAAGCGGCTCGCGCGGAGCCGGTCATCGAGTCGCGGACCCCGAGACGCTGACGGGCAACGTGAGCGAAGTGGCTGGGTGCCTGAGCCGTCACCGGAATAGCGGATGGGACGGGCACGCGGCCGACGGCGTTGGCGCCGGCAACGAGAACGGGGGCCGCGAGGATGGCGGTCAGGGTCGCAATGAGTGCGGCTGTTCGACGGGTCCAACGGTGTGGCGTTGTGGTCACATGACCTTCTTGTTCGGCCCGGTCGCGGGGCGCCGGGGTCACAGCGCAGGTCGATGCTGCGCTGGTTCTCGTTCCAACCGGCGCAACTCCCCTGGGCGCGCGCCCGCCGGCGACGAATCTCACGTCGTCCGGGGTGGTGGACGCAGCCCCATCGCGCTGACGTGGGTAGTCAGCACGAGTGCTGTGAGTGCGACGAGCAGTCGACCACGATCGCTTCGCGGGCACCTGTGGCGATTCTTGTCATTTCGGACATTTGGTGTGTGACATGTATCCCACTTTTCTAGGACACAACTGCGACATAAGTCGAGTGCCTCAATCTGGGATCTGGGCAATGAGTGCCCCGGCCCGGCGCGGGCGTTCTGCCCCTGCCCTCAGCGCGGCGGGCCGTTAGAGTGCCGCCGACTGTCGTCGCCGGAAAGGATCACCATGTGGCCATTTCGCCGTCGACGCGGTCCGCGTTCGAAGTCGGTGCCCATCGGGGAACTCACCACAGACCCCGCCGACTATTCGATCTTGACCGTCGGTCAATCGCGATTGACGGACTCGTTCACCGCGATGGATTTCACCGGTGAGCAGCCCCCACGTTTTGTCGTATCTCGGGCCCATCCGGTGATTGATCCCCGAATGAAGGCGATTGCCGACATCGAGCTCCGAGTGGACGGTCACGTGGTCGGCTACCTGCGTCCTCCCGCGTTGAATGAGGCCATCGATCTTCTGTCCGATCGACACGCAGAAGCCCTCGACATCCCCATCGCGATCTTCTTCACACCTACCGGCCCGGAAGTTCACGTCCACGCGGCGCTGTCGCAGGCGAACCACCAAGAGCGCTGACGTGCCCTGCTGTCAACGAGCCGTCATCTGACAGGCTTGGCACCACACACGACGCGAGGACAACGATCTGACATGAAGAGATTTGCTTTAATTGGTGGCATCGTCAGTGGCTTGGGGACCTTCGGCATCATCGCTTACCAGTTCTCACCACAAATCTGGGTATTTCTCGTCGGATGGCTGGTGCCCACGCTCGCCTTCGGCGCGCTCTACACATCCGTGACCGGCGGCGCCCGACGCTAGATTTTAGCCTCGCCTGTCGGGAAGACCTAGATCTCTCCGCGAATGTTGATCTCGACTTTCACCTGATTCGGGTCGAGCACGTAGATCTGCTGCAGGCTGATCTCAGGCGTTTGCGCTGTTTCGAAGTCGATGCCCAACGCCGTCAATTTTTCGCACATGCCGTCGAAGTCACTGCCGTCGAATGCCACATGGTCGATCGAGCCGGTCACACCAGCTCGATCATCGTCCACAAAGTTCACGTGAATCGCGGCGTGCCCGTTCAGGGTCAACCAGGTGCCGGGAAAGGGGAGGTCGGGCCTCAACTCTGGTGAATTCGTGCACCCGAGCGCATCGCAGTAGAACGCGATGGTCTCCTCGGGCAGCGTCGTTTCGATGTTGTAGTGGTCAAGCGAGTTCAAACCCATGACTCGTCCCTCACCTCCGTGGTCTTGCTACTCGAAGGGACGCTACCGCACCACGGACCCACCCGTGGACGCTTTCGATTCACCCTGGACCCGCGGGAATCGTCGACGAACGGGCGCCTTTTCAGCCGTTCGCGAGGATCAGCCGTTCGCGAATACTCGCCCGCGAACCTCGCCCACGTACTGCACGGGCATCTGGTCGACCGCCTGCGCACGAATCGCCTCTTGCTTCTCGCGGGCAACGTTGGCCGTCTCCTCATCGGGATACACCGTCACGACCTGCATGGACCGCTCGTCGGTCTCCACGAAGTGAACGCTAACCGCGCCCAGCGCCATGATGCCGGGGACGAAGGCGCTCTGGACGGTCTCTTCGAGCTCGTCGCTCAAGTCTTCGATTGCTGTCCACTGGCTGATGACACAAAACATATTGACTCCTCTACTCGTGAGCGCACGTCAAGCACGACCGGTCTAGCGCCAGCCTTCCCCAAAGCAACGACGCTGTCTGCCAAATCGCGTGAAATCTAGGTGACGGACATGTGAAACATCCGCGCGCTGTCGAGCGCGGATGCGGCAGTGCGCCGCCGCGGGTCAGAGCTTGTCGGCCCAGGTGCCGGCAAACTCGAAACCTTCGACCGTCTCATCGCCCTCCACCCACGCGTCGTGCCCCGGCATAACCGAATAGGCATCTCCAGCTCCATACGTACTTTCCGAGCCGTCGTCGTGAATCACGCGAACACGCCCCTTGGTCACCACACCCAGGTGACGAACCTGACAGGAGTCGGTGCCGACCATCGGCTTGATGTGTTCTGACCACCGCCAACCTGGCTTGATGCGCATCCGCGTCACCTTCACGTCGCCGAACTCAACCACCGCGGCTTCGCCTAAGCCGTCGGGAAGGACGTTGTTGATCTCAGCACTGTCGAAACTCTTGACCTCGATATTTGTCATGACCATCAGCCTATGCCCATTCCCCCCCCCGGTTGACCGACTGTTTCGGGTGAATGTTGCGTTACCCCTCGGCGATGTGCCACTGGGTGATCGGAGTCTTGCCGGTTCGCGGCGTGCCGTTAGGAACTGCTGGACGCGTCGCTGTCTTCGTCGTCGGCCGGTGGGGTCTGCTGGTCAGTTCGTCCGAGGGCTTCCCACAACTGGTTGAACGGGCGCGGGATGTGAGGCGCGCGATCCGCGGAATTCTCGAAGAAGTCCCCCAACCACTTGAACATGAGACAAGGTTAACTCGAATGCCGGAGATGTGCCGGTTGGAAGTGATCGGCTCGATGTTTGCGGTTACCCGCGAGCCACGAGGAAGCCAGCCAGCACCATCGTGATGAAGACGATGGCACCACCGACGATGAG
Organism: Candidatus Nanopelagicales bacterium; assembly: GCA_012103605.1. Lineage (GTDB taxonomy): Bacteria > Actinomycetota > Actinomycetes > S36-B12 > S36-B12 > S36-B12. The sequence goes on from WLWL01000063.1 coordinate 6,914, forward strand.
CCCCGCCATCGACCCTCGATCCATGAACCGAACATTGCCACAGGTCGCACAGCTCAACGCGCGTGTCGGCTCGCCGAGAACCGCGAAACGAGGTGGGGAGAGGATTCGAACCTCTGTAAACGGATTTGCAGTCCGTCGCCTCGCCTCTCGGCCACCCCACCGCAACTCAACCGGATGACGCCCTACGCGCCGCCGGCGAACATCGAGGACATGTCCGACACACCCCAGTGACCAGCGATCTTGCCGTCTCGCCACTGAAGGATGTCCGCGAACGGGATACGCACGGCCTGACCCGAAGCGGGCACACCCATGAACTCACCGGAGTGCGTCCCGACAAAGGCCCCGTACGCCATCACCTTGTCACCCTCAGCGATAAGAAGTTCTATCTCGGCACTCATATCCGGGATAGCTCCCCGCATCATCCGGAACATGACCTTGGGGATGTCGCGACCCGTCTCTTCAAGGCCAGGAATTTCTTCGTGCTCGATGAAGTCTTCCGCGAAGTAGGTATCGACGATTGTGTCGATATCACCATCTTGGGACATCTCGCCGTAGACAGATTGCGTGAGTGCCTTGATGTCTGACATGTAGTTTGCTCCTTCGGTTCCCCTGTACGTACTCCCCCATTGTTGTCCATGAACGAAAGTGGCGACACCTGAACTACGTAAATTCTTCGTTACGCACGATAGAACGACCGCTACTCCTCCGACAGGTGGTTGCGAGAACATTTCGGTAGCCCACCGCATGTCGCGTAAGCCGCCTAGGCTTTGCCTGTGGCTCTCACCCGCGGCAATCGGACGCTACTCATTGTCACATCGGTGGCGATCGTCGGGGCGATCGTCGCCGTGACAGTCTGGCTCGTTGGGCGAAATGGCGAATCCGAACCGCGAGTCGATCCGGCGGATATCATGGACAACATTCCCGACGCCGAAGTTATGTGGTTTAGCCAGCCTGAAGAGACGAAAGAACAAATCTGCGCCGGGCTGGCCGTGGATCCCGAGGGCTATTACTCGTTGATGAAGGAAACGTGGCTCGAGGAAGCCCAGATGGACCCCGCGTTGTTCGGCGCCTTAATGACGACCATTCTCGATGAGTGTGGAGCCTGACAGCGCCCGAACAGCGCTGACGGGCCTAAGGCGTTGCGAAGATGGCGTTCAACGTCAACGACTTGCTCGGGAGCACCGCACCGACATCTATTGCCGGTCCCTCGTACCAATCATCATTCGCCCCTGTCGATGGGTACGGCCCGCTTGCCAGAGAGTTATAGAAGTCTTGGACATTCATGGAGAAGACAGCCTGGAAGGCATCGCGCCAGTTCGCGTGATCGGGTAACTCGGCGACAAAATCGTCGAGCACCATCTCGAAGGCGCGCGCCTCGGATATCCCGCGCCGCTCCAACATGTCGACGAGGGCAAGCACCATGAAGGCGGAGCTGTTGTAGTTGATGTCCGCGGAACTGCCCACCAAGCCACCATCTCGGTCGTATTTCTCGAAGGCTGCGGGGTTACTCAAGACGGTCGCGCTCACCGGGAACAGGCCGCTGTCGAATTCGCTCTGCCCGTAGTACTGCTGCGTATACAACTCCTCGACCACCTTGGCGCCGCCTTCGA
>WLWL01000295.1 GCA_012103605.1 Candidatus Nanopelagicales bacterium
TCCTTGCCGTGCACATGATGGGCGGTTTGCAAAGGCCGCATCAGCGGGCCGTCGGCGCCCACGTGAACCGGGACCGTCGACCCGACAAGGTCCCGCGTGTACAGAGCGTTCTGCGTGGCTTGTTCGACGGTGCAATTACCCGCCACCGTAGATATGCCGAGAACATCAATATCCGGGTGCTGGAGAGCCATCACGAGAGCGACCGCATCGTCTGTTGCGGTGTCGGTGTCGATGAAGAACTTCCGCCTGCTCATGGCAAGAACCTAAGGCACGCGATCGCGTGCCCGGTCGCGGCCGTGATGTTGCGTCAGTCGTCGGTTGAGGGCTGCTGCGGCTTCGACGACGCCCGTGTGACCAGCAGGATCAAGGGCACGGCGATGACGAGCGTCACCACCCCGAGCGTCACGAGCCCGGACCGAACACCCACCGCATCCATCAGCAATCCAAGTCCGATCGAGCCGAGGATGCTCGCCCCCGTGAGGATGGCGAGGAACAGGCCGAAGATGGCGCCGGAGTCGGCCTCGTCGAGTTCCAAGAGAATCGAGCGCTGCACCACCAGATACATGGCTTCACCCAGGGCCCCAAGAATCACCATCAAGGCCATGTCGAAGATCAGTCCGGAACTGAAGCCGAAGGCAACCACCGTCAGGGCTGCTGCGACGATGACGATCGATAGCAGGCGAGTGCGGTGGCCGTTGTTGTCGAGGTAGCGCAGCACGGGTCGATTCGTGAGTATGGCGCCGATCGCCGCGCATGCATAGAGGGCGCCCAGGGCGAGAGACGTGGTGCTGGTGTCTTTGGCGACGGCCGCGAGAAGCTGATGGATCGACCCTGACACCAGATAGAAGACGACGACACACAAGAACAGAATGCGGACGGCCGTGATATTCCACATCAATCGAAGAGCGTGGCGGAAAGAAGATCCTTTGGGAGCGGCGCTGTGTGAGGCGCTCGGTCCGGTCGTGGTGGGAGTTGACTGTGCGGAGCCCAGCGGCGTGACGAACATGATGGCGGCCACGACGAGAAAGCCGACACCGGATAACAGGTAGGCAAGGCCCGTGCCGGCGATACCAGCGATGACGGGTCCGACGCTGCGAGAAACGTTGAAAGCGATCGCGGAGTAGCCCAAGACGGCAGCGCGCTGGCTCTTGGGCACGGTGAGCGGCAGGATCTTCGCGAACGTTGGGGCCTGCAGAGCGCGAAAGGACGCTCCAATAACGGTAAGTGCGAACAGGAGTGGAATCGACAGCGTGCCCGTCGCGTAGAGCCCGGCGATCAGCAGGGGAGCGAGCGCAGCCAGGGGCGCCAGCACTTTGACCATGGCTACCGGTGAATAACTCTGCATCAGACGTCCGCCAACAGGGTTCAGAAAAAGTGATGGAGTCATGGAGGCGATCACGAAGAAAGACAGCGTTGTTGTGGAGCCGGCCTCGGTGAGCACGTACCACGAGCCAGCGGTGGTCTGCATCCAACCGGCGGCGCCCTGATTGATTTGGGCGAACAGCA
>WLWL01000064.1 GCA_012103605.1 Candidatus Nanopelagicales bacterium
GGGGCAGCGGAAGCACAACGATCCGCGAAAGACTTCGACCCGGACGTCGCCCTCATCGACGTTTCCCTTGGACCCGGGCCGACGGGTGCTGATCTCGCCCTCGCGCTCTCACGCTCCGCACCACACGAAATTTCAGCTCACGTGAGTATCCAGGCGCAAGTGGTTGAAAAGTCTTTCCTTCATCACTCGTCTTCTGCCCCTATCGGATACGCACCCGGCTTCCTACGACCGCGGCCGTCAGTTCACTTTGACCCGGGCTTGGCTGGAAGGTTGCTGTGACTGTTGTGTAACCCTTGCGCCACCGACGCTTGGGCTTCCACCGATACGAGGCTTCGTCGTCGGAGATCGTGACGGTCTTTGTCTTCGTGCGATTGCCTTTGCGGAACTGAAATGTGACCGTGCCCTCGGTATCTTCCGCAGAGAAGATAACGATGTAGTACTTGCGCTTATTGCGCTTCTGCTTCTTTGGGGCAAGCAACTGCATGGTGTACTCGCCCCCGATGGAGGCCACCTTGGACAGTCCTGCAGCATTGCTGCCGGCGGCACCGTCTGTGGCCGCTGGCCTGCTAAAGGACGGGCTCGATGCACCATTCAAGTTCGTTGCCGTAACCCCAACGCGGAGGTGCTTTCCAACATCCGAGTCAGCCACGATGTAGGACGCTCCGGTAGCACCGGGAATGTCAACACAGGTCGTTTCCGTCTGGTTGGCGCATGCCTGCCACTGGTAGGCGTAACTGGACGGTTCGTACTTCCAGATGGCCTTATTGGCCAACACTTGGGACCCCGAGGAAAGTCCAGTCGAAGGCGTGGTGAAGGGGAGGGAGTTGACGACCAACTGCGGAACGATGCCGGTCAGAATCCGGCGGATCTGCCCTGGGGTGCTGCTTGTCCCGGCAGCCACCCACAGATTCCCATCCTCACCGAGTGTCGACGAGTGTGCATCGGCTCCCGAATTGACGACCGCCTCAACCGCACCATCGGCGGTGACGTGAACGATGCGCTGTCTAGCCGTGTCCGTGATGTACACAGACTTGTCGGGACCAGTTGCTATCTGATTTACGTTGACGATTTGTGGAACGTCAACGTCAACGATCCCCGTACGTGTTGCTTTCCCCAGCTTGACTCGACCTTGAGCATCGGTCATCTCGAACCAGACGTTGCCCCCGGCGTTATGGATCGGGCCGGTCGACGTAGCACTTGGGGTCGCTATGGAACGTCGTGCACCCGTGAGTGTCGCGATCGCTCCCAGCCCACCTGCTCCTGAGCTGAAATACATCTCTCCACTTCGCACAGGACCAACGGCAATTGACTCCGCAGCGCCAACACCTGAATACCTGACTACGTCACCAGCCGTGCTTATGCGACCGATGAGTTGCGCGTCGGGCATGGTGAACCAAAGTTTGCTGTCGTAACCCACCTCGATGTCGCTTCCACGTCCGTTAGGTACTCCCGTCGGATAATTCCGAGCAGTGCCGCTCGTGTCCATGCGCCCTATCGCCGAAGTCCCCGAGTAGGTGAACCACACGGCTCCATCCGGACCAAACACCAGAGAGTTGGGCCCAACGCCCGGAACCGGGAAGGAGGTGATCTGCCCTTCCGTCGTCACTCGGGAAATCGAATTCGCTCCTTCGTTAGCAGCCCACATCGTGCCGTCAGGCGCAGTGATGATGTCCACGGGCGTAGCCCCGTCACCCACGAGGTAAGCCGTCACGTCACCTGGCGCCGCCGTGGCAGGCAGCGCGCCGGTCACCATGCATCCGATGCCAAGGGCCACGCTGGCAGCGACGGCGGTCATCTTGGTCTTTGCGGCTCGAAGTAAAGGCTTCATAGGCCGCATCCAAGCAAGCCCGAGATCAGTGCGCAAGCGCTTCCGTAAGCGAATGGGCAAAACGGGGACCTAGCTCCCCCAATTGGACTCGAACCAATAACCCTTCGATTAACAGTCGAATGCTCTGCCAATTGAGCTATGGGGGATTGTGAGGCGCGCTCAGGCTACCAACAGTCCCCGTGGCTAGATGCCGAGGGATGCCCGGATTTGCTCCAACTGCGCATCGGCACGTTCTCTCAAGACCGCACTTCCCGGATTTAGGCCTTCGTCGAATACGACCGACCATCGAATGTCCCCGACATCCCCGTCTGGAGAGCGTCGCGCCACGAAGAACGCGCCGCGATCCCCCTCCAGGATTCGGTACTCAGAGACAACGACGGTGTCGTTGACCCGGTCACGTACTGCGGCCGGGATGTCCCGAGCGTCGTCGACACGAATGCGCAGACGTCGCGCGACACCGTCGTCGTCGAAGTCGATGACGAATTCCGGCTGCTCCCAGGTTCCCTTCGTCACCCGTTGCCACTCGATGCGCTGGCTACTGCGTTGCTCATACAGCGCGGCATCGGTCGCGACGATCAACGAGCCATCAGGATCCGCTGCATCTCCCACGCCCCAGGAGATCACCCGCTCTCCCGGCCGGATGCCCACCCGATCACGCGCGTCGGCGTCGAGTCCGCTTCGGCGAAGTCTCACGCGGAGCCCACCGCTTCCTCGAGCAGGCTTCGCCGGTACTGCTGGAGCGCCTGCAGATCGTGCCCGAGGCGCTGCTGTTCCTCTGGGTCCTCGGACCGTTGCAGGCGACCCATCAGGTCCTCCATGCGACGACCGGCATCGATCTCCAGCAATCGCGCAATCACCCCGGTGGCGTACCGCGATCCTTCACCGTCCATCGCCGGGAGTGGTTCGACGGCCAACTCGCGCACTAGGGAGCGGACCTCATCGTCGGGACATTCCTGGAGCACCGCATCGATCCATTCGAGTCCGTCGCGCTCGACGTGCGGGCCACCGGCGGCGGTGATCGCTTCGTGAACACGAACGGCTCGGGGGTGCGAGTACGCCGCCGTTTCCACCGAGGCGTACCACTCGGCGACGACACCAGGGTGCTGCAGTGCGCACTTCAACGCTTCCCGCTCGACCACGAGGGCCGGGTCACCGGGTCGCGACGCTCGGGAGGCGGCGGGCGTGGACGGTCCCGTCGGCGCCGATCCGCCCACAGCTTTCGTTACTTCCCCGACGTCCATACCGATCCACCCGGCCAGGCGGCGCGCATACTCCGGTCGTAACGCCGGATCGCGGATCTTGCCCACGATCGGCGCCGCATCCCGCAAAGCGGCGACTCTTCCTTCTGCGGAATCCAGATCGTAGGCAGCGATCGTGGAGCGAATAGCGAATTCGAACAGCGGTACGCGGTTGTTCACGAGCTCTTGCACCGCGGAGTCTCCGTGGCGTAAACGAAGGTCGCACGGGTCCAACCCGTGCGACTCAACCGCGACGAATGTTTGTGACACGAACTTCTGATCTTCCGCGAACGCCCGCATCGCAGCCTTCTGGCCGGCAGCGTCCCCGTCGAAGGTGAAGACAACTTGCCCCTTCATTTGATCGTCGTCCATCAGCAAGCGTCGCAGCACCTTGATGTGATCGGCCCCGAACGCGGTGCCGCACGTCGCGACGGCAGTTGTCACTCCGGCGAGGTGACAGGCCATGACGTCGGTGTAGCCCTCGACGATGACCGCCTGTTGGTTCTTCGAGATCTCCCTACGAGCCAGGTCGAGGCCGTAGAGCACGTGGGACTTCTTGTAGATCGGCGTTTCCGGGGTGTTCAGGTACTTGGGGCCGTCGTCGTCATCGGTGAGCTTGCGCGCCCCGAAACCGACGACGTCTCCGCCGAGATCGCGTATCGGCCAGACGAGCCGGCCGCGAAACCTGTCGTACACACCACGGTTGCCTTGACTGACCAGTCCCCCGGCCAGCAATTCCTCGTCGGTGAACCCCTTTCCGCGCAGGAAGCCGGTGAGTGCGTCCCAGGACTGCGGAGCGAAGCCGACACCGAAGTGCTCGGCGCTGCCGGCATCGAACCCGCGAGATTTCAGGAACTCGCGCCCGGCAGCGGCGGCGGGTGAGTCCAGTTGTTCACGGTAGAAGGTGGCCGCCGTCTTGTGGGCTTCGACGAGTCGCGTGCGCACGCCCTGCTGGCGGTTGATGGCGGCGCCACCGTCGATGTAGCGCAGTTGCACACCCGTCTTCTCCGCCAGCTTCTCAATGGTCTCCGCGAACGACAGGTGATCCATGCGCTGGACGAAGTTGATGACATCTCCGCCTTCGCCGCAGCCGAAGCAGTACCACATGCCGCGGCTCGGCGTGACGTGGAAACTCGGTGACTTCTCGTCATGAAAGGGACACAGGCCCTTGAGGCTGCCGCCGCCGGCCGTCTTCAACGTGACGTATTCGCGCACCACGTCATCGATGCTGGCGCGTTCGCGCACGAGGGCAACGTCCTCGTCGCGTATCCGGCCGGCCATGGCCTGATCTTAGGTTCGCCTCCGGCTCCGCGCGTCAGCGCACGAGCCGCTTGTGCCACTGCACGAGGCTGACATCGGTCAGGCTCGCCACCTGGTCGATGATCACCCGGAACCGCTGTGAGTCGGTCTCCGCCCGGGCGAACGCGTCCGCCATGGCGGGCTCCAGCGATCGCCCCTCTTCCAGGGTCAAAGCGTGCACCAACTCGGCGATCATCTCTCGCTGCCGCGAGTACTCGGCGTCAGCACCGGGCCGGCGCATCACGAACGCCGCGGTGATCGCCTTCATGACGGCGACTTCGGCTCGCACCTCATCGGGCACGACCAGATCGGCCGCGTAGCGGGTCAGTGACGCGTCTTCGTAGGTCATCTGCGTGGCGATTTGGGCCGTGACACAGAAACGACCGATGAGGTAGCTCGTGAATCGCTTCAAGGTGACCATGTCCCGGTGGGAGCCGGAGAAGGACTCGGGCCAGTAGTCCAGGGACGTCAGGCGCGCGATCGCTTCGGTGAGTTCATCGTCGCTAGCCGATGGAAGGTACTTCTCGCGCGCAATAGCGACAACCTCATCGCGAGCGTCGGTATCGGCGAACAGGTCGATGTTGATGAGGCCGACGTGCACCGCATCCTCGACGTCGTGAACGGAGTAAGCGACGTCGTCGCTCCAATCCATCACCTGCTCCTCCAGGCAGGTGCGCCTCTCCGGTGCACCGCGGCGCACCCACGCGTAGACATCTGCGTCGTCGGCGTAGTAGCCGAACTTTCCTTCCAGACCCACGCCCCCTTCACCGCGTGGCCACGGGTACTTGCACGAGGCATCCAGACAGGCGCGGGTCAGGTTCAAGCCGACGCTTCGGTCACGATCGTCGTCGTGGACTTTCGCCTCCAAGCGAGTCAGAACCCGAAGGGTCTGCGCATTGCCTTCGAACCCGCCGATGGAATCAGCGAGTCGATTCAGTTCATCTTCCCCGTTGTGACCAAAGGGTGGGTGGCCGAGATCGTGGGCCAGGCCGGCGACTTCGACAACGTCGGGGTCACACCCCAAGGCTTCTCCGAGTTCGCGCGCGATCTGCGCGACCTCGAGGGTGTGCGTCAGTCGGGTTCGCGGGAAATCATCCTGACCGGCGACCATCACCTGAGTCTTCGCCGCGAGTCGCCGAAGCCCGGCTGAGTGAAGCACCCGCGCCCGATCCCGAGCGAAGGGACTACGAACGGTCTCCTTGACCGGTTCCTCAGCCAGCCGTGCCGTGTCGTCGCCCGAGTAGCCGGGGACAACGGGAGTCGACGTCACGGCTCGACCTTAACGAGCAGCGTCCACGCTGCGTCGTGAACTGCGTCGTGAACTCCGAGGTGATCTGTACGACGACCGGTGTCGCTGCACTACCCACCGCTGACGGATAGTTCGGCTTCCGCCACCGCACACGCAGACTGCTCGTCGATGAACGGCGTATCGAGCCATCCCTCGGGCAGTGTGGGAGCACGCCCGCCGGATGTTCGACCGCGCGGACCGCAACCCACGTCAGTGTTGAACTCCTGATCCCCATCGATCTGCGCGAGCAAGGAGTCGAGTTCCGACAAACTCGCCACGGTGCCCAGCGCCTGACGAACTGGTTGCGCGACGCGGAAGCCTTTCAGGTACCACGCCATGTGTTTGCGGATATCGCGACATCCCTTGATCTCGCCGTAGTCCGCGCACAGCAGTTCCGCGTGCCGCCGAAGAGTTCGCAGCACCTCATCCAACCTAGGTTCGGTAGGCAGCGGATCACCTCGGAAAGCAGCCGCCAAGTGACCGAACAGCCACGGACGGCCGAGGCACCCGCGGCCGACAACCACGCCGTCCGCACCGGTCTGCTCCATCATCCGCATGGCGTCCGACGCTGTCCAGATATCTCCGTTGCCAAACACTGGAACACCGAGCGGGTCGAGCTCTTCCTTCAGGCGCGCGATCGCCGACCAGTCCGCAGTACCGGAGTACATCTCCTGGGTCGTCCGTGCGTGCAACGCCACCCACGAGACTCCCGCCGCGGCCGCGGTTCGCCCCGCCTGAAGATAGGTCAGGTGGTCATCATCAATGCCTTTACGCATCTTCACCGACACCGGGACGCGACCGTCCGCGGCGTCAACGGCCGCACCGACGATCGATGCGAACAGGTCCTTCTTCCACGGCAGGGCGCTCCCCCCACCCTTGCGGGTCACCTTCGGGACGGGGCATCCGAAATTCATGTCAATGTGGTCGGCGCGATCTTCGGACACGATGATGCGCACGGCAGCAGCCATCACCTGCGGATCCACTCCATATAACTGAACGGAGCGCGGGTATTCGTCGTCTGCGAAGGTCACCATGTCCATCGTGGCGGCATTGCGTTCCACCAATGCCCGACTGGTGGTCATTTCCGAGACATACAGCCCAGCCCCGGACTCCCTGCAGAGCCGGCGAAACGCGCGGTTCGTGATGCCGGCCATGGGTGCGAGCACGACGGGTGGTTCCACCACGACATCGCCGACCCGAACCGGCAAACGCTGGGCGATCGACGCGACACTCATACTTCCGATTGTTCCAGGTGCACTGAAATACGGCAGACTTCGGCTGCCGACCCGGCGTTGGCACGATGCGAACGGGAGCGCACTCATGAGCAACACCCCCGATCAGGTCGCTTTGCAAGGCAAGCGGCGCTGGATAGCTCTACTCTTCCTCGCCCTCGGCGTCGCCATGATCATCTTGGACGCCACCGTCGTGAACGTGGCCATTCCTACGATGGTTCGCGATCTGAACCTGACAACGAACGAAGCCGAATGGGTCAACGCCGCCTACTCCCTGACATTCGCGTCACTCTTGATCTTCTTCGGTCGCCTAGCCGATCGCTTCGGCCGCAAGCGACTGTTCATCATTGGCGTGGTCGTCTTTGTCCTGGCCAGCGTCCTCGTCGCCAGCTCCAATGACTCGATCTCACTGATCGCAGCCCGCGCGCTGCAGGGCATCGGCGGAGCAATGATTCTGCCGAGTTCGCTATCGGTCATCAACGCCGTATTCGTCGGCAAAGCCCGCGCCGTGGCGTTCGCCGTCTGGGGCGGCACGATCGGCGGAATGGCGGCCCTCGGCCCACTGGTGGGAGGTTGGCTCACGACCTACTACTCCTGGCACTGGGCCTTCTTGATTAACGTCCCCATCGGAGTCATCGTGCTCATCGGCGTGGTTCTCGCCGTACCGGAATCACGCGATGCGCTCGGTCGCAAAGGAATCGACCTGGTCGGCACCGTGCTGGTCACCATCGGCCTGCTCGGCATTGTCTTCGCCCTCATCGAGGGTCAGCGATACGGCTGGCTGGTGCCCACAGAACAGTTCAGCATCGGCTCCTGGACGTGGCCTTCGGACAGCATCTCCGTTGTTCCCGTCGCAGGCATTCTTGGAATTCTGGCCATCCTGGCAATGCTGTTCATCGAGAACGCGCGGGCACAGGCCGGCAAGGTTGTGGTGCTGGACCTCCGGCTGTTCAGGATCCGTTCGTTCGGCGCCGGCAATGCCGTGGCGGTCATCGTCAGTCTCGGTGAATTTGGGTTGCTCTTCGCCATTCCACTGTTCTTGCAGGCCACTCGCGGGTACGACGCTTTGCAAACCGGCGTCATCTTGCTCGCGCTGGCTCTTGGATCCTTCGCCGCATCCGGACTCGGTGCTTCACTTTCCCAACGCTTCGGGCCCGTTCGGGTGCTACAACTGGGCATGGTGCTCGAGGTCATCGGCATCTTCGGCCTGGGCTTGATGCTCTCCACGACCATCACCGGATGGCAAATGGCACCGTGGCT
>WLWL01000065.1 GCA_012103605.1 Candidatus Nanopelagicales bacterium
ATTCGAACCCCTGAGGGCTATTAACCCAACCCGCTTTCCAAGCGAGCGCCATAGGCCACTAGGCGAATCCTCCGCGGGGGAGATTACCCGCAGGTGGCGAGCGTTCCGCGCGGCCCCGTACCCTGGTGACCGACCCCCCGTGCGGTGTCACCTCGCTCAACCCCCCCAGGGCCGGAAGGCAGCAAGGGTAGGCGGGCTCTGTCAGGTGCGCGGGGGGTCCCTTTGTGGGCTTTTTCTCATGCTTGAACATCGGTCTGCAGTGCCTGCAGTGGGCGTTAGGGTCGAGCCATGTCGTTGGCCCTCTACCGCACCTACCGGCCGGCGAGGCTGGCCGACGTGGTGGGCCAGGAACACATCACTACGCCTTTGGCGCGAGCTTTAGACAACGATCGCGTTCACCACGCGTACCTTTTCTCCGGCCCCCGCGGCTGCGGTAAGACGTCGACAGCGCGAATCATGGCGCGATCGCTGAACTGCGAGCAGGGACCGACGTCCGAGCCGTGTGGCGAATGTCAGAGCTGCGTGGATTTGGCTACGGGTGGACCGGGTTCCATCGACGTCATCGAGCTTGATGCTGCGAGTCACGGAGGCGTGGACGATACCCGCGATCTGCGTGAGCGCGCGATGTTCGCGCCCGCGTCGTCGCGCTACAAGATCTACATCATCGACGAAGCCCACATGGTTTCCACGGCCGGGTTCAACGCCTTGTTGAAGTTGGTCGAGGAGCCACCCGAGCACGTGCGCTTCGTCTTCGCCACGACCGACCCGGACAAGGTCCTGACCACAATTCGATCCCGGACGCATAACTACGCGTTCCGCCTCGTGGGAAACAAGGACTTGCAGCAACACCTGGCGTCGATCTGCGAAGCCGAAGGCGTCTCGGCCGAACCGGCGGCCCTGGCGCTGGTGGCTCGCGCTGGGGCAGGCAGCGTGCGGGACTCGCTGTCCATCCTCGGTCAGGTCATCGCAGGATCGGGAACCGACGGGGTGACGTACGCCGAGGTCGCGGGCCAGTTGGGTGTGACGGAGAGCGCTGTGCTCGATGCGACCATCGAGGCAATCGCGAATCGCGATGGTGCGGCGTTGTTCGACGTAGTCGAAGGTGTCGTCGATAGCGGACACGAGCCCCGTCGTTTCGTATCGGACCTACTCGAGCGCATGCGGGATGTGATCGTCGTGCAGAGTGTTCCCGACGCGGTGCAGCGGGGACTTCTCGATACTCCCGACGACGAAGCGCAACAGATCGTGGCACAAGCAGAACTTCTCGGCCCGGCGGAAGCCAGCAGGGCCGCGGACGTCATCAGTCGTTCCCTCGGTGAACTCAAGGGCGCCACCGCACCGCGTCTGCGGCTCGAGATCATGGCGGCGCGGCTGTTGGTGCCATCGGCGGAAAGTTCGGACGTCGGCGCGCTGGCGCGAATCGAGCATTTGGAAAAGGTTCTCGCGTCGGGAGCGCGCGTTGCCGAAGCATCTGCGCCAACCGAGGCGATGACGGAAGCGCCGACGAAAGCCTCGACCACGTCAACGGCGCCCCGGAAGTCGAAGCCTGCTTCCAAGACCTTGGCCGCGCCGCCACCGCCCAAGATCTCCGAGGTGGCACCGTCGACGGCGATCGACGCTGACGATGAAGCAGACGAAATCGACGCGAAAGCCGGCCCGGACAGTGCCGATAGTGCCGACAGTTCAGGTACCCCGGGTGCGCCGGCGCCCGATACTGAGCCGGCGACGACAACCACGACGACAAATGCGACCGCAAACGCAGCCGATTCGGACATCACCCTCGAAGGGTTCATCACGATGTGGCCAGCGGTGATGGACACGTTGTCTCGCACCCGGGTGGCGTGGATGCTGTTCAACGACTCCCGTCCGGTCTCGTGGTCCGATGGAGTTCTCGCAGTCGCAGTCGATAGTCCCGGCAAAGTCGCCAACGCGGCATCAAGCGGTCACGACGAGAAACTTCGAGTGGCGATTGCGGACACCCTCAAAGTCGATCTGCGCATCGATGTTGTGGTTGCGTCGACCGCCAACGCGTCCGCGTCGGGCAATGGTGGAGCCACCAGCAGTAGTAATGACCCTGCCGACGCCCCGAGCGTCGATGACGTGAACGTCGACGATATTTCCGGCGTAGACCTGGTGATGCGGGAAATGGGCGCCACGCAGATCGGGGAGATCGAGCACTGATGTATGAAGGCGCCGTTCAGGATCTCATCGACGAGTTGGGGCGATTGCCGGGAGTTGGCCCTAAGAGCGCGCAACGCATCGCCTTTCACCTATTGGCGTCTGAGCAGGAAGACGTGCAACGCCTCGTGGAATCGCTCATTCGCGTGAAGGAGCGAGTGCAGTTCTGCGACACCTGCGGAAACATCTCCGAAGCCGATCAATGTCGGATTTGCTCGGATCCCAAGCGTGATCTCAGTGCGGTGTGCGTTGTCGAGGAGCCCAAAGATGTTGTCGCGATCGAGCGAACTCGTGAATTTCGCGGCCGCTATCACGTCCTCGGTGGCTCGATCAATCCCATCGAAGGCATCGGACCAGAAGACTTGCGCATCCGAGAACTTCTCAGCCGGCTTGCGGACGGCACCATCAGTGAAGTGATCCTCGCAACGGACCCGAACCTCGAAGGGGAGGCGACCGCCACCTATCTCGCCCGCACGATTCAGCCGCTGGGGGTAGCGGTCTCGCGCTTGGCAAGCGGCTTGCCGGTGGGAGGCGACCTCGAATACGCCGATGAGGTAACTCTCGGGCGCGCCTTCGAAGGGCGACGACGCATCGATTCCTCTACCTGATCTGGCCGGGTTGCTTGATGCTCGACGATCTGTTCGCGTACGCACTCACCGCGGTCATCGTTCTCGGCCTCGCGGCGTTCATGAGGCAACGCGGGTGGGGAATCGCCCTGCCGTTGATTGCCCTCGGGGTGGTCGTGGGTCTCGCGCCGTTCGGGCCGACCGCACCCCCGGAACCAGAAATGATCTTGATCCTGCTTCTGGCGCCCTTGGTTTTCGGAGAGGCCCTGAGTTCTTCCTACCTCGACCTGCGTCGGGTGAGTCGACCCGTTCTGGCACTGGCGATCGGACTGGTGCTGACGGCGACATTGGTTGTGGGGGGTGTGGTGAGCCTGTTCGTTGCGATGCCCTTGGCCGTCGCGTTCGCCCTGGGCGCGATTGTCTCCCCGACCGACGCGGTGGCAGTCAGCACGATCGCGAAACGAGCGTCGCTACCCCGTCGCTTGGTCTCCATCCTGGAGGGCGAAAGCCTTGTCAATGACGGAACAGGCCTGACGGCATTGCGTGTGGCCGTGGTCGCTGCGGTGGCCGGCAGTGTGACGATGCTGAATGCAGCGGGGATGCTCGCCGCCGCCGTCGGTATCGGCGTGCTTGTTGGTGCGCTTGCAGGATGGGGCATGTCGACGGTGCTACGTCGCAGTCGAGATTTGGTGGCCGCCAACTCATTGATTGTCGTCGCGCCCTTCTTGATCTACGTCGTTGCCGAAGAGTTCGAAGGCTCAGGGATTCTGGCGGTAGTGGTGGCGGCCCTGTGGCTCGCCAACACCCAGCATGCAGACCCCGGGTGGTCGGGGCGCCTGCAAGGAACCACCGTGTGGCGGCACGTCACCTTCATCTTGCAGTCATTCGCCTTCTGCCTCATCGGGTTGGAGATACCCGAAGTTTTTAGTCGGCTGGGCTCAGACGAGGTAGCCCTCGTGCTGGTGTTGGTGCCGGTGGTGCTCGTCACCTTGATCGGCACTCGGTTCCTGTTCGTGGGTCTCATGGTTGTCATCGAGCGTTCTCGGGATAGGCGTCGCGGCATTGTTCGAGACCAGGCGGTCAGGCAGGCGGTTGTCGTTGCCTGGGCGGGTGCCCGAGGACCGGTGTCCGGACTCGCGGCTTTCTCGCTTCCGCTCGTCATCGCCAGCGGTGAACCCTTTCCCTACCGTGATGTGCTCCTGGCCACGACGTTCGCGATCATCGTCATCAGCCTGCTGTTGACTCTTTCTGTCGCACCGCTCGCACGATCGTTGGGAGTGCGCGGTGACGATGATGCGGCGTTGGCGCGAACAGTGGATTCGGCCTTGGCACGGGCGGCTCTGGAAAGACTGGACGCTGCGGTGTCGGAAGCAGACACCGGCGGCGAGCGGATTTCGCCGGAGGTTGTTGACCGACTTCGAAGTGATTGCGAAGAGCGGCTCGATCGATCCGCCGTGCAGGCCGATGAACTGGCGGAGCGGCCGGTGAACTCTGTGGCCTTGCTCCAACTTGCCCGTGCCATGGTCCGGGCCGAACAAGAGGAGCTACTCAGGATGCGAGACGAGGAGGGCCTTCCCGATGCCCTCGTCCGCCCTCGGCTGCGTGACCTCGATCGTCGACTCGAGGCGCTAGAAACAGAACGCTAACTCGCGCGATCGCATCGTCCCCGGGGGTGGCGGGAGGCTCCCTGGCAGTCCGCGGAAGGGAGCGCAAAAGATTTCACAAGTGGACGCGAAGATAACGCTTGTGTCGTACGTATCTCAGAAATGTCTCAAGCACGGTCATAGATGTGACGTTGCTCCAGGGGTCTAGGCGGTGCGTGTGGATACCCGGTAGCCTCTCAAGGTCAGAAGCCCGGCACGTAAGCGATTCAAGGAGTGAGCACGTTCATGGGTTCAATGGGTAAAAAATTCGCGGTCATCGTGGGTGCTTCGGCTCTTGCGCTGGCTGCCTGTTCGAGTGACTCGGACGATTCGTCAGGTGGCGACTCTGGTGGAGACACCGTCGCATCGCAATACGACTTGAGTGGCGTTGACCTCGGCATCGGCTCGAAGGACTTCGACGAGCAGTTGATCCTCGGCCAGATGATGGTCCAGGCCTACGAGGCTGCCGGCGCGAACGTCGACGACAAAGTCAACCTCGGTGGCACCGCGGTCGCCCGCGAGGCACTGCTGTCCGGCGAGATCGACATGTACATGGAGTACAACGGCACCGGTTGGACCGTCCACCTCGGCCAAGAAGATCCCAGCTTCGACCCGGAGGAACTCACCTCTGGCGTTCGCGACCTGGATGCCGAGAATGGCATTGTGTGGGTGGATCGCTCGCCGTTCAACAACACGTACGGCTTTGCTTCCAGCCCCGCAGCGACCGAAGCCAACGGTGGCGCATTCACTCTGACGTCGATGATGGAGTACGTCCGCGACAACCCGGATGCCGTCGTCTGCATGGAGTCCGAATTCCCGGACCGTCCCGACGGCCTGATTCTGACTGAGACCCACGCCGGCATCGAACTGCCGGATGCTCAGCAGAACATCCTGGACACGGGCGTGATCTACACCGAGACAGCGAACGACAACTGCGATTTCGGTGAGATCTTCACGACCGACGGTCGTATTCCGGCGCTTGGCTTGACCTTGGTCGAGGATCCGGGCGTCAACATCCTCTACAACATCTCGGCAACCATTCGCGAGGAGACCTACGACGCGAATGCGGATGCTTACGATGCGATCACGGCGGCGATTCTCGAGCCGCTCGATAACCTCAAGATGGCCGAGCTCAACGCTCGGGTGTCAGCGGAGGGTGAAGAGCCCTCGGTAGTCGCGAAGGACTACCTGATCGAACAGGGCATCATCGCCGGCTAGTGCGAAAGAGGGCGGGGGCTTCGGCCCCCGCCCTCTTCACTAGTAAGCACGTCTCTTTCCTTCCCCTCACATTTCGACCTAACGGCCAGGAGCGTCTGTGGACGGCGTACGGAGTTGGTTCGACTACATGTCGAGCCGGACAGACCTCATCGTGGATGGCCTGACGCAGACCCTGATGTACGTGGTTGTCGTGACGCTCGCCGCGGGGATCACGGCGGTTGTCGTCGCGGTGTTGACCATGCGACACACGTTCGCGAAAGAACTCGCACTCGCGATCTCGTCAGTTTTTCTCACGATCCCCTCGCTGGCCCTCTTCACGATCTTCATCCCAATCGTGGGGCTCGGATTCACACCGTCTTTCATCGCGCTCTATCTGTACGCGATCATGCCGATCCTGCGAAACACGACCGCCGGGCTCGACTCGGTCGACTCCAGCGTCCTGGAATCCGCGAAGGGGATGGGTATGACGCGCTGGCAGGTGCTGACGAAGATTCAGCTACCGCTGGCCTGGCCGGTGATGCTCGCCGGTATTCGAGTCTCGGCGTTGCTCACGGTCGGCATCTCCGCGATCGCGACACTCGTCGCCGGCGGTGGTCTCGGTGACTTCATCAAGAGTGGACTGGCGCGGTTGCCGCTACCGAATTCACTGGAAGCGATCTGGACAGGCGTCCTGCTCTCCCTCGCCCTCGCGTTTGTCATCGACTCTTTGCTGCGCGGCCTCGGTCGCGCGACCACACCACGAACTAAGAAAGCCTGACGGGAGATCCAGTGAGCACTCAACCACTCATCCAGCTCGAGCACGTGACGAAGGTGTATCCGGGTGTCGAGACCCCTGCGGTCAAGGACCTCAACCTTGAGGTAAACCCCGGAGAGATCCTCGTCCTGGTCGGACCGTCCGGTTGCGGCAAGAGCACCACGCTTCGACTGATCAACCGCATGATCGAGCCGTCATCGGGACGGATCATCTACGAGGGTGAAGACGTCACGAAGGGTGACCCGAACGAACTTCGTCGTCGCATGGGCTATGTCATCCAGCAGATCGGACTGTTCCCGCACCGGACGATCGCTGAGAACATCGCCACTGTTCCGCGGCTGCTGAAGTGGCCGAAGGACAAGGTCAATGCTCGCGTCGACGAGCTTCTCGAGGTTGTGTCGATGGATCCCAGCATCTATCGGGACCGGTACCCATCCGAGCTTTCCGGTGGCCAGGCCCAGCGTGTTGGTGTCGCGCGGGCCTTGGGCGCTGACCCCGACGTCTTGTTGATGGACGAGCCGTTCGGGGCGATCGACCCGATCACACGCGATCGCTTGCAGAACGAGTTCCTCCGGCTTCAAGAAGAGCTCAAAAAGACGATCGTGTTCGTCACTCACGACGTCGACGAGGCAGTGAAGATGGGTGATCGGATCGCGATTTTGCGTGACCAAAGCGAGATCGCTCAGCTCGACACACCCGAGCACATCTTGACCGACCCAGCGGATGAGTTTGTAGAGAACTTCCTTGGCTCCGGTGCGATCTTGAAGACCCTCACTCTGCGTCGCGTGAAAGACATCGAACTGTCCCCGCTCGTCACACTGAAAGAGCCCTTCCAGCGCGATCAGGCTCTGGCGATGATGAACGAGGCGAACACGAGCGTCGCTGTCCTCCTCGACGGCAACAACCACCCCACGAGGTGGATCGACGAGCGCGCCCTGAACCGGTCATCGGGTCTGGAGAAGTCCGGCCGTCCGATCTCGGTTCAACTCCAACCAGAAGACACGTTGCAAGATGCGTTGTCGGCGATGCTGACCAGCGCCGCGGGCATGGCCGTTGTGGTTGATGCGCGCGGAAATTACCTTGGCGGGTGCACGGTGGAGAGCCTCGCGGCCCTCCTCATCCAGACCGGATCGGAGAGCTCAGGGTCGTGAGCACCGCGGTAGCGCTGACCGCTGAGGATGCGGAGGCCAAACCGACTCGTCGGTGGAGGTCGGATTCGCTCGACCTCGTTGTCACGCCTGCGCTATTTCTCATCCTGTCCGTCTTGCTCTTCGTCGTCTGGAACTATTCGGAGTTTGATCAGACAACGACCAAGATCTTGGAACCGGCGAAGTTGCTGCGTCAGATGCAGGAACAGTTGTACGTCGCTTTCTGGTCAACCGTCCTGGTCATTGTGATTGCCGTTCCGATCGGCATCGCGGTGACCCGAGAAGGAGCCCCCAGGATCAAAGACACCCTGGTTAGCGTGCTGGGACTCGGCCAAGCCTTGCCCGCGTACGGCCTCATTGTCTTGTTCTTTGTGTGGCTCGGCCAGGGTGCGACGACGGTGATCATCGCACTTGCGACGTTCGCGCTGCTGCCGGTGCTCCGCAACACCATTGTCGGCCTCGAGCAGGTGGACAAGTCAGTGATCGAAGCCGGCAAGGGTATGGGGATGACCGGCTTTCAGCGACTGTTCAAGATCGAGC
>WLWL01000066.1 GCA_012103605.1 Candidatus Nanopelagicales bacterium
AACCACGCAGGCGCCGTCAAGCCCGCATTCATCTCAGGGGAGCGCGTGCAGAGGGCTGCTTCATGCCCGAAGGAGGAGTCATCAGCGAACACCATGGCCGTTGATCGCGCGAGCAAATTCCATTCGACGAGTGCATCGACACCAGCGCGACGAGACTCGCGGTCGTGTGTAGTCGACTTCACGAACCACGGCTGCAGGCCCTCGCGTTCGAGCCAGGCAACCCACTGTGATCGAGTCTTCGCAGTGTCAGCAGCGACAAGAACCGAACTGAGCCCGGATCGCTCGGCGATGGCCGCGATCGAACGCTCCATTGCATGTTGGGTGGGCACCGTTGTCGCCTTGTCGGTCCCGCGAACATGGATGCCGATGAACGACTCATGATCCGCACTGATGACGGAGACCTGCTCAGCGATGGGCTCGGACCAGTTGATCGACCCGTAGAAGTCACGCCGCGCAGCGTTGAACGCCGTCTCGCCGGGTAGCCAGAAGCGACCCCCTGCGATGAAGACGACAGTCAGAGCCTGCGCGGACTCGTGTGCCAGTTGCGCGAGATCTGCCATGAAGGGCTGCTCTCCACGGTCATGTCCAGCGACGGTTACGACCCCAGTGTCGGAGTCGTGCGTCAGATAGCGGGGAAATCCTTCATGGGACCCACCGAGGAGGCCCTCGACTTCATCGCTCGAGATAAACGTGGCTCCCTCCCCGGCACTGCTGAAAAGGCTTGAAGCATCGGCCGGACACACCGCCTCCTCCTCCCAGCAAACCGCGAGAGGAGCGCCCCACGTTCGAGCAACGATGGCCGCACTCGCCCAGGCCTGGAGACGATTCGCATAGCCATTACGTGGAATCACGACCACGTTCGCGACCGAAGACATAGAGCCCATAGTGCCGTGTCTTTAGGCTGCCTAGACTCACACGGGTGCGTGTGGCGATGGACGGGCAGATCTTTGCCGTGCAAGAGCACGGGGGGATTTCCCGGATGTTCGTCGAACTAGCCGACCAGTTCATTCACGACCCCGACCTTGGCGTCTCCCTTGAACCGCTATCGATGGTCACCCGAAATCACTATCTTTTGTCGGAATCGCACTTGGCGGAGCAATTACGTGTTCGCCCGGCGCGGTGGCAACACCTGACCTTGGCCCGTTATCTCGCCAGACCGCATCGTGCAATGCACGCCAACGTGGTCCATTCCACCTTCTATCTCACACGAGCTCTTCGAGGTCTCCCTAGTTGCCCGCACGTGGTGACCGTGCACGACATGATCCCCGAACTGTTTCCGGAGTCTCGTCGGCGAGCGGACCCCATCACCGACAAACGTCGTTATGTCGACCAGGCTGCTCACGTCATCTGTGTCTCAGAATCCACCAAGGCCGACCTACTGCGGGTTTTCGGGGACGTTCAGGCTCCGATCTCCGTCATCCCGCACGGTGTCAATCCACGCTTCGTGAGCACGGAAGCACGGGTCTCGGGCTTTCCGCAGAATTACCTGCTCTACGTAGGGAAGCGCGACGGGTACAAAGACGCAGCAACCCTGATCAACGCCATGCCCCACATTGTCGATGAGTACCCGGAATTGTCTCTCATGCTCGCGGGTGGTGGCGCACTGACTAGCAGTGAACGGGATCACATCGCCAGACTCGGATTGAGCGATCGAGTTATGCAACGGCCGGTTGCGGATATCGACATGCCTGCCGCGTATTCGGCGGCTCGAGCCTTCGTCTTCCCTTCACGGTACGAGGGTTTCGGTCTTCCGGTGTTGGAGGCGATGGCGTGCGGCACGCCGGTAGTGCTCGCGCGCTCTCCGGCTCTGTGCGAAGTGGGCGGCGATGCAGCTGCCTACTTCGAGCCGAGTAGCTCGGAAAACCTTTCGGAAGTTTTGTCTGACTTTATTGGTGACGCGACCTCAGCGCGTGACCTGTCTCGGCGAGGGCGCGCCCGTGCCGCGCTCTTTAGCTGGACGAAGTCCGCGGCGGCGACAGCGCAGGTGTATCGCCAATTGGTGTGAGAGATCCGCTCATCGCATCCCAAAGATAGTCCATAGGCGTGCGCTAACGTCGGATCGTGGTTGTCCGATCCGAACACAACTCCCTTGAGGAGTTCATTAGGGCAACCTCTTCGTCCGCGGAGCGCGAGCGAGTCGGATTTGTCTCCTTCACTCAATGGCCCTTCGCCCTGGCGGCCTTGGCCGAAACCGCGTTGACCATGCAGGCCATGGGTTCGAAGATTTATGTTGCCTTTTGGGCAGATCGCACCCCCATGAAGGACACCGGCTGGTCGACTCACCGGTCTCTTGCCCGTTTGTTTGGGTCGAGAACGAGTGATGAATGTGTCGAGGATTCCTTAGTTGCCGTAAACGGGTCGGATGTGTCGATCGTCTCTCCTCCCATCAAGCGGTGGCGGGCACCTGCAGATGTGCGAATCCGACAACCCCTGAACAGATCCGCGATCCGAAAACTTTCCTATCGCGGCAGCCCCATGGGTCGGGCGATGCTACAGATTCGACCGGACACCGAAACCCCCATCACCGACGCCTACTTCTGGCCCCGGCGTCTCTTGGACTCCGCAGCATGCAGTTACGCATGGGTATACGACCAGACACGTGCGTTGATTGAACAGCATGCCCTCACGTCAATTGTGATTTACAACGGACGCTTTCTGCACGACCGCGCAGCATCGGCTGCTGGTGAAGCTGCTGGCATTCGAGTGCTGTATTACGACACCGGAGGAATCGATACTGACTTCGATCTCACCGACAACATCACGCATGACTGGTCTGATCTTCAACGCCGCATGATCAAGATGTATGAAGAGTGGCCGGGCGACCTTCGAGACGATGTGGGTGAATCATGGTTCACCGATCGGATCAATCACGCGGCGCCAGACAACGCACTATTCGTTGAGTCGCAACAGACTGGTCAAGGAATTGACGTGCCAGAGTCCAACACCGTTGTCGTCTATTTCAGTTCATCCGGTGACGAGATTGCGGAACTTGAACTTGACTGGTCACGCTTCATTGGAGATCAGCCGGTGGCCCTTCAGGCACTGGCTGAGGAGGTACGAAGGCGACCGGGCTGGACGCTGGTCGTCCGATCACACCCACACAAGCGTATGAAGCCGAAACAAGATGTGGTGGAGTGGCTCGACGCGGTACAGGAGGCGAAGCCGGACGTTCACGTCGACCATCACTCACCCATCGACAGTTACACGCTCATGCGGCAAGCAGACATTGTCGTCACCTACGGATCTACCACCGGCGTCGAAGCTGCGTATGCGGGCAAGCCGGTGATCGTCATGGGACCGTCGGCGTACGACGAGCTCGGGTGCGCAGTCTTCGCCGGGTCGGAAGAGGAACTTGCCCGAGCACTAGACGCAGCTAGCCCTGGTTCCTGGTCGGGGGCAGTGTCATATGGCCTCATGATGCGACGTCGTGGGTTCTCATTGGAGAAGATTCAGCGAACCGACGGCGATTACATCATCGGAGGGCGAGTAATGAGCGAACCACGAGTTGCTGCGAAGCACCTCAGTCACGCTGTGCACCGAGTTACTCGATGGCATCGGGAGCGCGGTTAGAGGCCCCTGGTCACTCGCTTCACACTGGAAGTCAACTTGTGCCCAACCAAGCGGGCCACCTCGGTATACGACAGATAGGGCGCCAAGCCCGCCGGCTTGTCGGTATCAGTCGATGCTGGCGTTCCTCCGCGGGCGGCCACGGTGCGCTCAAAATTCGAGTTCACGACCAGGGCAAGGTAACCCCGAGCCACATCGTCATGCTCGATGCCGCGGAGCAGGTACTCCATGTGCTGCCCTTCGTGATGGAAGACCTTGACGAGCGGTTCGCGGGCGTGAATGGGGATCACGTGACTCCTTTGCAGCCACATGTTGTACCAGGTGAATTCGAGTGGTTGGAATCTCAATGCATCGGCGTAGGTCCAGGATCGTGGCGTGAGGAAGTCCTCCTTGAAGGACCGAAGAACTCTCGAGGACATGACCTGGTGACCGTGACACGTGCGCAGGACGGCATCCTCGACCCCTACCTCGTCGTGAATGCGTCGAATGGATTCCTGGCGCGTTGTCCAGTGCTCGCGGTAGTAGCGAGGCTCAACAGCCAACTCGTAATCCTCGACGAGCACCGTGTACGGGACTGAATTCGTTGCCATGAAGTCTGTGAAACCGAAGGGGCGCAGGAATAATGCTTCGGAGTCGACGCAGAAGTAGTTGTCGGCCAGACCGGTCTCCCAGAACGCCATTTTGACGAGTTCCTGGTTGATGTAACCGGGACGAAGCCCGTGAACGTCTTCATCGACGAAGTAGGGCGCGAATTGCTCATCATCCATGACGGTGACGTCGGCTCCACCCAAGTGTTGGAACAAGGGAATATCCGTCGTCGGTACGACGCAAAATAGGTGAAGGTCTTCGGAATTGAATCGGCGGAAACTCTCCACCAGTCGATTCGCGTATCCGGCGTCGGGCGCGTACGAGCGAAGCATCAGGGCGAGCGTTGCCATGTCAACAATCCTTGCGATTGATGAGACCGTCGGGGACCTCTCCTCGGCGGGGGTCAGTCTCGATGAGAAGGCCGTGATCGTGAAGTTCGTCAACGAGCGCCTCGATGACTTCGAGGTCGTGGCCGGTCATGTCAGCGATATCCATGGTCGAGTGCAGACCGTCGGAGTAGGCAAGTATGTGGGTGCGCAGCAGCACCTCGTCGGTGACCGTTCGTGCATGCATGGTGTGGTAGAGGCCACGACGGCCTAGTTGGGGCTCTCCGCGAACCGTCGTGAGGAAATACCGAGATTCCTCAAGTTGCTTGAGTGTGTCGCGGACGAGGTCGAGCCCACCCTGCAATCCACTCGGTGTGACGAGCTTCAGGTCGTCCAGCGAACTGTGGTAGCCGCGGTACTTGCCGTACTTCGTTCTCATCAGAGAGATCAATGGCAGGTCTATCCCTGGTGCGGCGTATGTTCTCTCATCGCTTCCACGGTCGAGGTAGGAATACTCCACCGGTTGTGGTGTGTCCCGAACCACCCTTTTGCCTATTCGATCGATCGGTGAGTTTCCTTCGCGTGATGCCAGGAAGGAATAGTCGCCGTCGTCCCCGATGCAGGTCAGGTTGATGCCGGCGACCACGTGCTTCTGCAGTTCGCGAAGGTTCATAGACGAATAGAGCAAGGCACCGATCGACTCGGGAATGAAGACCAGTCGATACGTGAACCGCCGGTCCTGCTCGTGCAACCATTTCGCTACGGCGGTGAGTACCACCGGCCCAGACAGTTCGTTGTTCGCCAGAGATGGGTGGCAGATGTAGGTCGACAGAAGTACCTCCGCCGAGGAGGTACCGGGAATGATTAACTCGCCGTAGGTGAGGCTTCCCTGATCGAATCGAGAGTCAATATCAACGTGGTAATCACCGTCGACCAAGGTGCGGCGTTGATCATCTGACAGACAGAACCCCCATGTTCGGTGGTAGTACGCCGTTACGTAGGGGATTGAGTCCGGTAACTCCGGATCACTATGAAGATGCTCCTCAAGAGTGGCGAGACTCATGACACCTTCGATCGGTTCTGAGTAGCCCACGAGGTGCAGATTGCTGTCGTTGAAATCGACAACCACTTTCCCGTCCGGCCCGGTGATTCGCGCCGCGCGTGCGTTCCATTCATCGGGCACGACCCAGTCGAAGGCAGCCGTCCCGCTAGGTACCTCATGGATCACGAGACCAGGCAACTCCCGCTCCAAGACCCTCAAGGTCTGACGGACGCCGTCACCGGTCAAGCTTCGAGGAAAAGGAAACAACTCACGAGCTAGGGGGTGCATCCATTCGCCCTCGGATCCCCTCACCAGCACACGATATCCAGGGAGCACGAATCTGTGTTGGACGAGACGGCTCAGCGGCCGATTCGACGAACCGCCCGGTGTAACGGCCTGCCGGGTGCCCAGAGCGAGTGATAGAGAGCCGTCTTGCCACCAAACCAGGCAGTGTCGACACGTTCGCGGGCTGCTGCCCAACCGGATGGGCGCAAACTCAGTCGCCGTGCGCGATGGAATTCTCGGAGCGCGGTCAACCAGTTTTCGGATGACGCGCCACCGGGGGAGAAGCGGGCCAACGTGAAGGGCAAGTGCGTAGGTGGATACAAGCGGTCGATGCGAAGAAACAAGTCGTAGTCGCCGCCGATGACGTAGGACGTATCGAACCCGCCGAGGCTGCGAATGACCGACCCACGCACGACCGTTCCTTGGTGGCAAGGAAAATACCCGCGGGCGAAGAACCGCGACCGCTCTTCGGCATGATCCCAGGGCGCAGACGCAAGACTCCTTCCCTGATCGTCCACCATCTCAACGTCCGCGTATGCCCAGGGCGGAGAGTTGTTCGCAGCGAGGGCGTGCCGCAGCGTGGTGAGGGATTCGGAAGACATGAGGGTGTCGCCGGCGTTGAGGAAATAGACGTAGTGGCCTGCCGATTCCGTCACACCTCGATTCATTGCAGCAAAGATTCCCCGTGGTTCCTGGTGAATGTAGGTCACAGGAATTCCGGCACGCTGACGGATGAACAAAGGAACTTCATCGCCATCAGTCGAGCTATCCACGATCAACCATTCGATGCCCGCAGGATCTTGGCTCGCCAGCGACTCGCAGGTGCGCTCTAGTGCAGTCAACGCATCCTTGACCGGTGTGATGATCGATAGCCATGGCGCTACTCGCTGACTGTCCCCGACTTCCATATACCCGCCGTCCACACGGCGAGTATGGCGATTGTGTTCACGCTCAGATGTCATGAGTGCAAGGAGCGCTGGATGATGGGACTCGGAAAGACCACGGTGGCGTACCCCTTCGGCAAGTCGCCCGTGGCATACATGTCCATCAGAAGGGCGTTAAGGCGCCAATCCACCGGAATCACGGGCACGAGTTTCTCAGCCCGCCAGCGTTGATGGAGATTGAGCAGAAAGTCCTGCCGATACATCGTTGCGCAGACGGTATTGGTCACCGGTCGCAGCAGACGAAACTCGTGCCCGCCGTTCGACCACCGGCTCTCCTCCCCGCTAACGAGACTGTCGATCCCCAGTTGCTCTGGGGAGAACGACGTGGACACATGCGACATGTAGGGCGCCTCGGTCCGCATCATCAGGTCATGGAGGTCTCCAGCCAAGGCCTGAATGTCCGGACAGTGTGCGTCATCTTCGATGATGAGGGTGAAGTCTGCTCCCGTAGCAAGGGAAGCCGTCATGATCTCGAGATGGGCGAGCTCTATGTTGAGCAATCGCCGCGCCGCCCGCGAACTTTGTGGCTCCACGGCTCGTCGCATTCGAGCCACCCATTGATGAAGACGTAGGCTCTTGCTGTCGTGGGATATGTATGACGCCCAATCACGCTGAACTTGGAGCAAATAGTCGCGAGAGTGAGCGAGTTCTTGGGCGGTGAGTTCTTCTATGGAGTCCGCAAGGTCGCGGTCCTCGCAGTACGTCGAGATTTCCATTCCGAGCGCGGAGAGTTCGTCGGCCAGTTGCCCCATCAGGCCGTGCGAACCACGGCTGCCGGGAAACTGCGAAAGGGGGTGAGTCACCAAGCCAATAAACAGACCACTCACGTCCACTCCAAACCCTTGGCGGCCGGTCAGGTTAGGTTATCGGGCATGTCGGCGACATCGGGGCTGCGCGCTCAGGAGCCTGACAATCCGCACGGTGGATTGAGCGTGATGGAATTTTCGAGTCCGGGAATTTGGACGGCGGTCCGACAAGCCATCCATCTCGTCCCGAAAAGCAAACGGCGCCTGCTTTTCCTCGGCGCTGCTGTTCAGGTGTCGCTCGGGCTGTTGGATCTGATCGGTATTGCCCTGATTGGACTGGTGGCCGCCATCGTCGTCTCCGGACTGGGCGTCGCCTCCCTGCCTTCATCCATCCAGAACGTGCTGGACATCTTGGGCCTGGGGGATCTTTCGGTGTCCCAATTATCGGTAACGGTAGCCCTTGCCGCCGTTGTGATTCTGGTCGCCAAGACGTTGCTGTCCGCACTCATGACCCGCCGCATCGCGCAGTTCCTCGCCAATCG
>WLWL01000067.1 GCA_012103605.1 Candidatus Nanopelagicales bacterium
GCCCAGTAGTTCGGGGCACATCGTCGGCCATCCGGCTAGCGGCCACGAGACCCAGCGCGGTGAGTGTCGGTGCCCACAGGAGAACCTGATGCAAGGGCGCCTCGAGAAACTGGGCGCCGAAAATCGGCGCGAAGACCAGGTAAAAGGCGATGGACGACGACGAAATGATCAATGCCAAATCGGCGGGGGTCTTGCGGGGACCTTGCAGTCGGTTAGCCAGGGACAGCACGAGGGTCGCCGTCGGCACCAGGAGGGAGATGTCGCGCAACCAGACCCACTCACCACTCCCGTGAACCGAGTGATCTTGTCCCGATGCCAGAAGAACCGACGAGAGCCAATCTAGATCTGGGAAGAGGGCACGTCCGGCGAGCAGAAATCCGCCAATGGTCAGGAGCAGTGCAGCAACAGCGGTTGCGGCCCGACGGACGACCGTGGTCCAGTCGGGGGTGCTCGAACGAAGCCGATAGGACATCATGCTCACGGAGATTGTGAGACCGAGAAGAGCCCCCGTGGGATACGCCATCACCAGCCACCCCAGCGCGATTCCACCCCCAATGGCTCCCCACAGCCGACCGAGAATCGTGAACGCCAACAGTGCCGTCAGACCGGCAATAATGGTGGCAGACACGTAGGGATTACCCAGGTAGGCGACAACGATGGAACTGCTAGCACCGGCAGCGGTGAGCCACGTTGCGCGCCAGAAGCCTGTGAAGTGGCGAAAGATTGCAAACAGGCTTGCACTGAGAGTCAGGGTGATGAAGGCCTTATAGACGGCGAATCCCTCCCAGATCCCCAGAAGCGAAATAGCAACGTGCGCAGGCGCAATCAGACCCAAACGGGTCCAGTAGTACGAATCGATCGGGGCACGGTCGGTGACCGCATCCGTGAAGATTGCCAGCGAGGCGTAGAACTCGGAGTCTGGAGTGTCTAGGCCAGACCACTGTTGCGACAGGACGTAGATTCCCACAGCGACTAGCAGTGGACTGATCCACTCACGGAGTCGCGTGGTGCGCGCAACACGCGCAGAGACCGCCATGGTGACACGCTATATCGAGTCAAGCACAATCGGATCGTGAGTCAACTCGTTCTTGGCACGGCGCAATTCGGTGACGGCTATGGGATCACGAACAAGCGTGGGCGTATGTCGGATACTGAGGTCGCAGAGATTTTGGACCTAGCTCTCGACTCAGGTGTTACCCATATAGACACGGCGGCTGTTTATGGTGACGCGCTCCAGCGTTTGCGCCCGTGGTCATCGGCGTTCACCTTCACGGGGAAGATTGTCGGTACAGATTCTGTGGATCCGGTAGAGCAAGTATCATCGAGTCTGAACGTGCTGGGTTGCGAGAAGTTCGATGCTTGCCTTGTTCGCGAATGGGACCAGCTGGATGGGGCGCAATGCGATTACGTGGTCGATCGAATGATTCATGCGCAGCAAGTCGGACTCGTTGACCGCATCGGTGTTGCTGCGTATACACGCGATGACGTGCGAACCTTCCGCGAACACCTTCACCGCGCAGATCATGAAGTCGGCGCACTGCAAGTCCCGTCAAACCCGATCGATCGGCGACTTGATGACTTTATGGATCTGACAGAGATTACGAAGCTGGGCGCCACCGTTGCTATCCGCAGTGCCTTTCTGCAAGGAATCCTGTTGTCTGACTCCCATCAATTTTCGAGCCATCCAGCCATTAGCCGCTTTCGCGATTATCTTGTTGAGCAGAATACGACTGCTCTCGGTGCCTGCCTGTCTCATGTTCAGGGGTTGGAGTGGGCGTCCCAGATTGTTGTCGGCGTAACGACTACTGCCGAATTGCTTGCGATCAAGCGTGCGCTTGACACATCTCAGCCCCAGGTCCTACCCGTAGACTTGGGTTCACTCGATCTCAATTTGATTGATCCGCGACGCTGGTAACATGGGTCGCAAATTGTTGACGCAGTGGAAAGTTGCTCTGTGGAAAAGATCAAAATCACCATCGTGATGCCGGCGTATAACGCAGCAAAGACGATCGAACAAACTTTGCTTAAGGTCGACCGCTCAAACGTAGTCGACATCATCCTCGTGGATGACTTCAGTTCCGATAGCACCGTAGATGTTGCACGTGATCTCGGCCTGACGGTCCTACAACACGAGCGAAACACCGGATACGGCGGTAATCAAAAGACGTGCTATACGGCCGCACTGAAAACAAGTGCCAACGTCATCGTCATGCTGCACCCGGACAACCAGTACGACAGCCGCCTCATTCCGGTAATGGCTGAGGTGATTCGCTTTGGTATCTGCGATGTGGTTCTGGGGAATCGGATGCGAGCTAGACGTGAAGCCCTTGAAGGTGGAATGCCTCCATGGAAATACGTACTGAATAGATCAAGTACGTTTGTCGAAAACCTACTGCTCGGACAGACGCTAGGAGATTTTCACTCGGGTCTGCGTGCCTTCTCACGCGAGGCGCTAGAAATAATTCCATTTATGCACAATTCTGATGACTTCGCCTTTGATCAAGAGATGCTAATTCAGGCAGTTCACTTCGGACTCGTGCTTGGAGACATTCCAGTGCCAGTGCGGTATTTTCCAGAGGCTTCGTCAATTAGTTGGAAGCGAAGTATGCGCTATGGAGCCGATACTGTCAGGACGATGGGCAGCCGGTACTTGCACAAGATAGGAATGCGCGCCGACCCTAGATTCATGCCGCAGTCAACCTTGCCTCGATATGTAGGGGGTTCAGAAAAACGTGAGTGTCGATAATCGTTGGTGGCGATGGCCGTGGCTCGATGAACTTCGTCGGCGGGTGTCCTACCTGATATTCGTGCAGAAACCACAGGACCTGGTGCCTGTCGTGCCGCAGTCGGACCTCGTTCCGGCCTTAGAGGATCGCCATATTGAGATTCTCGTCCAGGTTTGCGGTGAGGCACTCAAGAGCAATGTTGATGAGGTAGCCAGCAATCTTGTCAATGAGGTGGATCGTGACTTTGTACGAATGTGGCCGGGAGAGCACTACCGACTGCTTGCTGGCTTTGCAGCAAAACTAAATCCACAATTGGCGATAGAGATTGGTACGTGGCAAGGCGCCGCCGCCGCAATTCTCAGCCGGAGTAGTGAACGGGTTGTCACATTTGATGTGGTGGCTATCGACGGTATCCCTGGATCAATACCTGAATTGGTTGAGCGCTATCCGAACGTCTCGCAGGTGGTGGCGAACCTTCTTGATGATGAAATCTGGCGTGAAAACTCGACGGTTTTCTCAACGGCGGATCTAGTCTTTGTCGATGGACCAAAGGACGGTGTTTTCGAATCGGTCGTAGTTCCAAGAATTCTTGGCGTCATGAAGCCGGGATCTGTCATGGTTCTAGACGACATCAGATTCGCGGGGATGCAGGATCTGTGGAAGAACCAGATCTCGTTTCCTCGCATTGATCTCGGCAGTTTCGGACACTTCTCTGGCACCGGCGTTGTGTTCAGATGAGTCGCACGATGATGAAGACTGCATGGTTGAATGCAAATGAAATGGCTGGTGATCGTTGATTTCGATCACCAGCCATCTCGAGCCCTTACGCGGGGACTACCTGCGCAACTTTGTCGGTTAGCCTGACCCACTCGGTGTCGTTGTCGGTAAAGCCGTCCGGGGTTGAGTCCTTGGTGCGGACGGTCTTTGAGTATTGGTCGCCATCATCGGTCCAGCCAGTGGGAGGGGCATCCTTGCCGGTCGTGTAGTAGCCGGTAGGTCCCGCCGCGACATAGCATCCTTCGCCCTGTGGGCCGTTCGAGTGATAGGTCCCGTAGCTGCAGGGTGATGGAGTGAACGAGCCGTTCTGCCAGCCGGTCTGGTGAAAAGTTTGGCTGTAGGTGTACGGCGAGGTCTCAGTCGTTTCGGTGAAGGTGTACGTACGACTTTGAGTGCAGGTGCCGTCGACATCCGTGAAGCTCTCCGGACAGACCCAGATTGTTCGAAACGCGGGAGCTTGCACGGGAGTCGGAGCGGAAGCCGGCGCGGGCCTCGGTGCCGGTGTGGGTGTTGGTTCGGGTTCAGGCATGGCAACAGATTCAGCGTGGCCCGATCCTGTGTCAGGGGCATCGTCGACTGTGGGTACCGGAAGTCCGGTGATGTCGATCAATGAGCGTGACATTCGCGCTGTGGAGGATTTTCCATCACCGAGTGCGTTACGCGGTGTCACGGCGAATGAGTACAGGGCGCGTGGGTCGAGCCCGGTGAGTTTGGCTCTGGGTCCGGTCGTGTTGACAGTGATGGCTTCGGGATCTTGCTCCGAAATGGCCGTGACGGTGTAGGTGATGTCATCGCCGCCCCGAGCCTTGGTCACCTTGTGTGACCACGTGAGATCAACCGTGTCGATGTCCGTGGTGGTCATCACCGTGAGGTCAAAGGCCCTCCCCACATGAAGAACAGGAACAACGCGGACCCTCTGCTTGTCGGCACGAACAGTGTGGATCTTGCCTGCCTTGAGACGAGTGAACGTTGCAGTACCTGCCTCATTCGCCAGGGCCGTCTTGGGTTTCGTTCCTTTGGCCGTAATGGTGACAAGTGCGCCAGGTCTGGTGGTGACGGTGACTGCTCGTGAAACACTCGGGACTGCACGCAGTCTGAATGTTTCGTCACGAGCGATCACGACGCCACTTGCGTCCTGGGCCACAATGGTGGGAGCTGTGGCCGATTCGATTTCGGTGGTTGCGCTTGCCGCTGGGGTGAAGATCAGCCCCGCGCCGAGTGAGATCATGGCGGCGACAACGCCGGTTGTTCGTGTGTGCATCGCTTTCTCCTTGCGTGGTTTGACGTACACGTGTGTTGTCACCACGACACGCCAATGTTGAAACCAAGTGGGATGAGCTTGCGACGCCACGAGCACTCATGTGCTGCAAATTTATTGGTGGGTCAGGTGAGAAGTCTGTGACTAACGATCACGTGTGACAACTAGTGAGCCCTGCGCCATCGTCACACTCGAGGAGAAAACGTTCGTGTCGAGCTCTTGATTAAGGCGGTTAGCCATCTCTCGATTGATGATCTGGATCCGCATTCCCTGAAAGATTGTTGTCTTCGTGCTTTCTGTATCTGCCTTGGCGCGAGCATTGATATCGGTGATGGCGAACACCGTGGAGTTGTAGCCCGAGGGCAGAACACAGTCAATGACGCGCGCGCGGGTGTCAATCGTCGGATTTGAGCAACGGAAGGATTCGCCGCTTTCCGTGTTGAGGAAGCGAAAACCACCGGCGGCGGCGTTGGCCGTCCCAGCCTTGGCGACAAGCGGCAGGACTACGCGAGCTGTATTGCTCGACGTGTTGGTGATGACGGATCCTGGAGAGACACCCACAAGGGAGATTCCTGCAGAACTCCACGCAGGAAGGATGCCCGGACCCGTGGTGAAGGTGAACGACCCCTCCGCAGGCACCTCGTCGGCAGAGGCTGGAAGTGCGGAAACGAGGGCCAGAAGCGTGGCGGCAACAACGCACGAGGACCGAGCGATAAGAGACGTCAGGCGCATCGTGGGCACTCCGTCCGCGGGGAAGCAGGTTGCGCAAGGATAACCCCGTGGCGTCGCACATAGGTGAAAGGGCTCGCACTATGCAGGCTCGCCTCTTGGTCGACCTCGCCGCCATCGTGGGGGAGTCTCATGTCATTAGCGAGAAGGCGCTCCTCGACCCCTATTGCATGGACTGGACGCGACGATTCCACGGTCCGGCACTGTGCGTGGTGCGGCCGGCGAACACCGAAGAAGTTTCAGCCATCGCGAGGGTGTGTACGGCCGCTGGAGTACCGATGCTTCCCCAGGGCGGAAACACCGGGTTGGTAGGCGGGTCGGTCCCCGGTGGTCGTGACACGTCCGGTGACCAACCCCGTGAGCTGCCCGTCATCGTGTCGACGCGTCGAATCACTTGGGTCGACCCGGTGGACGAGTTGTCCGCGCAGGTGAGCGCCGGTGCGGGCACCACCTTGGGGGATGTCCAACGACACGCTCGCGCAGCAGGGTTGGAGTACGGCGTTGATCTCGCATCACGGGACTCGGCGACCATCGGCGGAACCGTCGCCACCAACGCGGGCGGCATTCGTGTACTCGCGTACGGGATGACGCGCCTGCAGGTGACCGGCATCGAGGCTGTGCTGCCCGATGGATCAGTCATCTCGCACATGTCTGGACTCGCGAAAGACAACACCGGTTTCGATTTCGCGCAATTGCTGTGCGGATCCGAAGGCGCACTGGCCATCATCACTGCGGTTCGCCTGCGCTTGCACCGACCTCACGGGCGGACCTCGGTCGCGCTCATCGGCTGCGCGGATTACGAAGACGCATTGACGGTGATCGGCTCTGCCGCGCAGAGCCGCCTGGTCGCTGCTGAGGTAATCGATGCGACCGGCATGCGGTTGGTGCAGGACGTATCCGGGCTTCCCTATCCGCTTGAGCAGCGGCACCCGCTGTTCGCATTGATCGAAGTCGCCGACGGCGGCAGCGGCGATGGATTCGTCGCTGACGTCCTGGAAACCCGCGACGTAGTCGTGGCCCTGGACGCGAGCGGCATCGAGCGCCTGTGGCAGTACCGCGAGCGGCAAGCGGAAGGTTTCGATGCGTGGGGCATCGTCCACAAACTAGACGTGTCCGTGCCGCTGGAAACGCTCGCGGCGTGCGCTCGTGAGTTACAGACGGTCATCGCGGAGTTTCCGAAAGTGAAGGAGTTCGGCATTTTCGGACACCTTGCCGACGGAAATATCCACGTCGAAATCCTCGGACCCCCGGCAGAGGAAATCGACGTGGACACGGCTGTCTTGGAGTGCATCGCCCGGTACGGCGGTTCCATCTCAGCTGAGCATGGGATCGGTCGCATGAAGGTCGACCACCTCGACCTATCACGCACTGCGGAGGAGATCTTGGCTATGCGGGCCATCAAGAAGGCGTGGGATCCGCAAGGGTTGATGAACCCCGGTGTTCTGCTTCCGGTGAGTGGCGAGAAGTGAGCGAGCAGCTAGCGACTCAGTAGCAGGTCCCCGGCGTCGCGTGGCGTCTCGGCGAGGGCGATAGCACCCGCGGTAGACAACTCCTCGGCGGTGCCGTAACCCCAAAGCACGCCAATCGTGTCGATGCCGTGCTCCCGCGCACCTTCGACGTCGTGTCGGCGATCACCCATCATCACGATGCTGTGCGTCTGACTGCTGGCCTGCAGGTTCTCAAGGGTGTGCGCGATGACGGCGGACTTGTCATCCCGGGTGCCGGCCAGATCCGCAGCTCCGATGAAGGTGAAGTACTCCCGCAAACCGAAGTGCTCGATGATCCGTGACGCGGAGAACTCCGGCTTCGACGTGGCCGTGGACAACGTCACTCCCTCACCGTGCAGGTCCTTGATGAGATCGGGGATCCCGTCGTAGAGATTGTTTTCGAACATCCCGACGTCGTGGTAATACTCCCGATACACCTCGAGCCCCACCACGATCTGCTCGTCGGTCATTCCGTAGACCTCGCGCCACGTCACGGCCAGTGGGGGGCCGAAGTGACGGCGGATGCTCTCGTCCGATGGCTGCTCCATGTCGAAGCGATCGAAGACCTTGCGGAAGCCGGTGAGCATTCCCGGAGAAGAATCACTGATGGTCCCGTCCAGATCGATGAGAACAATGTCGACAGGATGCACGCAGTCAGTATTTCAACCCGCAACAATGGAGGCGTGAGCACCTCGCGCCCGGAAGTCGTCGCGCACCGAGGCTCATCCCATCTCGAGCCCGAACACACGCTCGCCGCATACCTGCGGGCTATCGATGACGGCGCCGATGCCCTGGAGTGCGACGTCCGGTTGACCTCCGACGGAACACTGGTGTGTGTTCACGACCGCAGAATCGACCGTACCTCCCACGGCTCCGGATCGGTGTCCGGACGGGACATCGACGAGCTCAGCGAGCACGACTACAGCTACCGCTTCTGGCACGACTTCGAAGAGCCCGATAACCCCGAGCGCACCCAACTGCTCACCCTGGAGCGTCTGCTCACCACCGCGTTGGAGAAGAATCCCGATA
>WLWL01000068.1 GCA_012103605.1 Candidatus Nanopelagicales bacterium
CGCCATTGATGACGTGGACGTTACGCAGAGATGTGCCCGCGATGACATGTGCGAGGCGAATGGCTCCGTTGCAACATGGTCCGTCGCCGAGATGAGACCGGCCAACGAGTGGTCGGTGCTAACGCTTACCTGTCCCTGACAGTTCCAGACGCCGGGAACAACGTGTCTCCCCAATTCCCGCTTCTAGAATTCTCGATGCTTCTTGCCCTGGCTGCCCGCGAGTCGCTCGGATGTCGACCCGGGCTTAGGGATCTGGGAGTCTTGAGTGCTTGGTTGCGTAGCTCAGGGTGACGGTGGTGAGCGGCTTGCCGCGCTTATCACGAACTACGGCCTCACCCACGGGTATGGCACCGCCGCGCTTGCGCGCACTGGCGGTCTTCGCCACGAACGTCACCTTGTCCGCACCCATCTGCTCCGCCAGATACTCCTCGATCGCGAAGCAGCGCTTCTTGGCCAGCTTGGTGTTCGACTTCTTGTTCTTCATAGACACAGACACCCCCGTCACCTCCGCAATCACCTCCACCGCGTCAGCAGGGATCCGACGGGCGAGCCGATCCAGTTTGCGCTTGCCCGTGGGGATGAACGCCGCGGACTTGGGCTGAAAGTAGTACGCCTTCTTCGTGCCGCCACGTTGCGTCACCTCAGTGACCGGGAGCACCGTGACCGGGGTCGTGAACTTGAATGCCACACCATCATTCGTGGTGCCGGCAAGGGTTACCTCCCACACGCCCGGGCATTCGCGCCACACATCGTGCTGCACTCCGCGCTCGATGAGGCTCGAGTCGTAAGGCGTAGCGATGGCCTGATCTTGAACAACACACTCGGGCCGGTCCGGGTCAACAAGAACGAACGACACTTTGAGTGTTGACCCAGGGGCGAGACCGGCCAAGTCAAGGTCCACGCTGTCACCGGGAACCAGCTGCAGCGAGCCATCCTCTGCCAGAGGTCGAACACGGCCGCCTGCCGTGCGGATCTCCGCCGCGATTCTTGCAACGCTCGAACCCAAGAGGACGTAACCGTCACGCTCGGGGTCGATTACCCACCCGAGCCGTGGGGCCGGGGCGGCCTGTGGCGCGGGAGCGGGAGCGGGATCGGGTGGGCAGCTGGAGCTGCTGCCGTCTAAGCGCGCCATTCGGTTGCTGGAGACGCTGTTTGCGGTCGTGTAGTCGCCGACGACGATGGCTTTCCCGTCACACTGCAGCGCCACCGACCAGACCTTGTTGTCAAAGCCGGTGCCGGTGCTGGTGGTGAAGTCCAGGTCGGGGGTGCCGTCGGCGTTCAATCGGGCGATGCGGTTACTGGTCGTACCGTCCACGCTCGTGTATTGACCACCGACGATGATCTTGTCATCGGGTTGTACTGCCATTGAGTTCACGAAGAGGTTGAAGCCGGTACCTATGTTGGTGGTGAAGTCGAGGTCGGGCGTACCGTCGGTACTTAAACGCGCGATGTAGTTACTCGTATTACCGTCGATCCGCGTGAAGATACCTCCCACCAGGATTTTCCCATCAGATTGTAAGGCGATCGCTCGGGTGCCTTGGGCGGCCAAGCCGTTACCGATGTTGGTGGTGAAGTCCAGGTCAGGCGTACCGTCGGAGTTGAATCGAGCTATACCGTTACTGGCTGTGCCGTCCACGGTTGTGGTTTGGCCGCCAGCGATGATCTTGCCGTCCGGTTGCACGATCACTATTCGCGTTGATTGGGTACCGAAGCCGTCGCCTATGTTGGTGGTGAAATCGGTGTCCGGCGTGCCATCGCTGTTTAAGCGTGCGATGCGCTTACTGATCGTGCCATCCACGAACTTGAAATCCCCGACGACGATGATCTTCCCGTCTGATTGCACGGCTATGCCTCGAGTCTCGGCAGAGAAGCCGGTTCCTACGTTTGCCGCGAAGTCCGTGTCTAAAGAGCCGTCGGAGTTGAAGCGAGCGATGTGATTAATGGCTGTGCCGTTCACCGAAGTGAATGCGCCCGTAACGATGATCTTCCCGTCGCTTTGCACCGCGACTGATCGTCCGGTGCCGCCGTCAAGGCCGGTGCCTATGTTTGCCGCGAAGTCCGTGTCCAGAGAGCCGTCAGCGTTCAGCCGAGCAATGCGGCTACTTGACGTGCCGTTCACCGAACTGAAGGATCCTGCGGCCACGATCTTCCCGTCCGCCTGCACCGCAACGGACCTCACCCTGGCGTTGAATCCGGTGCCTAGGTTTGTGGTGAACGCGGTGTCCAAAGCGCCGTCACTGGCGACCTGTGCAAGGACCAGGATCCCGGTGCCGCAGGTGTAATCGGGGTTGGCGCTATCGCACGTGTCGTTCGCGAAGGCTTGAGTGTGGTCCTTACCTGTCAGAGCCCTATACACCGCATCGACACTGATGTTGGGCTCGTCCGTGGTGAGGGTCGCGGCCGCCGCGGCTACGTGACTGGCGGCGATCGAGGTTCCGTACTCACCCGCGCGGGTGGGGTTTCCCACGGCGCGCTCCCCGGTGTTAGAGGCGGTGATCACGGGCGCGTCGTGACTGCCGCCGGGCGCGGACACGTCTACCGCGGGGCCGTGATTGGAGTAAGCGGCTCGCTGCCCGTCGTGGGTGGTCGCGCCAACGGTGATCACTCCGTTGCAGTTACCCGGGGCGTACGAGCGAGCGTCAGTGCCGGCGTTCCCAGCCGCGGCCACCAGCACCACTCCGCGCGAGCGCGCCCCATCGATGGCCTTTTGTAGGGCCAGCGGGCAGGTGGCCTCCGCGGCGAAAGACATGTTGATCACCGACGCGGGGTTCGCGTTGACCCCGACCCCGTCCACGCTCCCGCCGGACGCCCACGTGATCGAAGCCGCAACGTCGGACAGCAGTCCGCCGCGCCAGGACAATGCACGGACTGGCTGGATGCTCACACCGGGAGCCACATCCGCGATCACTCCCGCGGTCGCGGTGCCGTGCCAGGTTGAGTCCCGCACCGGCGCCACCGCCCGCCAATCCCCAGGGTCTCGCGGATTCGCATCCCGGCCCACAGCACCGAACGCGCCCGGATCGAGGTAGTCACCATCGAAGGCGACCGGGTCCGCACCCGGCTCACGGACCGTGGTGAGCATGTCTGGGCTAGAGACGAAGTCATACCCGGCCACAACGCGACCATCCAAGCTCGCGTGCGCGGTGATACCGGTATCGACCACCGCCACCACCGAGCCCGCACCCGCCGAGTCCGACACCGCGCCCGCGTTCACCCCGAACTCGCCGGCCAAATGCCACGCATCGCTCCCGCCCAAGTTTTGGGTTCGCGTTCGCTGTGTTGGCTCGGCGGCGGTAAACAAGAACTGATCTGGCTCCGCCCACGCGACCTGCGCATCCGCCGCCAACTCACCAGCGATACGCTCCGCGGTCTCCAAGTCCACCGTCTCGCTTAACTCCACCACCACCGCGTCCTCGGTCACCTTTTGACCGACCATCAAATCCACCTCACCCACCCGGTCCTTGCCAGGGACCTCCCGCGAGCCTTCACTCGCATTCACGCTGTCGGTGAACTCCACGATCACACCCGCGACCACGCCCTCCATTCCCGTCGACGGCGTCACGCTCACCCACTCCGACGGCTCACCCGCGCCATCACGAGTCACTGCGATCACCCGCACCAAGTACTCCACGCCATTACGCAAACCATTCACCTTGGCGCTAGTCACCGGCCCCGCAAACCCGGACGCGCTCACCACACCATCAGGGTCACGCACCTCAACAAACACACCCTCGGGCACCGGTCCAGACACCGGGTTGGTCCACGACAACTCGACCGCATTTGCACCAGGGACCAGCACCACACCGGACACCACACCCACACACTCCACCACCGACGATGCCGACGAAGACGCGCTCGCAGACGCTGATGGTGACGGAGACTCGCTCAACGAGACAGACGGCGACGGCGATGCACTCGGGGAGGTGGATGCAGACGAAGACTCAGACGGCGAGTCACCACCGTCGGCTACCCCATGACCAGCGACGCCATCATCCGAGCCATCATCACCAGACGGACTTTCACCAGACGTACTCTCACCGGACCTCGCCTCCACGATCGTCTCGACCGCATCCGGCGCCACCCCATCCGACGATTCTTCGATCACGACCTCGCCAGACGAGGGCTCCTCGACCGGTTGCTGATCACTCGGTTGCTCGTCACTCGCCGGCGACGTTGTTACCAACGGGCTTGCGGACGGCGACACCGACGGTGAAACACCAGACTCCACACACAAATCCGGCACCACACCCGGCATCACCCACGAATCATCAACAACCCCATCGGGCTCACTTGACGACTGCGCGGGGGGCGCAAGGACTAATGACAACCCCAACGCCGCCACAACCATGCAGGCAAAGGTTCGACCCACAGGAACATGGGGATTCATGACGAGAATTGC
Source organism: Candidatus Nanopelagicales bacterium (assembly GCA_012103605.1). Lineage (GTDB taxonomy): Bacteria > Actinomycetota > Actinomycetes > S36-B12 > S36-B12 > S36-B12. Next base: position 4,400 of record WLWL01000068.1, read on the forward strand.
CTTTCCCAAGAACTCTGCCGCGTAGAGGCTTGCGGAGGCCGCGTTGCCTCAAACTTGAGGATAAGTCTCAGATGTATCAGCACCACCAAAAATGAGGGTTTTCCCTCACATATTCGATGCCCCGCTCACCAGAGGCCGTAACCGTTCCAGCCAACAGTACCCTTTGTCGCACACGCACCCCAGGTCACGATCGATCACCTCACCAGGGCCTTACGCCATGTCAGAACGGTGCAGCAAATGTCAGCATCCCAGCTAAGCAAATGTCAGCACGCCACGGTGGAGCTGAGGGGACTCGAACCCCTGACCCCCTCCATGCCATGGAGGTGCGCTACCAGCTGCGCCACAGCCCCGTAGGGAGCGCTCAGCATACCCGGGGGCCGCTAGCGATCGTCGGCGAGTGCGGGCGTTGGTAACGAGCCCGCGTTGTACTCCTGCAAACGCCAGGCCGGACCGAATCCGGTGCTGTTTTCGCTCAGGATCGACCAGGCGCAGTTGCTCAATACCCCGAGGCATGCCCACTGCTCCGGCGGCAGTTCTAGCAACGCACCGATTCCCGCCCGCGCCGCGCCGCCGTGGGTCGCAACGACCAAGGTTCCGGATTCCGCTAACGGATCGAGCCCGGCGGTGATCGCTGCCACCACCCTGTCGGCCACCTCGATGCGGGTTTCACCGCCACCGGGGCGCGCAGCGGAATCCGATGCCCACCGCGCCACTTCATCTCCGTGGCGCTCCAGCAATTCCGCGCGACTCAGGCCTTCCCACTCCCCCGCGAAGGTTTCACGAAGCCGAGCATCGGCCGTCACCGGAACACCGGTTCTGTTGCTCAAGGCTTGGGCGGTCGCCCAGGCGCGGGCGAGATCCGACGCGATGATGCGATCCGGCTCGAGATACCCGAGCAACTCCGCGGCGCGCTCGGCCTGCGCTCGACCCTCGTCATCGAGTTCGATGTCCGACTGTCCCTGGAATCGCCGCTCGGCATTCCATGACGTGCGTCCGTGACGCCAGAGGATGATCCGTCGCTCGCCCACGACTACTCCGAGGGGGCAATCTGACCGGACGTCACAGACTCCGGTAGTTCGACGACAGGGCAGTCCTTCCACAGTCGTTCGATTGCGTAGTGGACGCGATCCTCCGCCTGTTGCACGTGCACGACAACATCTCCAAAGTCCAACAGAACCCAGTGAGCACCCTTCACACCCTCCCGGCGAATCGGCTTGACACCCTTGGCATGCAAGGCTTCCTCGATCGCGTCGACGATGGACTTCACTTGACGCTCGTTGGCACCGGAGCAGATCACGAAGACATCGGTGATGACCAGTTGCTCACTGACGTCGATCGCAACGATGTCTGCGGCGAGCTTGTCGGATGCCGCTTGCGCCGCGGTAATCGCGGTGTCGAGGGAGTCGGGAGCCGCGCTCACGAGGACCCGCCCGAGTGTTGGCGATGCAGATATAGGCGATGTTTGCGGATCCATCGGGCAACACCCTCGGGAACCAGATAATCGATCGGCTTTCCCTCGGACACTCGCTGACGGATATCGCTGCTGGATATCGCCAGAGCCGGGATCTCGATCAACGTGGCTACGCCACCGGGCAGGCCAGGGTCAGCGAGTTGATGACCCGGCCGGGTTACGCCGACGAGGTGGGCTCGCTGGATGATCCCGTCCGGGTCGTGCCAGCCGACGATGTCGGTCAGAGCATCCGCGCCGGTGATGAAGAACCACTCGGCGGAGTCGTGCGGGTGAGCTCGGGCGAATCCCTTCTGCAGGTCACGCAAGGTGTCCACGGTGTACGTGGGGCCGTCTCGGTCGATATCGACCCGTGACACCTCGAAGCGGGGATCCGCAGCCGTCGCGATCACCGTCATCAGGTAGCGATCCTCAGCGGAGGTCGTGGGGGTTGTCTTGTGCCACGGCGCACCCGAGGGGCAAAAGATCACGCGCTGGAGATCGAAACGGTCGGCCACTTCCGATGCGGCCACCAGGTGCCCGTGGTGGAGGGGGTCGAAGGTGCCACCCATGACACCGATGCGCAGGTTGCTCAGTTTCTTACCCCGTTAGCGATCGACCCTGATCATCATCGTGATGATCAGCAGGCCGCCGAGCACTCCGAGGGCAGCCAAGCCGAACACCCATGCGGGAACGCCGGCTTCACCGCCGGCTTCGCTGGCCGCGAGAACGAGACTGTGTGCGCTCATCACCTCAGCCTACCCAGGCGACCTACGTGCGGGTGTGACCGTCGCCGGTCACGACAAATGTGGTGGACGTCAACTCCGGTAGCCCCATCGGGCCGCGTGCGTGGAGCTTCTGCGTGGAGATGCCGATTTCCGCGCCGAACCCGAATTCTCCGCCATCGGTGAAGCGTGTTGAGGCGTTCACCATGATTGCTGCGGAATCGATGCGTGCCGTGAAGTGTGCGATCGCCGTTTGACTGTCGCTGATGATTGCTTCGGTGTGACCGGACGACCACCGGCGTATGTGATCGATGCCCTGGTCGATGTCGTCCACGATCGCGGCGGCGAGGTCGAGCGAGTAGTACTCCGCCGCCCAGTCCTCATCGGTTGCGTTGACGACCGTGCAGGGACCACCGGCCGCAGCGTCGGCGAACCGCGCATCCGCGTGGACGGTGACGCCAGCATCGGCGAGCGCTTGCAATGCCCGCGGCAGGAAAGCATCCACCACCTCTCGGTGCACGAGAAGAGTTTCCGCCGCGTTGCAGACGCTGACCCGCTGGGTCTTGCTGTTCACAACCAGAGCCACGGCTTTGTCGATGTCGGCTTCCGCGTCGACGTACACGTGACAGTTGCCTACGCCGGTTTCGATCACCGGGACGGTGGAGTTTTCGACGATATTGCGGATCAGAGATTCGCCCCCGCGCGGAATCAACACATCGACGAGGCCCCGTGCCGTCATCAAGTGCTTCACGGATTCGTGAGTATCTCCGGGTACGAGTTGCACAGCGTCGGGGTTCAATCCTTGCTCGGTCAGCGCCGAACGCATGGAGGAGACCAGCGCCTGGTTGCTTTTCATCGCCGAGGACGATCCACGAAGCAATGCAGCGTTGCCGCTCTTGAGGCATAGACCCGCGGCATCGACGGTGACGTTCGGTCGGGCCTCGTAGATCATTCCGACTACGCCGATCGGGACGCGCACCTGACGGACCTGCAAACCATTCGGCAAGGTGTATCCGCGGATCACTTCACCCACCGGATCCGGTAGGGCAGCCACGTCCCGAAGAGCCTGAGCGATCGCTGCAATGCGGTCGGCGTCGAGGGTGAGACGGTCGATCAGAGCCGCCGATAATCCGTTCTCGCGGGCGCGAGCCGTATCGATCTCGTTCTCCCGCACGATGACGGCAGCATCAGCTTCAAGGGCGTTTGCCATCGCGACGAGCGCACGGTCCTTTTCCTCGCGCGTCATCACCCGGAGTTCGTGGGCGGCGGCGCGGGCTCGGCGTGCGGTGTCGTGCACGAGTTCGCGGTCATCCAGCATGGCTGAAGGGTACGCGACCTTAGAAGGGTGCGATACGTCCCTCGGGTGGCAGCACGCGGAGCGGTTCGTGCTGCAGGTAGGTCTGCCGGTCG
>WLWL01000008.1 GCA_012103605.1 Candidatus Nanopelagicales bacterium
CTCGTGCGCAGTGGAGAGGCAGATTCAGAGTTGTACGGTGATCGCGGGCAGCTGCTTACTGCTGTGCGGAATCTGCTGTCGAATGCTGTCGCCTACTCACCCCCCGGCACGAGAGTCTCAGTGTCCTTTTCCTCTCACCAGGGTGTGGCAGAGATTGCCGTCAAGGATCAAGGGATCGGGATTCCTGGCCACGATCTGGACCGGATCTTCGAGCGCTTCTATCGAGTCGACCAAGCTCGATCACGAAGTACGGGGGGAACGGGATTGGGTCTGTCGATTGTGAAGCACGTGTGCCAAAACCACGGAGGCGAGTGCACCGTGTGGTCCGAGGTGGGAACTGGATCGACGTTTACTCTGCGACTCCCGGTCTACGACCCGCACACGGATATGCAGCGGCAGGCCCATGAGTTAGATATCGATGTTGTGACGTCCCCGGAACAGGGAGGATCTTCGTGACACGAGTGCTGGTTGTCGAAGACGAGGAGTCGTTCTCCGACGCTTTGACCTTCATGCTGGAACGCGAGGGCTACGAGGTGGCAGTTGCGGCAGACGGCAATGCGGCAATAGAGGAATTCGAGAAATCAGGGGCCGACATCCTCCTGCTCGATTTGATGTTGCCCGGTCTGCCGGGCACCGAGGTGTGTCGACAGGTACGAACACGCTCACAGGTGCCGATCATCATGCTCACCGCGAAGGACGGCGAGGTCGACAAAGTGGTCGGACTCGAATTGGGTGCCGACGACTACGTCACCAAGCCCTTCTCGTCTCGAGAGTTACTCGCGCGAATTCGAGCGGTGTTGCGACGCAACGGAGAGTTGGAAGAGTTGTTGCCAGCAGCCGTCGAAGCCGGACCGGTGCGGATGGACGTCGATAGGCACGTGGTCACGGTTCGTGGTGAGCAGGTGTCCATGCCCTTGAAAGAGTTCGATCTACTGGAAATCCTGGTGCGCAATTCCGGGCGAGTGCTCACTCGCGCGCAACTCATCGACCGAGTGTGGGGGTCGGACTACGTCGGGGACACCAAGACGCTGGACGTTCACATCAAACGCCTGCGGACCAAAGTGGAAACCGATCCTGCGCACCCCGTTCACCTAGTCACCGTGCGCGGACTCGGCTATAAGTACGACGCGTGAGGTTGGCGCAGGGTTACATCGCCGGTGGAACCGGCTCGATTCCCTCGTAGTACCCGGTCGGAGGCACGACGAGCACGTTCGCCTCAACAATCCCGGAGCGTTCGAATTGAAGAGCGACGGGGACGTACGTACTGGGAGAGGCGTCGAACTCGTACGAGTTGATCCACCGGTCGGATTCATACCCGAAGCCCACCGATTGGTTGGGGAGTAGTTCCACCACATCGCCGGTGATGAAGGCGGGGACACCGTCGATCAGAGCAGCTAAGAGAGTGTCCACTTCCAGATCTTGATTGGTCACCCGCATGATCAAGGTTGCGCTGGCAGAGCCGTCGGGCCCCGCGATAACCGTCAGGTTCTCAGCGCGAATGTCTCCGGCCTGAACTTGGACGCCATTCCCCGTCAACTGCACTGATTGCATGTTGGTGGATGCGTCCGGACCGTTGTAACAGCCGGTCAACGTCAACGTGAGAGCGGCAAGAGCGCTGGACATGACGAGTGCTGTGGAGTGACGCTTGTTCACGACCGCAGAGTATCGGTCGATTGTGCGGTGGTAGAATCAGCGTTCCGGAAAGGGGATCCTCTCAATGGCTTTTAACGTCGGAGACACTGTTGTCTACCCGCACCATGGCGCAGCACTCATCGAATCGGTGGAGATGCGCAAAATCAAGGGAGAGGATCGGGAGTACCTCGTTCTTCGCGTAGCGCAAGGGGACCTGACGGTTCGAGTTCCCGCGGACAACGTTGACTTGGTCGGGGTTCGTGACGTTGTGAACGCCGAGGGTTTGGACAAAGTCTTCACGGTCCTGCGTCAGCCCTACACCGAGGAGCCCACCAACTGGTCGCGTCGATACAAGGCCAATTTGGAGAAGCTGGCATCCGGTGACGTCATCAAGGTTGCCGAAGTGGTCCGTGACCTGTTCCGTCGCGAGCAGGAGCGTGGCTTGTCAGCGGGAGAAAAGCGCATGCTCGCCAAGGCTCGCCAGATCCTGGTCAGCGAGTTGGCGCTCGCAGAGAAGACCGACGAGGACAAGGCCGAGGCCATCCTCGACGAGGTCCTGGCTTCCTGATCAGTTCGTCGTGAGCGACGACGTTGGCTACGGGCGCGTCGCCGCCCTCGTTCCCGCTGCAGGCAGGGGTGAACGCCTCGGCCCGGGAGCCCCGAAAGCCATTCGAGAAATCGCCGGCACCCCAATGCTCGTCTATGCGGTGAAGGCACTCGCAGCCAGTCCCGTCGTCGACGTTGTGGTGGTCGCTGCTCCATCGGATTACCGAGAAGACGTGGGTTCGTTGCTTCAACCCCAAGAGTTCTCCGCCGAGGTTTTCGTTGTGGCAGGGGGAGAATCTCGATCGGAATCTGTCGCCCGGGCGTTGATCGCACTGCCTGATGACGTCGACGTGGTTCTTGTTCATGATGCCGCGCGTCCGCTGGTCCCACCGGAGGTCATCACCAACGTGGTGGCCGCGGTCAGGGACGGTCACGCAGCCGTCGTTCCTGTCGTACCGCTCGTCGACACGATCAGAACGGTAAGTGGCGATGCCTCGTTGGGGGCGACCGTGTCGCGAGATTCTTTGCGGGCCGTGCAGACACCGCAAGGCTTCACCCGCGACGTACTTCAGCGGGCACACGCGGAAGTCGACGCTCCCGTCACCGATGATGCCGGAATGGTGGAGCGGCTCGGCATTTCCGTCCATGCGGTTGATGGCCACGAAGACGCCTTCAAGGTGACGCGCCCGTTGGACGTTGTCCTGGCCGAGGCCCTGATCGAGCATCGGAGGACGCGGTGACATCGCAGATGCGGGTCGGAATCGGGACGGACGTGCACGCGTTCGCCGAAGGCCGTCCCATGTGGCTCGCCGGATTGGTCTGGGAAGACCAGGACGGCCTCGAAGGGCATTCCGATGCGGACGTCGCCTCGCACGCGATCTGCGACGCCGTCTTATCCGCGGCAGGACTAGGAGATCTTGGTTCCCTCGTGGGAACGAACGACCCTGAGTGGTCAGACGCGTCGGGCATCAGCCTGGTGGCGCATGCCGCGGCCGCTGTTCGTGCCTCGGGCTTCGCGATTGTCAACGTCTCCGTGCAGGTCATCGGCAACCGGCCCCGCGTAGACGAGCGGCGTCGAGAAGCCCAGGATGTTCTGTCAGCCGCGTTGGGTGCCCCGGTGAGCGTCTCGGGAACAACCACCGATGGGTTGGGGTTGACCGGCCGGGGCGAGGGAGTCGCCGCCATCGCTGTCGCTCTCGTCGAGGATCGTCAGAAGCAGTGACACACTCACCCCATGGTTGCTATCCCCGAAGAAGTCCTGCGTTGGCTCGATGCCCCTGAATTTGCCGTTATCGCGACCATCTTGCCGAGCGGACGCCCGCACCAAGCAGTGGTCTGGGTGACCCGAGATGGCAACGATGTGCTGGTGTCGACCGTCAAGGGTCGTCGCAAGCACCTGAATGTGGAAGCGGATCCTCGATGCAGCGTCATCGTGTACCCGAAAGACAGCCCTTACTCCTACGTTGAAGTTCGAGGCACGGCCGAAGTCGAAGATGAGGGCGCCCGCGAATTGATCGATCGCCTGTGTCAGGAGTACACGGGTAACGATCGGTACACCGCCGACGACGGTACGGACAATGTGCGAATCATCCTGCGTATTCACCCGGAGAAGGTCGTCACGCTCATTCGGTAGGCCGCACCGCTACTGTCTCACCGTGGTACTTCGCCTGCATGACACGTCCACTCGAAAGGTCCGCGAGTTCGCCTCGATCGAACCCGGTCGGGTGGGCATGTACGTATGCGGCGCAACCGTCCAGGGGCCGCCGCACGTGGGGCACATTCGCAGTGGAGTGGCTTTCGACATCGTCAGGCGCTGGTTGGCTGCCCGTGGCTACGACGTCACGTACGTTCGCAACGTCACCGATATCGACGACAAGATCCTGCACAACGCCGGCCATGAGGATGTTCCTTATTGGGTAGTGGCGATGCGCAACGAGCGGGCATTCTCCGAGGCGTATGACGTTCTTGGTTGCCTACCTCCGACGTACGAGCCGCGAGCGACCGGGCACATCCCTGAGATGGTCGACTTGATGCAACGACTTATCGACGCAGGCATCGGGTACGCAGCGAACGGCGACGTGTATTTCGACGTCCGTGCCTATGCGGAGTACGGCTCGTTGAGCGGCCAGAAGGTCGACGACATGCTCGCAGCGGATGACGCCGAGGCTCGGTCCAAGAGAGATCCCCGCGATTTCGCCATGTGGAAGGGCGCCAAAGAGGGTGAACCTTCGTGGGAAACGCCGTGGGGCCCGGGGCGTCCCGGCTGGCACATCGAATGCTCGGCGATGGCGCGCAAATACCTGGGCTCGACTTTCGACATTCACGGCGGCGGCTTGGACCTCGTCTTTCCGCACCATGAGAACGAGATCGCGCAGTCTCGATGCGTGGGTGACGACTTCGCCAACTACTGGCTGCATAACGCGTGGGTGACCACCGCCGGGGAGAAGATGAGCAAGTCACTGGGTAACTCGCTCCTCGTCTCAGAGGTCGTTCAACGAGTGCGCCCCATCGAGCTTCGCTATTACCTGGCGGGTGCGCACTATCGCTCGATGTTGGAGTTTTCCGATGCGATGGTCACGGACGCGGGCCAAGGCTTCCAACGAATCGAGGGTTTCCTGACGAGAGCTGCGGAAGTGATCGGCGACGGTTTCGATGTCGATGCGGACAACAGGCATCCTGACTTCGACGAGGCGATGGATGACGACTTCAATACCCCGCAAGCCATCGCCGTCATCCATGGTGTGGTGCGAGAGGGCAATGCAGCCATCGCACGTGGAGATACCGAGACGGCCAGATCCAGGGCCCAATCTGTGGTGGCCATGCTGGATGTTCTCGGGCTGAACCCGTCGGATTGGAGGCGCGGTGACGCGGGTGGACGCTTGGAGGGCGCGGTTGATGCGCTTGTTGCCGTTGCGCTGGAGCAACGGCAAGCTGCGCGGGAACGCAAAGACTTCGCCAGTGCCGATGCGATTCGTGATCAGTTGAAAGCGGCCGGCATCGAGATTGAAGACACCACGGATGGTCCTCGGTGGTCTCTGAGCGACGACGGTGGGTCCAGCGATGTCGGGTAACTCACAGCGCCGTGGTGCGACCCGGAAAGGATCCAAGAAGGGGTCCACGTCTGGATCGGGAGGTCAACGAAAGCAAGGCCTCGAAGGGAAAGGACCCACACCGAAAGCCAAGGACCGTGCGCATCATCCAGCGGCGCGACGCGCACGAAAGCACGCACCGTCTTCGACGCGGACCAGCCAGATTCATTCCGGTGATGTGGTCATCGGGCGTAACCCGGTTCTGGAGGCCCTTCGTGCCGGTGTCCCGGCGACGGGCTTGTACCTGCAGGTGCGGGCAGAGCCGGACGACCGTTGGCGTGAGTCCCTAGCCCTTGCGCAAGATTTAGGAATACCCGTCTTCGAAGGAGCGCGGGCAGACCTGGACGATCTCTCCCATCACGGAAGTCATCAAGGATTGGTCCTGGCGATCAAGGACTACGAGTATGCGGATCTCGACACCGTGGCCACGGGAAACCTCGTGGTGTTGCTCGATGGCATCACCGACACCCACAACGTAGGAGCAATTGCTCGATCGGCCGGAGCCTTCGGTGCGAGCGGCCTGATCTTGCCGTCGCGAAGATCCGCGGGGATCACGGCGTCTGCGTGGAAAGCTTCGGCGGGAGCGCTCTCACGCCTCCCCGTCGCGCGCGTCACCAATCTTCGGTCGACCCTCGAGACACTCCACAGCGATGGATGGATGTCGATCGGATTGGACGCCCGGGCACAGACGAGCATCAGCGACATCGACGATGACGTAGTTGATGACCGGGTGGCGCTCGTGTTGGGCTCCGAAGGACACGGCCTGTCACGCTTGGTTGCCGAAACGTGTGACTTCTTGATCTCCATCCCGATGGTCGAAGGGCAAGAGTCACTGAACGCGTCCGTCGCCACAGGGATCACGCTGAATGCGATTTTCGATCGGCGTCGACAACCGTAGGCGTTGATGGAGCCCCCGGTCAGGATTGAACTGACGACCTACCGCTTACAAGGCGGTTGCTCTACCACTGAGCTACAGGGGCGTAGGCGCAGGAGTCTAAAGGAGCCCCGTGACGCTGTTGGTCGTCAGAGGGAAACAAGTAGCCTCGTGGTGTCCCGTGATGTGTGTCGACGATGCTGACGCGAAACTGTGGGGTGGGTCGTACGCCGGGCGCGCGATTGAGGGAACGTGACAGAGGGAACGTGATCGAGTGATCGGTTGGCACGTCCCGGAGTACCAACCGGGACTTCCATGGTGGCCGTTGGTGGTCGTCATCGTCGCGATCGTTGTCATCAACATCGTCAACAACCGTCTCGCGCCGCAATCGCACTACCTTCTGTGGTCGTTTGCGAGTTCCGTCGTCTTGATCGCCATCGGTCTTTTGGATGGAAACTCTTTCACCGACATGGGGCTCGGTTGGTGGTTCTATTTGTCAGGTTTCATCTGGGCTCTCGCCTCGATCGGTCTTGTCACCGCCTTCTACGTTGTTGTCAGCCTTTTCAAGAAGACCCGCCAGGCCTTGAAGGACGACAGCATTGGCTCGTTGTCGGCAGGGAAGTTGGCGTTCCGGGCACTCGTCGAGGTTCCGTTCGGAACCGTTTTGCTGGAGGAGATCGCTTTCCGGGCTGTGCTGTTTTCGATGCTGGCACGACGGTTCGGTGTCGTATGGGCGATTGTGATTTCGTCCCTCATGTTCGGGATCTGGCATGTGCTCCCCAGCATCGGAACTCACGAACGCAATCCCGCCTTGGGTTCGGTCGTCGGGAAGGGCTTGCGCGCCAACATCCTGACCGTTGTGGGTAGCGTGCTTGTGACGGCTGTGGCGGGTGTGCTTTTTGCATTGATGCGCATTGTGTCCGGCAGCGTCATCGCCCCCATGGGGCTGCACTGGGCAACCAACGGTCTGGGTTACGGATTCAGTTGGGTCATCCTTCGAGGTCGCGGAAGACGTCGTTCCCCGTAGTCTGGGATGGCACGGTGGAAATGTGCAGGCCGGCGTGGGGGTGAATGACACGAATGGCATTTAGGTCCTACGATGACGCTTATCTTCCTCTCGGTGGCGAACAATCCGTCGCCGATGAACAGCCCGAAACACACGGCGCGGTTCACCCTGGATCAGGGTTGACCACGAAGGAGTACCCCATGGATGCTGTCCGCCTCGACAACGAAGCGGCAGGAAGCAGCTTGAGTCAGCGTGATCGTCAGATTCTCGAGTTTGAGCGTCAGTGGTGGAAGTACGCGGGGGCCAAAGAGCAGGCAATCCGTGAACTCTTCGACATGAGCGCCACGCGCTACTACCAAATCATCAATGCGCTTATCGACAACCCCGACGCCCTGGCGTTCGATCCGATGTTGGTCAAGCGCTTGCGCCGGATGCGCGCGGCCCGTCAACGGGCCCGCTCGGCTCGCAGGCTCGGTATTGAGGTCACCGGCCGCTAGAGGCGCCTACGCGTGACGTGGGCGTAGGGGCCGTGGGTGCCCCTGAAGCCCGGTAGGAAATTTGCACTCTCCAGGGGTGAGTGCTAACTTTAACTTGGCACTCGACACCTGAGAGTGACAACTTTCCACGCGGACGTTCCGGAGGAACAGACCCCTATGTCAAAAATGATTGCATTCGACGAGGAGGCCCGGCGGTCGCTCGAGCGCGGCATGAACGTGCTCGCCGACGCCGTGAAGGTCACCCTGGGCCCTAAGGGCCGCAACGTCGTTCTCGAGAAGAAGTGGGGCGCCCCCACGATCACCAACGATGGTGTGTCCATCGCCAAGGAGATCGATCTCGAGGATCCCTACGAGAAGATCGGTGCCGAGCTCGTTAAAGAGGTCGCCAAGAAGACCGACGATGTCGCTGGCGACGGCACCACAACTGCAACCGTGCTTGCCCAGGCACTCGTTCGTGAAGGCCTGCGCAATGTCGCTGCCGGCGCGAACCCCATGGGTCTCAAGCGCGGCATCGAAAAGGCGACCGATGTCGTCGCCGACGAACTCCTCGCCATGGCGAAGGACGTCGAGACCAAAGAGCAGATCGCATCAACCGCTGCCATTTCAGCCGGTGGCGACGCCGAGGTCGGCGAGCTCATCGCTGAGGCGATGGACAAGGTCGGCAAAGAAGGCGTCATCACGGTGGAGGAAAGCCAGACCTTCGGTCTCGAGCTCGAGCTCACCGAGGGAATGCGTTTCGACAAGGGCTACATCTCGCCCTACTTCGTCACCGATGCAGAGCGCATGGAGACCGAGCTCGAAGACCCGTACGTGCTCATCGTGAACTCGAAGATCTCTTCGGTGAAGGACCTCGTTCCCGTTCTGGAGAAGGTCATGCAATCCGGCAAGCCGCTGGCGATCATCGCCGAGGATCTCGAGGGTGAAGCCCTCGCGACCCTCGTCGTGAACAAGATTCGCGGTACCTTCCGCTCGGTCGCCGTCAAGGCTCCGGGCTTCGGCGATCGCCGTAAGGCCATGCTGCAGGACATCGCGATCCTCACCGGTGGTCAGGTCATCAGTGAAGAAGTCGGCCTGAAGTTGGAGAACGCAACCCTCGACCTCCTCGGTCGCGCTCGCAAGGTGGTCGTCACCAAGGACGAGACGACCATCGTTGAGGGTGCGGGCGACGCGGAGCAGATCCAGGGCCGCGTGAACCAGATCCGGACCGAGATCGACAACTCCGATAGCGATTACGACCGCGAGAAGCTGCAAGAGCGCCTGGCCAAGTTGGCCGGCGGTGTCGCCGTCATCAAGGTCGGCGCAGCCACGGAGGTCGAACTCAAGGAGCGCAAGCACCGCATCGAAGACGCCGTTCGCAACGCGAAGGCGGCCGTCGAAGAGGGCATCGTGCCCGGCGGCGGTGTTGCCTTGATCCAGGCGATGAAGGCGGCCAACTCGAAGATCGACGCCCTCGGCCTCGTCGACGAGCAGGCCGTGGGAGCGAACATCGTTCGAGTGTCGGTGTCAGCACCGCTTAAGCAGATCGCCGAGAACGCCGGCCTCGAGGGCGGTGTCGTGGTGGAGAAGGTGCGCGATCTCCCCGCAGGTGAGGGCTTGAATGCAGCCAACGGCGAGTACGTCGACATGGTCGCCGAAGGCATCATCGATCCGGCGAAGGTGACCCGGTCTGCTCTGCAGAACGCGGCATCGATCGCGGGCCTGTTCCTCACCACCGAAGCCGTAGTTGCGGACAAGCCCGAGCCTGCACCGGCGATGCCGGCAGGCGGCGGCGACATGGGGGGTATGGACTTCTAGCGGTCCGATTTCCCTCAATTCGCCTCACGAACACCTCGCTGGGGGCGGTTCCTTCGGGAGCCGCCCCCAGCGCTTTTTGTCAGTTGTCGTCCGGAGCGTAGATATGCAAGTCACCATCTGATCGAGCTGTCAAAAAGATGACCAGAACGATGATGGTTTCGATTGTCCACACGGCGAGAGCCAGACGAGGATCGAGTTGGGCGGCGATGACTGCGATGACGGCAACAATCGGCACCAACACCAGATGATGAATCGTGTCTTTGGTCCATTCCTGACCACCTGGCTCGCTTCGCCCTAGTGCTTGCTGATCGTTTTGGACACTGCGCATGAACCAACCGAGGAAAATCGACACTAGCCCGATGAGCAACGAGAAGATCTGCAGCACCATCGGCCGCGACAGTTCGAAGGTACTCACCAAGTGGGCGCTGAAAGGGATGAGAGACACCGTCGCGAGAAAAGCGAAGTTGATGGCGATGGAACGCGAACTGACGAATCGAGCCGACGCTGCGGCGTGATGCTGGAACATCCACAGCCGAGCGAGGATGACGAAGCTGATCAGCCACCCGGCGAACGCCTCCCAATCGCTAAGCAGGACCTGGACGACTTCTGTGCCGGGGGCCGGGTCCTCGGGGATCTTGAGCTCTAGTACGAGCAACGTGAGCACAATGGCGAAAAGACCATCGGTCAGAGCACCGAGTCGCTCGGATCTGTAGAAGGTGCGCTGTTTGCTCATCAGGGCATTAAACCGCCGGTCATAAGGGGTTGCGGGGACATCCGTGTCGATTTGGCACAGTTGCCCCGTGGAGCGATCGTGGAACATCCGGCAAATCGATGGCGCCGACGTCCGGCTGCGCAGCTCTCAGTCGACCGGCCGCGTGGACGTCGATGTGAGCGCTCCGGTTCGAGCGGGAGACTTGTGGATCCAAGAGACCGACGTTCGGATGAATCTGACGATCGCTCTCGATCGGATAAAGACAGGCAACTTCCTTACCGACGGTGCGGTCCGGGCCTTCATTTCCGGCTACCGAGCGCACGATCTTGTCTACGCGGGGGCGGGCAACACCTCCGGTGAGGCTGCGGAGATCTCGGGACGGGCAAGCGCCGGGACCATCGATACCCAGATAGTGCTCGCCGTGTCGCCGGTGGGAACCGACTGGCAATCGATGAGTGAGATAGAGATCATCGGCACTGTCGAGTTTGGGCGCGTGCACATTCCGCTGCCGGGGGTCGGAACGGTCGATGATCTCGTGGTCGACATCGATGCGCGCCTTGCGGTTATGCCGGCGTAAGGCCCGGCCAACGCGAGCCTCGACCTAAACCCCGTCCCAGCGCCCTGCGTGCACGTCATCCGCGTCCACGATGCGATAGCCGTAGCCCTGCTCCGCGAGGAAGCGTTGCCGGTGCTGGGCGAAATCGGCGTCGACGGTGTCGCGCGTCACGATGGAGTAGAAGTGCGCCGTCCGCCCGTCCGCCTTGGGTCGCAGGATCCGACCGAGTCTCTGTGCTTCTTCCTGACGTGACCCGAAGGTCCCGGAGATCTGAATAGCGACCGCGGCTTCGGGTAGGTCGATGGAGAAGTTCGCAACCTTGCTGACGACCAGAACGTTTATCTCACCCTCGCGAAACGATTGAAACAGTCGTTCGCGCTCCTTGACCGAGGTGTCCCCGGTGATCACGGGTGCATCGAGATGAGCGCTCACTTCCGCTAGTTGATCGAGGTACTGACCAATGACCAGCACCTGCTCGCCGGAGTGGTGGGCGATGATCTCATCGATCAGACGATTCTTCTCGGGTGTGCAGGCGGCAAGCCGATACTTGTCTTCCGGCTCCGCCATCGCGTAAACCATTCGATCCGGCTCGGGCATGTCGACGCGGACTTCGACGCAATCGGCCGGAGCGATGTAGCCCTGGGACTCGATCTCACGCCACGGTGCGTCGTAGCGCTTCGGGCCGATCAGGGAGAAGACATCCGACTCGCGGCCGTCCTCACGAACGAGCGTTGCGGTGAGTCCCAGACGACGCCGACTCTGAATGTCCGCCGTGAATCGAAAAATCGGAGCGGGCAGCAGGTGGACCTCGTCGTAGATGATGAGCCCCCAATCGCGGGTGTCGAAAACCTCGAGGTGTGGGTAGATCCCTTGCCGCTTGGCGGTCAGCACCTGATACGTCGCAATCGTCACGGGGCGGATTTCCTTCTTGGATCCGGAGTACTCACCTATCTCGTCCGCCGTGAGCTCGGTACGGCGAAGCAGTTCGTCCCGCCACTGTCGGGCCGCAACGGTGTTCGTTACCAAAATCAGGGTCGTTGCTTGGGCTAGAGACATGGCGAGAGCACCCACGATGGTCTTGCCGGCCCCGCACGGCAGCACCACCACTCCCGATCCGCCGTACCAGAATCCGTCGGCGGCCTCGACCTGATAGTCGCGTGGCTGCCATTCGGCCGTGTCCAGCGCGATGGCGTGACGCTCGCCGTCGACGTATCCCGCGATGTCTTCGGCCGGCCACCCGAGTTTGACGAGGGCTTGTTTCAGATGGCCACGTTCACTGGGGTGCACCATCACGGTCGTCTCATCGAGCCGCGTCCCGAGCAGCGGTGCGATCTTCTTGCTGCGGAGAACTTCTTCGAGAACAGCGACGTCGATGGCTTGAAGGACGAGTCCGTGGGCAGGATCGTTGGCCAACTGCAGGCGGCCGTAGCGCGCCATCGTTTCCGCAACGTCGACAAGGAGCGCGTGGGGAACCGGGTAGCGCGAGTAACGAATGAGTGTGTCGATGACCTGCTCGGCGTCGTGACCGGCTGCTCGCGCGTTCCACAATCCGAGCGGAGTCAACCGGTAGGTGTGGATGTGCTCCGGTGCCCGTTCGAGTTCAGCGAAGGGCGCTATCGCCTTGCGGCAATCATCGCTGTCGCTGTGCTCGACTTCCAGGAGAAGTGTCTTGTCGCTTTGAACGATCAGTGGTCCGTCCGTCACGCGGCACCCCCGATGGCGGAGAGCAGCCCCGCGAGCAGGCGAGCACGTTCGTCCATGCCGGACACTGACGCCCATTCGTGGTCGGCGTGCGCACCGTCACCAACGGCGCCGAGCCCGTCGAGCGTCGGTACGCCTGCGGCGGCCGTCAAGTTTCCGTCACTGGCTCCACCGACTGCCCGAGATGACAGTTCCGGCAGCCCCATGTCGTGAGCCACGCGCTGAGCGCGAGCGAACAGGTGGGCGGACAGAGCAGACTCAAGAGCGGATCGGTCGATGCCTCCGCCGATAGACCATGTGGCCTCGGGGTGTTGCAGTTCCCAGGAACGAACGCTCGCATCGACTCGCTCTTGCTCGGCGCGAGTCCAGGCCCGAACATCGACGGTCAACGCAGCCTCGGCGGGGACGGTGTTGGAGGTGGTGCCGGATGTCATCACGGTGGGGGTCACCGATGTGCCGAGGGAGCGGTCCGCCCACGTGACCGCTTCGGTGATGAAGTGCGCGGCTTCGACGGATGCGTTTATCCCGCGCTCGGGGTCCAGGCCTGCGTGCGCTGCACGGCCGGTGAATGTCAGGTGATACCAAGACGTGCCTTTGCGTTCGGTTTTCAACGCCCCGTCGGCCGATGGCTCGAGAACGAAGACGGCCTCCGCCTGGGTAATGGCTTCGGCGATCAGGTCGCGGGAGGCCATGGACCCTGTTTCCTCATCGGTCGTCAGCAGCATTCCGCAGGAACCCTCCGGGTGAGCGGACACCATGGACAATGCGGCCCAGCCCTGGACAACCCCCGCCTTCATATCGAAAACCCCGGGCCCCGTCATTCGATCTCCATTCACCGCAAACGGGATGCGCTCCAGGGTTCCCACCGGCCACACCGTGTCCAGATGCCCGAGAAGAAGTACCCGAGGGCTCGACGGTCCCCAGCGCCACACGGGTCGGCCACCGTGCCTCTCGATACGGCCTGGCTCGGACAACCATGCGCGCGATAACTCATGGGCAGCCTCGACCACCTCCGCACAGGCGGTGAGATCGTCGGTGGGGGATTCGACGGTCACCAGTTGACGGGTCGCGTCGACGAGATCGTCCACGCTGAGGTGACCGTCCATCGAGTGAGCCTCGTTCCTCTCGCTACCGTGCTGCCGTGAGCGTTGTTGATGATGCCTGGCGGGCTGCCGCGCGAGCCGAAGAGGCTGCGGGGATATCCATCCGGACCTTGGATGACCCTAATGACCAAGGCATCGCCGTGCGAATCTTCGATGAGGTCTGGCCTCCGGAATCCGGGGCAACCCACGTGAAGTCGAATCTTCTGCGAGCTCTGGTCCACTCCGGAGGCTACGTCGCTGCTGCGTTCGACGACTCCCAACCGGTGGGTGCAGCACTCGCCGTTGTCGGGCGGCACCGCGGATCGGGACACGAATCCGAGAGCGGATCACCGGAAGATGCGTCTTCGTGGCACGCACATCTGCACTCGCACATGGCCGGCGTCGTGGATGGATATCGAAATCGACACGTCGGCACGGCGATCAAATTGCACCAACGAGCGTGGGCGCTTTCTTGCGGGATAGACACCGTGGTGTGGAGTTTCGACCCTCTCGTGCGTCGCAATGCGCGACTCAACGTGCAGAAACTCGGCACCCACGTGCGGGACTACATGCCCAACTTCTACGGCAATATGGACGACGCCATTAACGCCGGGGACCCGTCGGACCGTGTCTTTGCGTGGTGGGTTCTTGATGGTGAATCTGCGATCATTGCGGCCCGGGCCCCCATCGCCGATGTCGACCCAGCGGACTTTGATGAGACCCGCGTCATTGCGATCCCGGACGACATCGTAAGCCTGCGCACGACCGATCCGGACCAGGCGCGTGAGTGGCGGATAAGAGTCCGGGAGCAGTTTCTCGATGCGTTGGAGCGTGACTTTTCGGTGGTGGGGCTTGATTCGCACGGGTCGTATGTCCTGGCGAAGGGCTCGACCTCATGACTATCGATGCTTTACGCCTGCACTCGTTGCAGATGCCACTGGTGCGGCCTTTCCGCACGAGTTTCGGGACCCAACACGTGCGTGACGTGATGCTGGTCGAGGCCATCGACAGTGACGGCGTCCAGGGTTGGGGTGAGTGCGTCACGTTGGGCTGGCCGGGCTACAACGCCGAATACACCGCCGGGGCAAAACGGCTGATCAAGGAGTACCTCGCACCGATTGTTCTGGGTAAGGACTGGACTCCCGACGGCGTTCATGCCGCCATGAAGGTGGTCCGTGGGCACCACATTGCCCGGGCCTCCGTTGGCACCGCTGTGCTCGACGTGTGGTTGCGTCGCGCCGCTACCTCGCTCGGTGACTACCTCGGAGCGACGCGTGCGGAAGTCGATTGCGGTGTGAGCGTGGGGATCCCGACATCGGAAAGCACCGAGGAACTCCTCGAAGAAGTGGGTTTGTACGTGGATGCGGGCTACCGGCGCATCAAGTTGAAGATCGAACCCGGGTGGGATATCAAGCCGGTCGCCGCGGTGCGTGAGCGTTGGCCGACGATTCCGCTTCAGGTTGATGCCAACCAGGCCTATTCGCGGGAGCACGCCCACCACCTGGCCAGACTGGACGAATTCGATCTCTTGCTGATCGAGCAGCCGTTGGAAGAAGAGGATTGGTGGGGCCACACGCTTATCGCTCGTGCATGCTCCACCCCGATCTGCCTGGACGAATCAATCCTGTCGACAGAGTCGGCAGAGTCAGCGATCGAGTTCGGCGCCGCGTCGAACATCAACATCAAGCCGGGCCGGGTGGCCGGGTTTCTCGAAGCCAAGAAGATCCATGATCTGTGCCTGAGTCGAGAAGTCCCCGTGTGGTGCGGAGGGATGTTGGAGACCGGTATAGGTCGCGCAGCGAATGTCGCTCTCGCAGCTCTGCCGGGATTCACGTTGCCGGGAGACACGAGCGCATCGAACAGGTACTACGCCGAAGATGTCACCGAGCCCTTCGTACTTCGCGACGGCCGGCTCGCAGTACCGACCGGGCCGGGTATCGGTGTCGTGCCTATTCCGGAGAATCTCCGGTCGATGAGTGTTGCTGTGGAGGAATTGACGAGTCCCTGAGATGTCAGGCACTGATCTGAATTGCCACAACGCCGGAGATTCGAGAGACGGCGAGGGTGCGCACCTGTTCGGCGTGGTGGTCGTAGGCCGTGAGAGATCCTCCACCGAGGCGAATGGGGTCAACCAGGAGAACGGCGGTGGACCCGTCTGACTCGGCGTGCGTCAGATGAACCGTCTCGTTGTGATCTATGGCGTACTTGACGCTGGCTACCACCGTCGAACTATCCATGCGCGGCACCTCGGAGATATCGATAGGTGCCTCGTCCACCCGGTCCCGGAGTTCCTCCGCTCGGAGCACCCGCAGGGTCTTGTCCACAGTTGCTGCCGTTGCCCGCGCGCGGGGCCGTCGCCTCGGTGCGGGTGGGCAAGGAGCAACGAAGTCCGCTCGGACGCCGGGCAAGGACCTGGCTGCGTCGGTGATCGCGTAGACGACTGGCTGCGGGACATCCTTGGAACTGATGGTGCGGAGAAACTCGATCCAGGTGTGCGGATCGGCATCGACCGTGAGGGCGCGGCGCAGTGACGCCTTCGATATCCGTAGCACGCATCCGTGCCCGCGGGATTCAACGTCCGCCAGGTCGCGCAGAGGTCTGCCCACAGCGGGAGTCAGCGGACCGGCCGCCACGATGGTGTGGTCGGCTTGGATGAGAACGGTGTCGACCTCAGCGGCGAGATGAGCAGTGACATTTTTGGCAAGTGCCGCAGAGTCCGAGGTGTCGGCCAACTCACGACCCGCGCTGCTGAGCCCCCCAGCGTTCATAATCCCGAGGACCTCTGCCTCGTGAAATAGCGTGCGTAGGACCGATGATCGTTTCGATCCACGGCGCCGAGGCCATCGGTAGTCGATGACTTCCAGCATTGTGTCGATGTCGCACGCACCCGAGGCCTCGTTGGCGACGGTCAGCAGATGATGTCGCCAGGTGGCGGTGAACGGATGCTCTTCGGTTACCAGCGGTTTGGCAGAGGTGACGCCCTGTCGGTCTCGCCATGTCTGTGCAAGGAGAGCCCAACGACGGCCGGGCGGGGTGCGACGCCAATCGTCGAAGGATTCAGTCGGCATCCATTCCACATCGGAGTCGGTCGCCCCGACAGCAAGCAGCCCCGCCGAGTGCGCGAGGTCGAGTGCGCAGGAAACGGCGAAGCGATCGGCACCCAGGTGCGCGGCAAGAGTGTCGAGCGCGCGGGTGGATAGACCACCGGAACGAAGCACCGCACCCGGCTCCCGTCGCCACAGATCGCCGACTTCTTCGATGACCGAGATGGTGGAGCGCACGTGTGCCCCGGCCTGTTGATCGAGCGTGGTGTGTTCCTCTGCGCTGATGGGCAGTGCTGAGCACGCCGGAGGTGGCCAGATCGGCGCGGGTGCCTGAGCAACCTGGTCTCGAACCGACGTCACAACGTGGGTGCGTTCCTGCGTCCCCCACAACAAGGCCGCTGTGTGCAGGGCATCGACCGCGTGATGCACAGACGATGCGAAATCGGTGGCGTCTGCCGCGTCCACCCGGGTGACCACTTCGTCGATGAGCACGGGAATGGATGTCGGTTGCTCGGCGGTGAGTTCGCTTGCCACACGGAGAGTGAAGTGGTGCAGAACATCGACGTCGTCCAGGTAACGAGCAATGGATGGACTCGTCGACGCACGAGTCGTCAACGCCCGCATGTCCGAGGGAATGGGGTGCACAAGATCGGGGCGTGCGTTCAACAGTGCGGAGATTTGATCGTCACTGCGGGAGCGGAGGTCCTCGGCGAGTGTCCGAGGTTGGGGTGAACTCATGGCGCTATCGACGCACTTCCCGTCGGGCTCTCGATGAGCGCAGGAGACCGATGATCACGATCGCCAGGCCGACGCCCGTCAGCATCGACAAGAACCACCACACGCCGGATAGGCGAACCTCGGGAAGGAACAAGGGAGTCAAGGCCACCAGGGCGCATCCGAGGCCGATGATGGTGATGACGAATCCTGTACGCAGGAGCCGATCGCCGTGGGGGGAGCCGCTTCTCACTCCACTAGCCTGCCATGCCCTGACAGTGAAGGCGTGTCCAAGGCCGTAGGATCGGGCGCCAAGCACCCACGGGGTGATCGAGCGAGGAGCGACAGGTGCCGACAGGAATCGTGAAGTGGTACGACTCCGAGAAGGGGTTCGGCTTCATCACTGCCGATGACGGCGAGGACGTCTTCGTTCACGTATCGACGTTGCCGGACGGGGTACCTGCATTGCGCCCGGGCACGAAAGTGGATTTCGGGATCGTTGATGGGCGTCGCGGAAAGCAGGCGCTATCGGTCACCATTCTGGAAACCCCGTCCGTTGCGAAGGGTTCGCGGAAGCCGGCCGATGACATGGCCGTGATCATCGAAGACGTCATCAAGCTGCTCGATGGGATGTCCGGGCAGTTGCGACGAGGGCGGTATCCCTCTGATGACATGGCGCGCAAGGGCGCGGCTGTCTTGCGGGCCGTTGCAGACGACCTGGACGTATAGCGCACCTGCCGACTCTGTTAGCGACGCAACCGGCAACGCAGTTAGCGAGACATCCAGCTCGAACCCCGCTGCCACGAGCGTGGACTATGCGCGTTCGAGCCGGAAGACCCAGATGCCTTTCGCTGCATCGCCACGACCGGCGACTACCTGCAGGAGAACGCCATCGGGTGGAATTTCTTGTAAGTCCGGGTAGGTGAATCGGTAGTAGGTGGTTTCCAAAGGCGTCGACACCAAACGTTGCTGTCCGATCACCGGTGACCATCCAGAGTCGGCGACCACGGGATCGACGCTGATGCCGATTGTCTCTCCGGGAACCACGGGAATGCGCGGGACGTTGTCTCCGGTGCTGGCCTCGGCGATCAAGCTCTGGGCGCAGTCTCCGGGTTCGAGAGCCGGTGAATCGAACGCCCAGCAGATTGCCTCTTGGAACTTCGTCGTGGTACCGGCGAAAACGGACACCCCGGGCGCTGGTTTCTCGCACGCCGTCAGCGTCAAGGCCGCGGCGGCGGCGATCACCACGATCGACGCGATTCGACGGCGCCGGAGTTCGGGAGACGGTGGAAGAGGCATGGTCGGACACTACCCGGGTGCCGTGCCGGCTTCCGGATGAGTGACCCACCGACGGTGCGGGGTCCCGCGTGGGTCACAATCGTCCCGTGCCGACCGATGTCAAGGAAGACGCTGTGCTGCGAGACGCCCAAGGTCTCGCGCACGATGCTGTCGTCGATGAAATGGGAGCTCGACTCGTGGGCTCTTACCTCGGTTTCGCCATGGAATCAGAGAGATTCGGAACCCACACCTTCGCCTGCGACGACCCGGCGTACGTCGGCTGGCAATGGGCCGTGAGCGTGTCACGTGTGCCGCGGGGGAAAGCCGCGACTATCTGCGAAATCGTCCTGCTGCCGGGGCCCGAGTCCCTGGTGGCTCCGGAGTGGGTGCCCTGGAGCGATCGCATCCGCCCGGGCGACCTCGGGGTAGGTGACGTTCTCCCCACACCTGCGGACGATGCCCGACTCGTCCCTGGCGTGAGCGGATCAGACGAAATCGACGCGATCATCGATCGTGACGAGCCGCGAGGATGGACCGGTTGGGAAGCGGGCCTTGGTCGAGCGCGAGTGCTGTCGATCGCCGGTCGTGATTCGGCGGCGGACAGGTGGGATGACGGGGATTTCGGTCCCACCTCAGAAATGGCCGAAGCGGCGTCGAAAAAGTGCGCGACGTGTGGCTTCGTCGTGAGTGTCGCGGGTCCACTGTCACGCTCGTTCGGGGTGTGTTCCAACCAGTTCGCTCCAGCCGATGGTCGTTTGGTGTCTTTGGCGTACGGCTGCGGTGCCCATTCCGAGGTACTCGAACCCGCCGCCGACGATCTGTGATCAACGCGCTTGTAGTCGAGACCGTCGCCACCGGAAAAACACGAGGCCAATAGCGCCGGTGAGTGTCCCCACTGCCGCGACCGCCCACCACCACACGCTCGATGCGCCTTGGTCGACTCCGGATGTGATCGACAGGATCACCCACGCGACGACCCAGAGAATCGTGCCGGTGGCCACCGCGGGAATGGCGGTCTCGTCAGGTGACAACGAAGTACGGGGCTGAGTCTTGTCGGTCATCATCTCCATTATGGCTGGCTCGTATATGGGAAGTCTGTTGCGTTGGATGTGTGCAGTGACCGTGCGTGCCGGATCGTAGGCTGATGCGTTGTGGACCCTCGGACTCGACGCATCATCACTCTCGCGGTGCTGGCAGTAGCGGTGGGTGCTGTGGTGCTCGCGGCCTTCATCGCCCGATGACATTGATCGTGGGAGCGACGCCAAGAAAAGCGGCTGCATCACGAGTAATCGCGATCATGACGGCGGCGATCATGACGGCGCTGTCTGTCGCCGCTCCAGCGTCAGCGCAGCAGGAACTGCCGTGGACCGAGGTGTGCCGATTCGATGATCGACGTTTGACGGAGATCAGCGGTATGGCCGCATCGTTGATGCACGAGAACGTCGTGTGGGTTCACAATGACTCCTCCGATGCCGCCCGTCTTTACGCTCTTGATCTCGAGACCTGCGACACCGTGTCGGAACTGCGTCTGCGGGGGGTGCAGGCCCGTGATTTCGAGGCGCTGGCGAGTACGAGAAGTGCGCGTGGGCGAGCCGCCCTCTGGGTTGGAGATATCGGCGACAACCGTGACTCCTGGCCTTTCGTCACGCTCCATCGAGTGTGGGAGCCGAAGACGCTGGGGACGCGGTCGCGTCGGGTGAAGTCCTGGGACTTCACCTATCCCGATCGACCACACAACGCCGAGACCTTGATGGTCAGTGGTCGCTCGGTGTGGGTGGCGACGTGGCAACTCGCCACCGGGGGCTTGTATTCGGTCCCTTTGAGTCGCACCGTGGCTCGTGCTGAGCGACTCGACGATGTCGGTCCGTTGACCACGGATGGCGCGATACATCGGGACGAACGGGGTTACGTCCTTCGGGACTATCTGGACGTCCACTTCTATGTGGGCCTGCCGCCGGGAAGAAAGCTCGCCACCTTCGCATTGCCACGTCAAGTGCAGGGCGAAGCGATCACCTGGACGTCGGATGGAACCGGGCTGCTTATTGCGAGCGAGGAGGACGATCGTCTGCTGCGGGTCGATCCGCCGTGGTGGGTTCTGGCGGCGATGCGCCCGCCGGATCATCTCTCGTGAGATGCGGTAGCGCGTCATCGTTCATCGGTTCTGGTTCTGGTTCTGGTTCTGGTTCTGGTTCTGGTTGTGGTGCCGGTGTGGTGGTCGTGACCGGCCTGATGAGCAGGAGTGCCAGTGCGGTCGCAAGGAGCACCGGAACCGTGAGGAAGGCCAGGTGGAAGCCGATCTGATCGGACAGCACGCCGAGAACGAACGGTGCGATGCCTCCGGCCACCCCGGCTGCCACAGATGACAAGCCGGAGGCGCGATCGATCCTTCCCCCGGAGCTTGCGACAGCGCGCGAGACACCGATGGGCCAGTGGACCGCAATGCCGAGGCCAACAACGAAGAGCGCCGTCACGATCATCCACGCACGGGTGAAGGTCCAGGCGACGAAGAAGGCGGAAAGCGTCAGCACGATGGAGGAGATGAGCAGGCGATCGACGCTCCATGTTTGCGCGAGTCGGCTACCGACGATGCGTCCGAGAAACATTCCACCGGTCACGGCCGCGAGGCTGGCGGCAGCAGCGGCGGGACCCAACCCTGCTCTCTCGCGCAAGAGGTCCGCGCTCCACAGCGTCAAGGTGAATTCAGTTGCGAGGAGAAGACCGACGACGCCCAGAGACCAATAGAAACGTCGGGGCATCGGTGAGTGATCGTTTCCGAAGTGTCCGGCCGTGGTGGGGCGCTGTGGCCGGGGAGCCTGCGCAAGCTGAAGACGGGGCGTTTGCGGCTGCCGGCCGCGAACAAGCTCGGTCACCAGGAGGGCGACGATGAGACCCCACAGCCCGATGCGCCAACCCCAGGCCAGCGCGGTCGTGAGGCCGATGATGAGGGGGACGAAGAAACCGAAGAGCGCGGCAAGAGCGTTCGCCTGCGTCAGCGCGGCGGGTCCGGCTGACCCCTGGTAGTCCAGAATGAAGGCGCTGGCGGTTGCCACTAACGACACCCCTCCGCACGACACCAGGGCTGTCCCGATCAGGCTCGCGGGTAGGCCGAAGGGTGCTGTGTAGACGGCGATTCCGAGGCTCATCACGATGACCGCGTACCGAATGACGCGACCGCGACCCCAGCGCTCCATCAGGCGAGGAATCAGCAGCCCGGCAATCACGTTCGCTGCGGCGAAGACGATGGCGTGGAGCGACGCGATGGTGCGCGAGGTGCCCTGCTCGTCACGCAGCAGAGCCTGAGTGGCTCCGAACCCGTAGAGAAAGAAGGCGAACAGCGACAGTTGCAGATACGTGATCCACGTGATCCGATCGAGGTGCGGCCGACGCCCGGGATCGGGCGACGATGTCACGCGAGTTGTGAGATGACGTAGTCGAGGCAACCCGTCAGGGCGCGAACGTCATCGGGCTCGACGGCCGGGAAGACCGCAATTCTGAGCTGATTTCGGCCGAGCTTGCGGTAGGGCTCGGTATCGAGGATGCCGTTCGCGCGAAGAGCACCGGTGATAGCAGTGGCGTCGATGGCGTCGTCGATATCGATCGTCACAACGACCGAGGAGCGATGCTCCGGCTCGCTCACGAAGGGGGTGGCAATGTCGGTGCTTTCTGCCCAGTCATACAGAACTCCGGACGACTCAGCCGTGCGACCTGTGCACCACGCCAGACCACCGTTGTCGTTGAACCAGTCAACCTGCTCGGCCATCAGGAAAATCGTCGCGAGTGCGGGCGTGTTGTACGTCTGGTCTTTGCGCGAGTTATCGACTGCGGTTTCGAGGTCGAGGAAATCGGGAATCCAGCGTCCGGAGGCCTTGATGCGTTCCGACCGGGCCAGAGCTGCAGGGGACATCAGGGCGATCCAGAGGCCCCCGTCAGAGCCGAACGACTTTTGGGGAGCGAAATAGTAGACGTCGAACTCAGCTGCTTCGACATCAAGTCCGCCAGCCCCCGATGTCGCGTCGACGAGCATGAGCGCATCGGTGTCTGCCCCGGCGACTCGGCGTGGAGCCACGATGACTCCGGTCGATGTCTCGTTGTGCGGAGAGCAGTACGCGTCGATTCCGGCTTCCGCCGTGAACGCCGGAGCGGTGCCGGGATCAGCGGTGATGATCGTCGGTTCGCCGAGGTGGGGAGCCTTCGCGGCACCTGAGGCGAACTTCGCGCCGAATTCACCGAACGAGAGAAACTGTGCTCGGTCGTCGAGCAGCCCGAACGTCGCAATGTCCCAAAACGCCGTCGAGCCTCCGTTTCCGAGGACCACCTCGTAGCCGTCGGGGAGCGCGAACAGATCTCTCAGACCCGATCGCAGTCGGGCAACTTCGGATTTGACGGCCTTTTGACGGTGCGACGTCCCTAGGTAGGTCTGCCAGACCCCGGCAAGCGCGTCCACTTGGGCTTGGCGCACCTTGGAGGGGCCGGCCCCGAAGCGCCCATCGGCGGGCAGAAGTTCGGTGGGGATACGGATGCCGTCAGACACTGGTCCTGCTTTCGAAAGTAGAGAGATGAAGCGTAAGTATCCCGTGTTGCGTCTAGGAGTCGTCGTCGGGGACCAGCCAGGATGGCCGCACCATGACGGGGTCCCAGCCCTCGACCTGATCGGGCCGCCGGGGCTTGGGCCCTACATAGCGCGCAGATGGCCGAATCAGTCGTCCGGTTCTCTTCTGCTCGAGAATGTGGGCGCTCCAGCCGGCGATCCGGGCGCAGGTGAACATCGAGGTGAACATCTCCGGCGGAACTTCGGCGAAATCCAAAATCACGGCGGACCAGAACTCCACGTTCGTCGCGAGTGCGCGGTCGGGCCGTCGCTCCCGGAGTTGCGCTAGAGCTTCGCGCTCGAGCGCCGCTGCGACCTCGTACCGAGGGGCCCCCAGGTCCCGAGCCACATCGCGCAGGATTCGCGCGCGGGGATCCTCAGCGCGATACACGCGATGACCGAAGCCCATGAGACGCTTATCGGCATCGAGTGTTTG
This sequence comes from Candidatus Nanopelagicales bacterium, assembly GCA_012103605.1. Taxonomy (GTDB): domain Bacteria; phylum Actinomycetota; class Actinomycetes; order S36-B12; family S36-B12; genus S36-B12. Next base: position 23,550 of record WLWL01000008.1, read on the forward strand.
TCGAACGAAGGTGGCAGCGTCATCACTGTTTTCGACTTCCTCGATCATCGAGAGCACGCGTGCCGGCGCTCCGCCGTGGAGTGGGCCGCTCATGGTTCCGATAGCTCCAGAAATCGCCGCTGCGACGTCGGCTCCGGTCGATGCGCTGACCCGGGCGGTGAGGGTGGAGGAGTTCAAGCCGTGCTCGGCGGCGACAACGAAGTACGAGTCGATCGCCTCGACATGACGGGGATCCGGCTCTCCCCGCCAACGGATCATGAATCGCTCGACAACGGTATTCGCTTGATCGATTTCTGCTTGCGGGACCATCGGCTGCCCCAGACCCCGCGCAGATTGCGCAACGAAGGACAGCGCCATCACCGACACGTGAGCGAGATTCTCACGCGCGGTGTCGTCATCGATATCCAGAATCGGTTGCAAACCCCAGGCGGGAGCGAGCATGGCGATAGCGGATTGAACATCCACGCGCACATCACCGGAATGAATCGGTATCGGGAATGGTTCCGCCGGCGGTATCCCCGGGTTGAACTCACCGTCCACCAGCAGACCCCACACATTGCCGAAGGACACCCGGCCGACCAGGTCGGCGACATCGACGCCGCGGTACCGCAGGGCGCCGCCCCCGCGATCAGGCTCGGCAATTTGTGTCTCGAAGGCAATCACGCCCTCTAAGCCCGGGACGAACTCTCGCATTTCTTCCTCCTGAGTCGAGGGCCCTATTCAACACCTGCGAATCCATGATGGGATGCGGATATGCAGGGATCACCCGATTCGCCGGTCAGCCCGGCGGATATGCGGGTTTCCTACACCGAAGGCACCCTCGACGTCTCCGACCTGGCATCCACGCCACTGGAGCAATTTCAGGAGTGGTTCGCCGCCGCTTCGCACGACGAGAGAGTCACCGAAGCCAACGCGATGGTGTTGGCGACAGCGGACGCCGATGCGGCTCCCAGTACTCGAACGGTGCTGTTAAAAGGGGTTGATGAGCGCGGGTTCGTGTTCTTCTCCAACTTGACCTCTCGGAAGTCTCGAGAGTTACATGCCAACCCGAACGCGTCGGTGACCTTCCCGTGGTTTGCCCAGCACCGGCAGGTCGTTGTCTGCGGACGAGCAGAAGAGATTCCCCGAGACGAAACGCTTGAGTACTTCAGATCACGTCCACACGAATCGCAGTTGGGTGCATGGGCGAGCGACCAATCGACACCCATCGAGTCCCGCCGAGTGCTAGACGAGCAGTGGACGGCGCTGCACGAGAAGTACCCCCCGGGCAGCGAGGTCCCCCTACCCGAATCGTGGGGTGGCTGGCTTATGCGTCCCACGACGATCGAGTTCTGGCAAGGCCGCCCCTCACGCCTGCACGATCGTCTGCGCTTCGTCGGCCAAGGCTCCCTTGCCGAGGCAGGAAACTGGCGGGTCGAGAGGCTCAGTCCGTAACGCGCTAGTCGGACCGGCGTCGAATCTCGTTCGCGAGAGCGATGGTGACGAACTCGTCGATGGATATTCCCGCGCTCTTCGCGGACCGCCGCAACTGTTTACGCAACTGCTTGGGGATGGTTGTCTGGATGGCTACCTTCTTGCCCTCGAGAACCGCATCGCCGGTATGCGCTGACGCGACGTGGGTCGTGGGATGAACGTTCGCGTCCGGCGCCTTGCGCAGTGCGGGCCGAGGTGCAGGATCGAAATTCGGACTCATCGCATTCCTCCTGGAAAGAGTCGATCGAGAAGAGTGTCGAAGCGTTCGGATAGTTCACGGCCGGCAGGTGAGTCCCACTCGTGAATCGGCATACCAGCTCCCTCTGCCTGGGCAATGGCGTTTCGTTCGGGAATCTCGACGTCACTGACCTGTCGATCGAAGTACGCGCGGAGCTCTTGCGCGCGATGACGGTGCTCGGCAACGGTTGATCGCATCCGATTCAGCACGATCGTCGGTGCCGCGAGAGTTCGATTGGTGGATTCACGCACCAGGTCGATCGCTTCGACAGCCTGCTGTGCGCCTCGGAGGGCGAAGTAACCAGGCTCGGTGACAACCACTGCCCCAGACGCAGCATGGAGTGCATTTCGGGTCATCTCACCGAGGGACGGAGGGCAGTCGATAACAACGAGTTCGTAGCGGTGTCCGATCCCTGCAAGCACGGTACGCAGGCGCTGTTCGGATCCCGGTGCAGCTTCGGCGACTCGGTGCTCGACGGCTGGTTCAGACGGTAAGACGTCGGTGCCCCGCCCCCAGGTGCTCGGCACTATCGCCTCCGCGGCGACACCCGGCCTGCCATCGGCGAGAGCGTCGCCCACGGTCAACGCCGGATCCATCAGCCCGACGCCCATGGATGCGTTGGCCTGCGGATCGAGGTCGACGACGAGTGTGCGCCAATGGCGGTTCCATGCAGCGCTGGCCAGTCCGAGGGCCAGGGTGGTTTTGCCCACTCCACCCTTCATCGACAGCACAGCGATCGTCGGCACGATGGAACCCTACGCGCCGAGGAGTATCGGCAGCCGCGTGCCGAGCCTTATCCCTTCTTGATCGCCGCAAAATCAGCGAGGGCGACTTCGCGCTCGGCCTTGTGATCGACGATCGGCTCGGGATAGCCGTGGTCGTAGCCCCCGAGAACATCCCACGGCTCGTGGGCCGTCTTGCCGGTGAGGTGGCGAAGTTCGGGAATGTACCGGCGCACGTAGTCGCCGTGCGGATCGAACTTCAAGCCCTGAGAGATCGGATTGAACACTCGATAGAAGGGGGACGCGTCGGTGCCACACCCGGCCGTCCACTGCCACCCATGGGTGTTACTCGCGACATCCCCATCGCGTAGCCAGTGCATGAATTCAGCCGCACCCCGTTGCCACGGTTGGTGGAGGTCTTTGACGAGGAAACTCGCCACCACCATGCGAACGCGGTTGTGCATCCACCCTTCGGCCCGAAGTTGGCGCATGCCGGCGTCGACGAACGGGAATCCCGTTCGTCCGTGCGCCCAGGCATCGAAGGCCTCCTCGTCGTCTACCCACCGCATAGCCGAGTCGTAGCGCGCGTCCAGCGATGCACGAACGGAGTCCGGCCGTTGATGCAGGACGTCGGCGTAGAACTCACGCCAACAGATCTCGCGACGAAAGCCGTCATCGGCGTCCGTTAGTTCGGCGAGGATCGAGCGCGGATGGATCTCCCCGTACTTCAGGTGGTGGCTCATGGCGCTGGTGCCGTCGAGATCAGGACGGTTGCGGCCCTCGTCGTAGGTGGATAGGCCGGAGGCGTGAAAGTGCGCCCATCGTTTCCATGCCGCTTCTTCGCCGGCCTCGGGCAGGTCGATCCCGGTGGACTCGAACGTGGGGTGACCCTCGCATTCCAGAGGCATCCACCAGTCGATGTCGCCGGGTGGTTCGGCTGCCGGTGTTCGCCAGCCGTGGGAGAGCCAGGCTCGATAGAAGGGTGTGAAGACGCGGTAGGCAGTGCCATCTTGTTTGGTCACGCGGCTGGGAGCGATCGCGTAGGGAGAACCGGTCCTGACGAGACGAACGCCGATGGCTTCCAGTGCGCTGTGGACAGCGGTGTCGCGGGCAGACCCGTAAGGGCCGTAGTCCGCGGCGATGTGGACGGTGTCCGCTCCCGCGGTGCGCGCAACGTGGGGGACGAGATCGACCGGGTCTCCATGCAGGATGAGCAATTGACGCTCGATGGCGGCACCGAGATGGTCCAGAGAGTCCACGAGGTACTCCTGGCGACTAGGCCCGGCGGGTTCCCAGAGGTGCGGATCGATAACGAAAAGCGGGACGACCCGGCCATCGCCATCAGCACGGGCGGACTCGACCGCCGCCAACAGTGCGGGGTTGTCGAGTAGCCGGAGGTCGCGGCGAAACCACAGGACGGCTGGCACCTGTCAACCGTAGGTGGTCGCCGTCCCGATCGCAGGACGGGTGACTTCTGCCCCGGTACGGTTGGAACGACCACCCTTGGTGTTCCGCCGGGAAAGAGCGCAGGGAGCAGCGTGAGCGACCTCATCGATACCACCGAGATGTATCTGCGGACCATCTATGAGCTCCAAGAAGAAGGCATCACCCCCATGCGGGCCCGGATTGCCGAACGCCTTGGTCAAAGTGGCCCCACCGTCTCGCAAACGGTGGCGCGAATGGAGCGTGACGGTCTGGTCACCGTCGACCAGGATCGACATCTCGAATTGACGGGCACGGGCGAGCAACAGGCGGTGCGCGTGATGAGGAAACATCGACTTGCGGAATGCATGCTGGTGGAAATCCTCGCCATGCCCTGGGAGGACGTGCATGCCGAAGCCTGCCGTTGGGAGCACGTGATGAGCGACGCCGTGGAGAGGCGAATCCTCGACCTGCTCGATCACCCATCGGTCAGTCCGTATGGAAATCCGATACCCGGCCTTGCGGAACTAGATCCGGGCGCGAGCGACGTTGTGGCAGGGCTGCAGGGACTACTGCCGCTCCCTGATGCTGTGACCGAAGATCTGAAGCGGGTGCGGGTCCGACGGTTGGCGGAGACCCTGCAGACCGATGAGGGGTCGATGGCAAAGCTCAGACGAGTGGGTGCCATCCCGGGCGCCGACGTGAAGGCTCGTCGCCTTGAAGATTCGGTGACGATCGGGAGCGCGGGCGAGTACGTCGAACTTTCTGCCGAAGACGCGCGACACATTTTGGTTGAGGCGGGAATGTGACCGATCTGCCCGAGGCTCTGTCCGTTGCCGGTCGGACGGCACTGGTGACTGGCGGAGGGACCGGTATCGGACGAGCCTGTGCCCTCACGTTGAGTGCCCGGGGAGCGAAAGTCTTTGTCCTCGGTCGGACGGAAACCTCTCTTGAGCAGACGCAGAGCATGGCTGCACCAGGATCAATTGAGACCGTTGTCGCGGACGTGCGCGAGAGCGATCAGGTAGACGACGCGTTGCAGCGCATCCTGGCGGAAGGCCCGTTGGACATTCTGGTGAACAACGCGGGTGGTCAGTTCATCTCCGCAGCCGAGCAGATCACACCCAAAGGCTTTCGAGCGGTCATGCGTTTGAATCTCGACGCCACCTGGTACCTGACAACACAAGCGGCGTCGCTGTCGATGCTTGCGAACGGCTACGGCAAAGTCGTGTGCATCACGATGACACCGAGCCAAGGAATGCCGGGCATGACTCACTCGAGTGCATCGAGAGCGGCCGTGGAGTCTTTGGTCCGCACCTGGGCTGCGGAATGGGCATCACGCGGGGTCCGAGCCGTAGCGGTCGCGCCGGGCATCGTTCACACAGAAGCCATGGAGCGCTACGGCATCGATCCGGCGCAGGTGGCAACCGTCGTACCTGCAGGTCGCTTGCAAACACCCCAGGAGGTGGCGGAACTCGTGGCTTTCTGCGCCGCACCAGCCGGCGACTACATCACCGGAACGACCCTGGTGGCCGATGGTGGTCTGAACGTGTCCGCACCGTCACCGCTTCACGCCTGAGCAAACGGCGGCGCACTGACCCCTAGATGCCGGCGCCAGCCAGGCTTGCTGCGCGAGTGAAGTCAGGACGAAGGGGCATACCGGATGATCCGCCAGGCCCCAACTTGACGCCAAGAGTTTGGTGCAGCTGGATGGTGTCGAGGTCAAAGCCGAGCCGCGAGGCTGCCATGTAGAGGCGCCAGACCCGAGCGGTACCCAATCCCGCTTCGGCGACGGCCTCGTCCCAGTGATCCTCGAGGTTTTCGCACCAATGACGCAGGGTTATCGCGTAATGCTCGCGCAGGTTCTCCTCATGCCGTATCTCGAAACCGGCGTCGTTCATTGCGCTCATGATGTAGCCGGGCCCGGACAGTTCTCCGTCTGGGAAGACGTACCGGTTGATGAAACTTGTTCGGTAGTGAGACGGCTCGTCGTTGTTGGGTCGAGTGATGGTGTGGTTAAGCATCCGACCCTCTTCACGAATCTTGCTGTAGAGGAAAGAAAAGTACGACGGATAGTTCTCGCGGCCGATGTGTTCGGTGAGTCCGATGGACGAGACGGCGTCAAATTCTGATTCCGGCACGTCGCGGTAGTCGCTGAAGCGAATCTGGGCTTGCCCTTCGAGATCTGCATCGGCAATCGCCTGCTGACCCCACTCTGCTTGTTGTGCCGACAAAGTGACGCCGATCGCGGTGACCCCGTAGTTCTTGACCGCGTGCAAGACCATGCCTCCCCAGCCACAACCCACATCCAGCAGGCGCATCCCCGGACGGAGTCCGAGCTTGCGGCAGACCAGGTCGAACTTCTCCTCCTGTGCGACCTCGAGGGAGGCATCGGCATCGGGGAAAACCGCGCACGTGTAGGCCATGGATGGCCCCAGGACCCAGCGGTAGAAGCGATTGGAAACGTCGTAGTGGTGATGAATCGCCTCCGCGTCGCGGCCCTTGGAGTGCCGGCGTCCTCGCAAGCGGCGTTCCTGGGGCGGCGGTGCGGGGCGTTTTAAGGCCTGCGGGCCGAACGTCTTGGCCAATTCGAGCTTGTCCCGCCATGACAGGTGCGAGGTATCGAGGGGAAACAGCCGGCTGAGGGCGGTGTAGGCGTCGCCGATGATCTCAAGATCGCCGCTGACGTACGCGCGTGCGAGCCCGAGTTGTGAGGGAGCCCCGGCGAGGAATTGCACTGCGCGGGGGCTGCGAATCTCCAGGATGACGTCGTTGTCCTGCGGTCCCACACTCGATCCGTCGTATGCGCGAAAACTCACCCGTCGATCGGGTGTAATGATCTTCGAAAACGCATCCGCGAGTTTCATCGCTGCTCCACCACTTTCTCGTAAAGACCCAACAGTCGCCCGTGGGGGTCGTACTCCTTCTTCAGGCGCTCGTACTCGTGTCCGCCGTAGATCGACCAGAAGGTGTCCTTGTCGTAGAAGGCCGTCGAATACAGGGACTTGCGTCCATCGAGTTCGATGACTTTCTGCTCGATTCGCCTGTTCACTCGACCGTCGCTTGGGTCGTCGCCATCGGAGAGTGGCACAGTGGACCAGAAGCCGACATTCACGTAAAGCTTGCGCGGGTCAAACTCGTACAACGGCCACCGAGCATCGGGGTCGCGTTGCCGCAGAGGACAAACCCAAATCGGCTCGATCCCTACTTCTTCGTGGAAGAAGTCGAGAAACTCCGGCAGTGCGTCCACCGGAACCTCGATGTCCTGCACCACATGCTCACGTGGCGGTCGCCCCCGGAGCGCATCGGTGCGCGACGAGAAGTCGTATTTGCGATCAAGAGCGATGAACTTCCAATAGACATCACTGCGGAGTTTGGACTTCGGCCACCAACGTCGAATCGCCGGCTTCTGCGCACCGAACGCTCGCGAGCACCAGAACCAATCGGTGTCCCAGCGCCATAGGTAATCGTGAATCGTGACGACGTCCTGTGACTTCTCTTGGATGGACCGGTAGTAGATGCCCATGCCGGTGTAGTCGCTAATCGACATTCCGGCGGGAAGTCGACTGACCATCTCGCCGAGGGTCAGATACTGCTCCGACGGGGTGAAGACTGTCCCATCAAGAAAGTCGACTCGGATTCCGTCGTACTCCATGGCGGCGCTGATGGTGGTCATCGCCGCCGTCATCGCTTCCGCAGCATCGAACCTCAGGTGGCGTAGGTGAACGAAGGGCTTGGTCGGCTCGAGCTCGATCTTCAATCGGAGCGCGTACCCGAGTGATCCGTAAGAGTTGGGGAAGCCGAAGAAGAGGTCACGGTGGGGATCGTTCGCCTGGGGCGTGATGGTCAGCACGTCTCCGTCGCCGGTGAGGATGTCCATCTCGATCACGGACTCGTGCGGCAGGCCGCTGCGGAAGCTCGCGCTTTCGATACCGAGGCCGGTGACGGCCCCACCCAGGGTGATCGTCTTCAACTGGGGAACGCACAGGGGCATCAGGCCGTAGGGAAGCGTCGCCTGGACGAGGTGCTCGTAGGTGGTCATGCCGAGCACCTCGGCGGTATTCGTGTCGGGATCGACATGAAGGACCCCGTCGAACGCCGTCACGTCCAATCGGCCGGCCGCAGAATTCTCGCGAGGACGGAACAGGTTGGATGTGGATTTCGCGAGCCGTAGCGGCTGGCCGGGGGGAAGTGCCGAGAGTTGGCGCCTCAGATCGAGGACGAGCGCGTCGTAGCGCGCGCGCCATCCCAGGGAAGTTTCCACGCTCACGGCGCACAACCGTAATGCCCCGTGCTTCGGGCCGGGCACGAGATAGGTAACAAAGTGACGCACAATGGTCAACATGGAGGGCTATCGGGCACCCGAGCAGGCCGCTGGAGCGGATTCGGCGGCCAGAACCGGGCACGAGTCGTGGATTCACCGACCGTGGGTTCCGTGGGCGGCAGGCGCCGTCGCCTTCACGCTCACGATCTTGGCCGGCATGGTGGTGTTGGCGGACGCGGTGTGGCGCAACGTCGAAATGGAGAACTTCCTCGAACGAGTCGAGGCCTCAGAGCAGGTCATGCAGGATCTCCAGGGAGCGACTGCGGCTGCCTTCGAGGATCACGGTGGCGAGGGCCAGCAGCGAAAGCTCGACGCCGAACTTCGCGGCCTGGCTGCGGATGCAGAGCAAGACATCGCTGCAGCGGGAGCCGACGTGTCGGGTCTGCCCATTGCCATCTGGCACACGGACATCGAACGTGCCCGGCAGGCATACCTTGACCACAACAATGCATGGCAGGAGTACATGGCGCGAGCGTCGGAGTCAGCCTCGGAGTTCCTGGCGCCTCAGCCTCTAGTGAATCAAACCTTCTTCGATGCCGAGGAGCCGTTCTATCGGGCGGTACCGGTCCCCGATCTTTTTGGGCTCTCTGATCAGGTGGCGTTGATCTTCGCGGAGGGTCAGGAGCAGGAGTCGTCGGGTCAGTTGGTCTCTCGACTCGTGCGCGATACTCAGCCGACCGGCTGCGACTCCGGCTGATCGGTGGGCTGTTCGGCCCGCGCCAGCGCGCTCGGCCACCACACTTTGCGGCCGATGTCGTAGGCCAGAGCCGGCACCAGGGTGGTCCTGACGATAAACGCGTCGATCAGCACGCCGAGGGCGACGGCGAAGCCGACTTGACGGAGGGCTACGAGCGGAAGAACTCCGAGTACCAGGAAAGTGGCGGCGAGAACGATGCCAGCGCTGGTGATGACTCCGCCGGTCACGGTGAGTCCCCGCAGGATGCCGGGCCGTGTTCCGATCGTTTTTGACTCTTCCCGCACTCGGGTCATCAGGAAGATGTTGTAGTCGACGCCCAAAGCAACGAGGAAGACGAACGCGAAAAGCGGGAACGACGCGTCGGCTCCGGGGAAGTTGAAGATGTGGTTGAAGGCGATAGCGCAGGCACCCAACGTCGCGAAGAAAGACAAGATGACGGTGCCGATCAAGAGCAAAGGAGCGACAAGGGACCGGAGCAAGATGATCAAAATGATGGAGATGACGAACAGAACCAGCGGAATGATGACGTTGCGATCGCGAAGGTTCGCTTGGTCGATGTCGTAGGCGACTGCGGTCGGTCCGCCGACGCGTGCGTCGGCCCCTGGAATCCCTGCGAGGTCCTCGCGTAGTTCGCCGATGAGGACCTCGGCTTCGTCTGAATCGGGAGGAGCGGTCAGGGTCGCTAGCAAGAGCACCCGACCATCCACGACGGTGGGCTCGGCCATCATCTGCCCCGGAGCGCCCGGTGGTAGGTCGGTCTGCCACACGACGCGGTCGATTCCTTCCGTCGCCTCAACCGCTTCCAGGACGTCGACCGCAGCATCGGCGTTGGCGGTGATCAGCGTCTCGCTCCCGAGCCCGGCGGCGAAGTTCTCGACCAGAATCTCCTGCCCGATGACGGAGTCCACTTCTTCGGCGTTGACGAACGATTCCGAGGTCGCGACCCCGTCTGCTTTCAGCGTGGTGCTGAAGCCTGCGAGGAACAGCAGCACCAGGGCTGTTGCGATCCAGGTGACTCGCGGTCGACGCCCCACGCTGCCGGCGATCTTCGCCCACAGACCGGACATCTTGATGTCTTCTTGCCCGAAACGTGGCGTGCGAGGCCAGAACGCCCAACTACCCGAGGGGAAGCGTTCACGAGTGAAGGGTCCCTTGCCCCTGACCCGAGCGATGCCGAAGACGATCCAGCCGGCGATCGTTATCGCAGCGAATAGTCCGCCGGCTGCCAGGAAGGGGGTGAGTGGAACATCAACGAGGAAACCGATGGCGAGGCCGATGATCGTGGGCACCAGGAAGGCGAGGATCGGTAGCACAAAACTAGGAATCGCGAGAAGGGCCGGGAGGAAAGTGAGCATCACGATCACCGCGGCCACAATGCCGATCGCTGCTACCGGCCCGGTCGACTTGTTGGAGTTCAACTCACTCAGCAGCAAGCACATGAGTCCGATGGAGGTCGTTGCTCCCGAGGCGACAATGGGCTCGACGGTGCCTCGAAGAGCGCGACGAATAGCCGTGGTGTGCAGTCGATGCCGATGCAGTTCTTCCCGATAGCGGCTGACGAGGAGGAGTGAATAGTCGGTCCCCGCGCCGAAGACGAGCACCGTCAAGATGCCTTGACTTTGGCCGTTGAGAACAACAACGTCATTGTCAGCGAGGATGTAGACGAGCGCGCTCGCCGTCGACAGCGCGATACCCGCGGCAATGAGCGGAATGAGCCAGAGGAAGGGACTGCGGTAAACGAAGATGAGGATGATCGCGACCACGAGTGCGGTTGCGATGAGCAGGGTGGTGTCGATGGCCCCGAAAACTTCGATGAGATCGGCGAGGAAGCCACCCGGTCCTGTGACGTTCACCTGAAGGTCGGGGTAGGCGGCGGCCGCTTCTCGAATCACGTCGACGATGCCGAGGAAAGCAATCTCACCGTTATCCAGAAGCGCGGATCCGCGATCACCGTTGACAGCAACGTTGATCAAGACAGCGTCGCCGTCCTCGGATGGAATCGGAATGAGCGGTACCGGATCGAGATACGCCGAGACCTGGTCTCCGTCGGGCACCTGCAGATCGGGAATCTGTTGAATGAGTTCGCCGATGGCTTGTTGATCCGCCGCCGTGAATTGGCCGCCGTCTGGCTTGGACACCACGACCAGAAGCGGGATGGCCGTGCTGTCGGCGAACTGGGCCTGCTCCTCGGCGACGAGCGTTGACTCGGCGGAGGAGGGAAGGAAGGCGGCGTTGTCGTTCTCCTGCACCTGGGACAGCTGTCCGGCCAGGGGCCCAGCCCAACTCGAAATCATCAACCAGCCGATGGCGACCGCGATCGCGAGCCACACACCCTTACGTGCGCTGGGGGTGCGGTCGACGGGCGCAGCGTCGCTTTCCGGAGCCCGAGTACTCACGGGGGAATACTTCCCGACGTCGCGTCGAAGTGCCACCTCAGGGGTCGTTCCTCGCTAGCGTGCGGGTCGTGGACGACGTTCGCTACATCAGAGGCGTTCTGGCCGCCGGCGCACTCGTCTTCGCATTTTCCTCGGTGGCGCTTCTGGTGCTTCCCGCCTGGTTCGCGGAGGCCCTGGGCATGCGTGCGTCGGTAGAAGCCGAGTGGGCCCTGCGGATGGTGGGAGCCTGCTTGGTGGCTCTCGCCGGTCAGATGTGGTTGGTGCGGCGAGCCGATCGCCCGGGAATTCGTGGGGCGGCCGCGGTGATGATCCTCGGAGGCGGTCTGATGACGCTGCTCACAGTCTTCCTGCCCGCGGAGGAGCAGTGGACCTTCATGCGATGGCTCTACCTGGCGTTTGGGTCGAGTTTCGTCATTGCCTACTCCGGGCTCTTGTATTGGGGCTTTCGGGAGCATTAGTTCTGCCGCCGGTGGCCGGCCGTAGGCTGTGGCTTTGTGTCTTTGATTGTCCAGAAGTACGGCGGCTCGTCCGTCGCCGACGCCACCAGCGTGAAGCGGGTGGCGCGACGGATCGTGGACACCAAAAAGTCCGGTGACGAGGTCGTCGTCGTGGTCTCCGCGATGGGGGACACCACGGACGAGTTGCTCGACCTTGCTAATGAAGTCTCACCGCTGCCGCCGGGTCGGGAACTCGACATGCTCTTGACCGCTGGCGAGCGGATCTCCATGGCGGTGCTCGCGATGGCGATCCATGACCTAGGCGCTGAGGCCCGCAGTTACACCGGATCGCAAGCGGGGTTGATCACCGACTCGGCTCATGGTGCCGCGCGGATCATCGATGTTGCTCCTGGGCGGATCAGCGAGGCTCTTGCCGAGGGCGCTATCCCGATCGTGGCGGGCTTCCAGGGTGTTGCACAAGATTCCAAGGACATCACCACTCTCGGGCGAGGTGGCTCCGATACGACGGCGGTCGCGCTGGCGGCCGCCCTGAACGCTGATGTCTGCGAGATTTACACCGACGTCGACGGCGTCTTCAGCTCCGACCCGCGAGTGGTGCCGGCTGCTCGCCGCGTCCCCTTCATCACCTATGAGGAGATGATGGAACTTGCTGCCGTGGGTGCCAAGGTGCTGCACCTGCGGTGTGTCGAGTATGCCCGTCGATTCGATCTACCCATCCACGTTCGTTCGTCGTTTTCGTCGAAAGAAGGAACCTGGGTGATGTCGCCTGAAGCGATCACCCGCGCCATCGAAGAAGGAAGAGCTATGGAGCAGCCGATCATTTCCGGAGTTGCCGCAGATGTGAACGACGCGAAAGTGACGGTCGTCGGTGTTCCTGACAAGCCGGGTCAGGCGTCCGCGATCTTTCGCGCTCTGGCCGACGCCAGCATCAACATCGACATGATCGTTCAAAACGTGTCAGCGGCGACGACGGGTCGAACTGATGTCACCTTCACCTGTCCGCAAGGGTCGGTGCAGCAGGCAATGGAGGCGATCAACGCTCGGCGAGAGGCGATTGAGTTCGAGTCGTTGACGGTCGATGAGCACATTGCGAAGGTCTCGCTGGTTGGTGCGGGCATGCGTTCACACCCCGGAGTCTCTGCTGATTTTTTCCAAGCTCTTGCGGAGACGGGCATCAATGTCGAGATGATCTCGACATCGGAGATTCGTATTTCTGTTGTGACACGGGTAGACGATTCGACGAAGGCGGTGCAGGCGCTGCATTCAGCATTCGGCCTAGACGCTGATGGGGAGGCGGTCGTGTACGCGGGTTCGGGGCGGTGACCGTGAGTTCCGCGAAGGTGAACGTCGCTGTCGTCGGTGCCACCGGCCAGGTCGGCGGTGTGATGCGCACATTGCTCGCTGA